>JAAYEA010000020.1 GCA_012689325.1 Chloroflexota bacterium
AGCAGCCTGGTGGGCGTGATCCACGAGGCGATGGCGAACGACATCTATGCCTCTTTGGGCGAGCGCGGCCCCATCGGCGACATCTATGGCATGGTCCACGGCGTCGAGGGCTTTTTGCAGGGCGATATCATCGACCTGCGCAAGCAATCGCGTTCCGCGCTGGAGACGCTGCGCTACACCCCGGCCTCGGCGCTGGGCACCGCTCGCTACAAGCCCAGCAAGGAAGAGTTCGTCAAGGTCGTGGAAAAGCTCAAGGCGATGAAGATCCGGTACTTTTTCTATATCGGCGGCAACGACTCCGCCAGCATTGTGCGGGGCGTCAATCGCGCGGCCAAAGAGCTGGACTATAACGTGTACGCCATCGCCGTGCCCAAGACGGTGGATAACGACCTGGTGGGCACGGACCATTGCCCCGGCTATGGCAGCGGCGCGCGCTTTGTGGCGGCGGCCATCCGCAACACCGGGCGGGATACCGAGGCCATGGGCAAGTACGGCCCGATCCGCCTGATGGAGATCATGGGGCGCAACGCCGGCTGGCTCACCGCCGCCACCGCCCTGGCCCGCGAAGAGGAGCGGGATGCGCCGCACCTGGTCTATGTGCCCGAGCGGCCGGTCACGGTGGAGCAGGTGGTGGAGGACGTGCGCCGGGTGTACGAAAAGCTGGGCTTTTGCGTGGCGGCCATCAGCGAGGGCACCGTGGACCCCAGCGGCCGCTCCATCGGCGAGGACATCGCGCCCAAAGAAGTGGATGGCTTTGGCCACGTGCGCAAGGGCGGCGTGACGCCGTTCCTGTCCGAGTTGATCAACGCCAAGCTGGGCATCCGCGCCCGCCTGGACAACCCCTATTACCTGCAGCGCTCCTTTGTCGAGATGGCTTCGCCGGTGGATCAGGACGAGGCCTATCGCGTGGGGCGGCAGGCCGTGCGCGCGGCGCTGGCCGGGGCCAAGGGCGTGATGATCACCCTGGAGCGCGAGGCTGGGCCGGAGTACTATTGCAACACCGGCGTCGTGGACGTGGAAAAGGTGGCCGATCAGGAGAGCAAGATGCCCGCGGACATGATGAACGAAGCGGGCAACTTTCCGACGCAAAAGTTCCTCAACTATGCGCGGCCCCTCATCGGCGGCCCGCTGCCCAAGCTGGCTCGCCTGGAGATGATCCGCGTCTAGGTTTCAAGACTGAGCATACAAAAAGCCGCGCCCCCAAAAGGGCGCGGCTTTTTTCGTCTGTGCTCAGGTTATCCCTTCCGATATCCCTCCAGGCTCTCGCGATCCGGCAGCACGCCGATCTCCACGCGGAGCTCGACGCGCTCCCCTGGCTCGATGTACCGCAGGATGCCCCGCTCACGGTCCTTGGCGCGCCCCTCCACCCCGCCGCTGGTCGGCTCCAGGCCCAGCACGTAGGTTCCGCGCTCCATCATCTTCCATTGGATCAGGTTGGGGAGTTCAGCCAGGCGGAAGCGGACATAGGCGCCATAGCCCAGCGCCCGGTTCGCCAGCGCGGCCCAGCCGTAGCCGTCGGCGTCGGGTTGGGGCTGGTGGATAAAGACCTGCTCCGGGTAGCGCTCCACTGGCGCCTGGAAACGGTTGTACTCGCGCAAGCCCTTTTTGGCGTCCTCGTCCCGCGGCCGCACCGCCGAGTCCACCCACAGCTCGCTCTCGGGCGACAGGAGCGGGTAACCGAAATTGCAGTGATAGAGGATCTGATAGGGTGCGCGGCCATGGCCCTGGTTCTCGATGGTGTCCGCGATGGCCAGCGCGTTCCCGCCCAGCGTGGCCGAGATGCGCCGGGTCAGCACCAGGTTGGTGCCAAAGACCGAGGCCCAGCGCATCTGCCCCTGCACCCACATGAGGTATTCGTCTCCCAGCCACTCGCCGCCATAGCTGACCCCGCTGGCTGGCGTGTTGGAGAGATCGCCGTGCAACGGCAGCTCCACGCCCTCATCCACGTTGACCGCGCCCACGTTGTCCAGCCCGCAGCCGACCATCAGCCCGCCGTGAAAGGCCCGCAAGAAGCCGGAAAGGCCCTTGGCCTGATAGTACATGGGGTGCCGCTCGCCCACCGCCGAGCGCCAGCCGACCGGCCGCCCGTTGTGCTCGGCCATGCCGATATCCATGCCCCGATCCAGCAGCACGTCAAAGGCCAAGCCGCTGCCGGTGCGGAACTGGGCCACGCGCAGGCCGCGGGCGCACCCGTCATCCAGCGCCAGCAGGCGCACGCCGCCCAACTGGGATACGTCCGAGGCGTATTGCAGCAGCTCGCCCCGGGTCCATGCCTTGCCATAGAGTGTTGCCATCGAGATACCTCCTCATTGATGTTGCTCATCGCATGCGGCCACCTTGCGCCGCGAGCACGTCACTTGCTGCGCAGGTCGGTCCACACCGTGATCAGGCTTCCCGCGATGATCAGCCCGCCGCCCAGCAGTTGGGCCAGGCTGAACGGCTCGCCCAGCCAGAGGACGCCGATCAGCGCGCCAAAGAAGGGCAGCATATTGAAAAAGGCGGTGGCCTTGGCCGGGCCGACCCGCCGCACACCCTCGTTCCAGGCCAGATAGGCCACCACCGACGGGGCGACGCCGATATAGAGCACCGCCAGCAGCACCGGCCAGCTCATCGTCACGGGGCGAGCGGGCAGCTCCCACGCTGCCGCCACCCAGAGCACCGGCAGCGCCAGGCAGGTGGATAGCCAGGTGGCCGACAGCGCGGAGCGCGAGCGCGTCACCACGCGGGTGAGGGCGGAATAGATGCCCCAATCCACCACCGAGGCCAGCACCAGCAAGTCGCCCACATTGTACTGCTGCCGCGCCAGGGCGGCCAGCGAGCCGCCGCTCACGACGATCGCCACGCCCACCAGCGAGATGACCCCGCCGACGACGGCCCGCCGGGTGAAGCGCTCGCCCAACGTTAGCGCCGCCACCAGGCCGATGATCAGCGGCCCCGTGCCGTGGATGAGCGAGCCGTTGGTGGCGGTGGTGTAGCGCAGCCCGCTATAGAGCAGGCTGCCAAAGCCGAATACGCCGGTGAGCCCCATGCCCAGGATGGGGAGCCACTGGCGGCCCAGCTTGCGCTCCTCCAGCGGCAGGCGCAGCCCCACGATCGTCAAGATGACCGCCGCGATGGTGAAACGCGCGGCGGTGAGGGTGAAGGAGCCGATATCGTCGCGCAACAGGCGTCCCAGCGCGAAATTGCTGGCCCACAAGAGCGCGGCCAGGTTCACCAGGGCGTAGGCGACGCGGGGGGTGTTGCGGGTCATGCCAGCGGCCTGCGGTGCTTGAGGAACGTGCCGTTCTGGTACTCCTCGAAGGCGAGGCGCAGCTCTTGCTCGGTGTTCATCACGATGGGCCCGCGCCAGGCCACCGGCTCGCCGATGGGCTGGCCCGAGATGAGCAGGAAGCGCACCCCTGGCTCGCCCGCCGCCACCGTCAGCTCGTCGCCATCCCCGTACAGGGCCAGCATCTCGGCGCCGATTGCGGAATCCTGGCCGGGGTCAAAACGCCCCTCGCCGGCGATGGCATAGGCAAAGGCGGTATAGCCCCTCGGCACGCGATGCGTCCAGGTTCCGCCCGCCGGTATCTGCACATCCAGGTACTCGGGGTCGGTGATGATGTCGCGCACCGGCCCGCGCACGCCATGGACCTCTCCGCAGATGACCCGTACGGCGACGCCGCCCTCCAGCGTCACCAGCGGGATCTGCTGGCTGCTCACGTCGCGATAGCGCGGCTCCATCATTTTCTGCGCGGCGGGCAGGTTGGCCCAGAGCTGAAAGCCCCACATCAGCCCGTCCGGCTGCCCCTTGGGCATCTCCTGGTGGACGATGCCGCTGCCGGCGGTCATCCACTGCACGTCCCCGGCGCGGATCACGCCCTGGTTGCCCATGCTATCGCCGTGCTCCACCTCGCCGTGCAGGACATAGGTGATGGTCTCGATGCCGCGGTGGGGATGCCAGGGAAAGCCCAGGATATAGTCAGCGGGGCGGTAGCCGTGGAAATCGTCCATCATCAGAAAGGGGTCGAAGCGCGGCGACGCGGGATAGCCAAAGACGCGCTTCAGGCGCACCCC
>JAAYEA010000163.1 GCA_012689325.1 Chloroflexota bacterium
GCTGCTCGCGGCTCGCCGCGCGTTCCCGCTGCACCCGCGCCTGGTCATCCCACCAGGGCGGGTCCTCCAGGATGACGCAGGAAAAGAGGTCGGGGTTATCCGCCGCCGCCAGCGCCACGGTGGCCGCACCCATGGAATGGCCCCAGGCGCCCGGCCGCCGCAGCCCCAGCGCCCGGATAAAGGCGGCCAGGTCGGCGGCGCGGGTGGCGTAATCGTGCCCCGACTCGGGCGCCTCCGATTGGCCGTGGCCCCGCGCGTCAACCATGATCACATCGTAGGCGCCCTCCAGGTCGCGGGCGACCCGCGTCCAGCAGAGGGCGTTGTCCGAGAACCCATGGCACAGCACCAGCGGCGGCTTGTCCCCGCCGGTGCGGTGATAGTGCAGCCTGATCCCGTTGGCGATAATATCGCCGGAAGACCACTCAGCCATTATGATCATGCCCTCCTCTGTGGTGGCGCAACCCTCCGGGTTGCGCGCCTCCCCGGACGCAAGCCAGAGCGCCCGGCCTGGGGTGCCGCTTGCGCCACGGGTGCCGCAACACGCCCGCCGGCGACAAACCGCCGACTACAAGCTGGGGTTCGTAGTACGCGATTCATCGCGCTCCTGACCACCCGAGCCCAGGTAGGCGATGAATCGGCACGGAATGCCGCGTCTACGACAGATTAGCTCCACGCGCGCTGGAAGAAGCGCAGCCAGTTGCCATGCATGATGCCGCGGATGTCCGCCTCTTTGTACCCGCGCCGGGACATCATCTCGGGGACCTTTTGCAGGTCGGTGATGGTGTCCAGGTCGCGCGGGGTCTGCTCGGTGCCATAGCCGCCGTCCAGGTCGCTGCCGATGGCGGCGTGCTCGGCGTTCCCCGCCACCTGGCAGAGGTGGTCCAGGTGATCGGCCACCGCCTCCATCCCCACCACGCTCGGCTGCGTCTCCCCCTTGATCCAGCCGGGGTAGAGCATCCAGGCGTCCAACGCCACGCCGACGACGCCGCCCCGCGTAAAGATCGCCTTGAGCTGCTCGTCGGACATCTGCCGGTCGCCGGGGACCAGGGCGCGGCAGTTGTTGTGGCTGGCCAGCACCGGCCCGCTATAGAGCTCCATCGCCTCCCAGAAGGCCTCGTCGGCCAGGTGGCTCAGGTCCAAGATCATCCCCACGCGGTCCATCTCGCGGACCAACTGCCGCCCCGCCGCGGTGAGCCCGCCGGGCGTCGAGGTGCCGTGGGCATAGATGCCCAGCCCATAGTGCGCCGGGCCGATCACCCGCAGGCCGTCGGCCCACCACTCGGCCACCTGCTCCGGCCAGGCCACCGGGTCCGCCCCCTCCATGGCCAGGATGTAGCCCAGCGGCTCATCCGGCTGGCCCGCCTCCCAGGCGTCCCAGTGCCGCTTCAGGCTGGCCCAGTCGCGCAGCATGCGCACCTTGCCCGCCGCCTCCAGCACGCGGTAATAGGCCAGGTGCCCCTGGGCCCGGGCGTAGGCGATCTCTTGGTGCGCCACGCCGGGGAGCGGGTTGCCCGGCCGCGCCGTCCGGCAGAGCACGGTGTAGAGGCAGACCGCCGCCTGGGCCCGGCGCAGCTCGGGGAGCGAGACGGTGTTACACGCCCGCCCCTTTTCCTTCATCCCCCGCTCCCGGGCGCGTATCTCGGCCACCTCCAAGTTCAGGTCGCGGTCCCAATCCACGGCGTTCAGGCCCATATCCAGGTGCGAATCGATCATCAACATGGTTACTTGCCTCCCAACAGGTTGGTCACCAAGGGCATCCGATCCACCGTCACCCCCAGAAAGTCGAACGGCTCCCAGGGGATGTAGCGCCCCTCTCGACGGGTGGGGTCAGCGGCGCGGTAGGCGTGCTGGTCGCTCCCCGGCACGAACCCCGCCCCCTCGTCGCGGAAGAATCGATAGGCCGCCCAGAGCAGTTGCAGCGGCGCGGGCAGGTTCAGCGCGCGGATGCGGAAATCCGTCCCGCCGTTGATCTCGATGGGCAGCCCGAGCTCGCCGCAGGCCCGCGCCACCGCCCGCACGTCAAAGCCGAAAAAGCGCGAGATCAGCTCCTCGGGGAAGTCGCAGTCCGGCCGCGAGGGCAGCGCCGTCACCCAATCGGCGATGGGGTGCTTGACCAGCCGCCAGTTGACGGACTCGCGGAAGGGGTGGCAGATAAAGGCGGGCTTGCCGGTGCGCTCGCGCAGCGCGGCCACGTCGCGGAGCCGCTGCAGCCGGGCCGCGGTGGTGGCCTCCGGCGAGGTGTCGTCGAAGGGCAGGCTGCTGTGGAAATAGTCCGAGACGTCCACCACCTCCTGGGGCATCTGTCGCAGGTCGATGCGGGGGTTCGCGTGGGTCTCGGGGCCAAAGAGGATGCGCAGCCCCGGGTAGCGCCCGCGGGCCTCCTCCACGTCCTGGCGGTAGCGCAGCAGCCCCGCCACGCACTGCTCGTAGGTGAACATCGGCTTGCGGTTGGAGGGCGGCTGCCCGATGTAGAACTCCAGGTGGTCGGTGAGCCCCACCACCTTGCGGCCGGTGACCACGGCGTGCTCCAGGTAGCCGTCCAGCGTCGCGCCGATCTGGCGCTCCTGCCCGGCGTGGTAGTGGAGGTCGATATTGTGCGGATCGAGATGGGTTTCAGTCACAGGCTGCGCTCCTTGCGGCGAGTTTTGATCGTTCTGGCGCCATTATACACGCAAATCGGCAGAGGCGAACAACACGCTTGACATCCACCCCCGCCCATGCTATACTACCCCAAGAACAACCGTTCTGACTCGCCGAGTCCTGACGTTCGACATTCGACGTTTGACGTTCGACCTTCTTGCCACTTGTAACCTGTAACTCGTTTTCTGGGGCCCGCCCATGTCACGCACCATCCTGCACCTGGACCTGGACGCCTTCTTTTGCGCCGTGGAAGAGCTGCGCGATCCGGCGCTGCGGGGCAAGGCCTTCGCCGTCGGCGGCCAGCCCGAGACCCGCGGCGTGGTCGCTTCCTGCTCCTACGCCGCGCGCCGCCACGGCGTCCGCTCCGCCATGCCCATGTCCCGCGCCCTCCGCCTCTGCCCGGGGCTGCTGGTGGTGCGCCCCCGCCACGGCGCCTATCACGAGGCTTCCCAACAGGTGATGGAGCGGCTCCACGCCCTCACCGAGCTGGTGGAGCAGATCTCGATCGACGAGGCCTTCCTGGACGTGACCGCGCTCCCCGAGCCCGGCGAGGCCATCGCCCGCCGCCTGCAAGCGCGCATCCGCGCCGAGCTGGAGCTCCCTTGCTCGCTCGGCGTCGCCAGCAACAAGCTGGTCGCCAAGATCGCCACCGACGTCGGCAAGGCCTCCGCCCGGGGCGACGGCCCGCCCAGCGCCATCCTGGTGGTCCCGCCGGGGAGCGAGGCCGCCTTCCTGGCCCCCCTGCCGGCCCGCGCGCTCTGGGGAGTGGGGCCCAGCACCGCCGAGCGCCTGGCCGCCCTGGGGATCGCCACCATCGGCGACATCGCCGCCGCGCCCGAAGCCGAGCTGGTGCGCGCCTTTGGCAAGAACGGCTACGCCCTGCACCGCCACGCCCAGGGGCTGGACGACTCGCCCATCGTCACCTTTCACGAGGCCAAGTCCATGAGCCGCGAGGTGACCTACGCCCGGGACGTCAGCGACGAGCGGGCGCTCCGCCGCACGCTGGACGAGCTGGCCGACGACGTGGCCCAGCAGCTCCATGCCGCGGGCAAGGGCGGCCTCACCGTCAAGCTCAAGCTGCGCTGGCCCGATTTCACCACCCTCACGCGCCAGGAGTCGCTCCCCGAGCCCGCCTGCGACGCCGCCGCGATCCGCGCCGCCGCCCACCGCCTCTTTGACAAGACCTGGGAGCGCGGCAAGGCCGTCCGCCTGATCGGCGTGGGCGTCAGCGGGCTGATGGACCCGCTGCATCAGTTGGGGCTGTGGGACCGCGATTGGCAGCGCGAGGGACGCATCCTGGAGGCCGTGCGCGAGCTGCAAAAGCGCTACGGCGCCGACGTGGTGCGCCGGGGCGCGCCGGAGTAGCGCATATCGCGAATCGCAGATCGCGTATCGCGAATCGCCGGGCCTGGGCGCGCCGTTCATAGCGCGCCGGGCATTCCATGCCGCATTGATCGCCGTGCAGGGCTCCCCTACGCGATCCTCACCACGTACACATCCGAGCGCCCTGCGTCGCCCTTGTTATAGCTCAGCCACCGCCCATCCCGCGAGACGTGGCAGTGCGGGTGCGATTGCTGCCCCTTGGACCAATCCGAGCTGTGCCGCGCCAGCACCTCCAGCCGCGGCGCGCCCGACTCGTCCAGCTCGCGATAGTGAATCTTGATCACCAGGTCCGAGGTGAACAGGCCATCGGTGATCATCACATCCTCGCTGGGGTGGGTGCACATGTGCCCATAGTGGAACTCGGGGTACCAGCGCTCGAACACCGAGCGGCCCGTCGCGTCCGAGGCGCCGATATAGTGCCCGCCGTGGGCCGACTTGGCGTGATGCAAGACCCGCTCGCCGGTGCTGTTCCAGTTGGAGTGGATCTGGAAGCGGTGGGGGTCCCGCGGGCGGATCTCGGTCACCGCCCCCGTGACGCGGTTCAGCACCCAGACCCGGCTGGTCTGGCCGCCGTCGCCGCCGTGGGCGAACTTGGGCGGGAGGTCGCGGTCGATCAGGAGCAGGTCGGGGTCTACGGGGTTGGGGACCAGGTGGTTGCAGGCGCGCCCCTCGTCGAAAAAGAGCTCCCGGGTCGCGCCGCTGGCGATCTCCACCTCCAGGTGCGTCACCGAGACATCCTTGGTCTCGCCGGGGATCACCCGCTTGGTCATGCGCGGGATAAAGACCTTGGTCCCGTCGAGGCTGCCGATGGGGTGGCCGAAGCGCTGCTCGGTGCCGCTCAGGTCCAGCAGCACCCGCTCCTCCAGCGTCTCCAGGTGGCAGAGCCGCAGCGTCTTGCCGGTGTTGGCCGCCACCCACTGGCTGGCCTGGATCAGCGAGACGTTGTTGCCGTTATAGTCCTCGCCGCTGGCGCGGGGCAGCGCGGCCAGCACCGTGATCTCGCCCGTCGCCACCTCCGCCCGCAACAGGCAGGAATCCCCCTCCGCGTCCCAGGAGGCCATCACCAGGTAGCGGCTATCGGCGGAAAAGCAGGCGTTGAGGTGGTAGGTGGGGGTCTGGTTGAAATCGCGGAACTGGGTCAGCCGCCGCGACAGCTTGGAGGTCACCGCGTCGGCAAAGGCCACGGATTCGTCGAAGCGGTCGCCTTTGTGCAGGGCCATGTCTCCTCCGGGCATATAGCCTATCGCGTATCGCAAATCGCAGGAAACGGACCCGAACAGCTCCGCTCCTGCGATAAGCGATCCGCGATTAGCGATGTGCGATTCGCGCTTCGCGCTTACGCCTTGAAATGCTTGAACGTCGGCAGGTAGGGCTGGTTGAACGCGAGCATCTCGTTCACCATGGTCTTGATCTCCGCCAGGGAGAGCATGGCCGCGGTGAGCGGGTCGTGGGCGATGGCCTGGTAGATCAGGCGAGGATCGCCGCTGATGCAGCCTTCCACCGCCATCTCTTCGATGCTCGAGTTGAGGTTGGTCAGCAGCGCGCACTGAGGCGGGAGGGCCCCCACGTGCACCGCCTCCAGCCCCTTCTTGGAGGCCCACACCGGCACCTCCACGCAGGCCCTATCCGGCAGGTTGGTCACGAGGCCAGTGTTCGGCACGTTGCCGTTGAACTGGAACGGCTCGCCGCCCTGCAGCGCGTTGATGATGTAGGCGGCATACTCGTGGCCCCGCTCCAGCGAGATGGCGTTGTCGGAGGCGTACCACTTGCGGGCTTCCTCGCGCCAGTTGGTCTCCCGCTCGCTATAGCGGTTGACGATGTAGGCGTACTCGCCGGGGTTCCAGTTGGTCCCGTGGGTGCAATACTTTTCGATCAGGTCCGCGCGCTTGCGGAACCACCAGTTGTACTCCGAGTTGTGCCCGCTGGACTCGGTGACATAGTAATCCAGCGCCAGGAACATCTCGTTGCGGACCTGCTCCGCGTTATAGATCTCGGGCTGCTCGGTGACGGCCTTGCGGATCAGGGGGTAAGCGTCCTGGCCCTTCCACTCGTACTTGACGTACCAGGAGGTGTGGTTGATCCCGGCGCAGGTGTAGGTGACCTCCTCCATGGGCGCGCCGATCCACTTGGCCAGCATTTCGGCGGTGCCCTGCACGCTGTGGCAGAGGCCCGTCAGCTTGATGGACGTCTCGCGCTGCATGGCGCGGCAGAGCATGGCCATGGGGTTGGTATAGTTGAGCATGGTGGCGTCGGGGCAAAGCCGCTCCATGTCGCGGGCGATCCCCAACATCACCGGCGCGGTGCGCAGGAAACGAAAGATGCCCGAGACGCCGCGGGTGTCGCCGATGTTGATATCGACGCCGTACTTTTTCGGGATCTCGATGTCGTTGCGCCAGACATCCACGCCCCCCGCCAGGATAGTCACCAGCACCGCATCCGCGCCCCGCAGCGCCTCCTCGCGGTTCAGGGTGGCCGTCACCTTGGCCGGATAGTTGCCGCTGGTGACGATCTTGCGGACCGATTTCTCGGCGAATTCGAGGCGCTCCGGGTTGATGTCCATCAGCGCCAGCTCGGCGTCCTTGAGCAGGGGGAAGGTCAGGACGTCGCGCACCAGGTTGCGGGTGAAGCCATAGCTCCCCGCGCCAATAAAAGCGATCTTGACCATGGGACATGCCTCCACAGGTGATTCGGTCGGGACGCCCGCATTGTACAATGAGTTGCCCGATCGGGGCAAAACAAGACGCGGACCGTGCGGCGAGGGATATCCTCGCCCCGCGATCCGCGTCGCCCCACATGACCCACCACGCGCCTCGTGGGGGCGAACCTCGTGTTCGCCCCACGTGTAGGCCCCCGCACAGGGCGATCACAAGGATCGCCCCTACGCGATACGCGCCTACTTGTTCTTGACCACCTGGTCCACGATGGCGCGGAAATCCAGCTCCGAGATGGGGCCCTTGCGCTGGATGCCCATCAGCTTGACCCGCTTGAGGATCTCGGCGCGCTGCTCCTTGTCCGCGTCCACGGCCAGCTTGTCCAGCCAGATATCGATGGAGGCGGCGCCGCTCTTTTTGCCCAGGATCACGCTCTCCTTCTCTTGCCCCACCAGCTCGGGCACGAAGGGGAACACCTCCAGAAAGTGGTCGTCGCCCACGTTGTGGTACCAGTCGGTGATGATGCCCGCTTCCATGGTAAAGACCGTGTCGCCGACGATGGGCCGGTTGGAGGGCTGCACCAGCCCGGCCAGCTCGCGCACCAGGAGCGAGTGCTGGCGAAAGTTCTCGGTCTTGATGCCTAGGTCCTGCCCGTAGAGCAGCTTGAGCGCCATGACGGTCTCTTCCAGCGGGGTGTTGCCGGCGCGCTCGCCGATGCCCATGCTGGTCAGGTGCGCCACGCTCACGCCCGAGACCATGGCGGCGATGGTGTTGGCCACGCCCACGCCGAAATCGTTGTGGAAGTGGGCCTCCAGCGGCTTGTGGATGCGCTCCTGCGTCCGCTGCACCAGGTAGGGGATCGAGTGCGGGGAGAGCACGCCCGCCGTGTCCACCAGCGCCAGGGCGTCCATGTGCCCGTGGGTGGCCACCTGCTCGATCAGGTCCAGGTACCAGTTCATCTCGGTGCGGGTGGCGTCGATGGGAAAGAAGACGACATAGAGCCCCTGGTCGTGGGCGTACTTGGTCGCCTCGACGGAGAGCTCGATGGCCTTTTGCGTCGACCACTTGTAGGCGTATTCGAGCATGTGCTCGCTGCAGGGGATCTCGACGATGGCGCCGCTGACGCCGCAATCCACCACGCGCTGCACGTCGGCCACGCGGCAACGGGCCAGGGCAAAGATCTCGGGGCCCAGGTTGCGCCGCACGATCTCTTTGATGGCGGCCTCGTCCTCATCCGAGACGACGGGGATGCCGGCCTCGATGCGGTGGATGCCCATGGCCGCCGCGCTCTCGGCGATGCGGACCTTTTCCTCTTTGCGCAGGCAGAGCCCGGCCTGCTGCTCGCCGTCGCGCAGCGTCAGGTCGTGGACCTTGAGCTTGCCGGTGAATTTCCAGTCCTTGGTCACCTCTGGCATATAGTTCCAGGGGCTGACGAACCACTTGTCGTTATGCCACGGTTGGGTCA
>JAAYEA010000164.1 GCA_012689325.1 Chloroflexota bacterium
TGCTCATCATAGAGAGAGCGGCCCAGTTGGAACAGGAAAGGGATGGCCAGGATGCCGGCAAAAGCGGAGAGGGCCCGCACGGCGAACTCGCCCTCGCCGAGCGGCAGCCAGAGGTGCAGCAGCGCATAGTACACGGGGGGATGGATATCCTGCGCCGTGGTGCGGATCAGCGAGGGGAGGTCCATGCGGGCCAGCAGGATGCTGGTGGCCTCGTCGAGCCAGATGCTTTCGGCGGCCAGGCCGTGGAGGCGCAGCCCCGCGCCCAGCAAGATAACAGCCAGCAAGCCCCCAAGCCAGGCCGGGGAAAGGGCCCTTGGCGACGAACGGCTCTCAGGCATCTCGCATATATCCCGACCCCAGGCGTAGGCTAGTGGCTGACCGGCAGGTTGCCCTGCGAGGTAAAGAGGGTCGGCTTCCACCAGGCCCACTCGACGCAATTGTTACAGGGGACCTCGTTTTCCAGGTCGCCGGCCACGTGCCGCCGGCGCAGGGCGGCCATGGCCGCGCCCCGCCAGGCGCGCATCACGCCGTCGCCGACGTTGCCCAACGACCCCACGGCATCATAGTCGCGATCGCAACGCACCAGCGTGCCATCCCAATAGATGTGGGCATGGTACCACAGGTTAGGGCAAGCGAAACGTTTGCGTTCCGAGTCCTGCCCTTTGGCGCGCAGCTCGCTGATCTCGCCGATCTGGTCGCCCCAAGAGTCAAACGGCTTGATGTTGATCCGGTCCACCCCCGGCAGCTTCCACTCTTGCTTGAAGCGCTCGATCTCGGCGGCGGTGGGGGCGATCTCGATCAGTTGCAGCTTGACCTCCGGCACGGGGCCGGCGGCGGCGTTCTTGGCCGCGATAAAGCCAAGGATGTTCTCCTTGGTCTGCTCAAAGCTGGCCTGGCGCCGCACCCGCTCGTAGGTCTCTTTGGTCACCCCATCCATGCAGAGGTAGATGGTCCCCAGGCCCGCGCGGATGATCTCGCGGGCGAGCGGCGCATCCAGCAGCACCGCGTTGGTGGATAGCTCGCTGTGCAGGCCCCTGTCCCGGCAGTAGGCGATCATCTCGACGATCTGCGGGTGCAAGAGCGCCTCGCCCCAGATGTGGAGCGTGGTGGCCTTGACGTGGGGGGCCATCTCGTCCACGATGGACTTGAAGAGGCCCATATCCATGTAGCCCTTTTTGCGCTTGGCCAGGTGCAAGCCCGTGGGGCACATGATGCACGACAGGTTGCAGTGGTTCGTGGACTCGATATACAGGCGATCCGGATAGATCGGCGGGCGGGTGCTGCCCAGGCTGTAGACCAGCCACTTGAACGCCGCATTGCTGCGGTTGCCGAGCCAGCGCGCGCGACGATAGATGCGATCTAGAACCACGAGTCAGCTCCCTCTTGGCGCAAGGCCCGCCCGCGGCCCAGCAGGCCCGTGTTGATGGCCCACCGGCCCAGGGCGCGCACCAGCGAATTCTTGGATAGCCGCCACACCAGCGCCCCCGCCTTGGGGCCCAGGACGCGCATGTACTTGTGCTTGCGTTTGCTCTCCCAGAACCGCGCATGAGCCTCCCGGATCAACTGGGCCAGCCGCTTATCGGAGACCTGCGAGAGGTTCATGAACGGCTCGATCTCTTCCGTATAGCTGTTATAGTAATAGGCGCGGCTGAAATCGGCGTTGTATTGGGTGCCCGGGTGGCGCTGGCAGAGCTCATCCCAGAGCCGCGTGCCGGGGAAGGGCGTGGTCAGGCTGAACATCGCCTCGTCCAGGTCCAGCTCGGTGGCGAAGCGGATGGTTTGCTCCATGGTCGCTTCGGTATCGCCGGGCAGCCCCAGCATAAAATACCCCTTGACCATGATGCCAGCCTCGCGGGTCCAGCGGACCGCATCGCGCACCTGCTCCAGCGTGATCTGCTTGCCGATGGCATCGAGCATGGCCTGGGTGCCCGCCTCGATCCCGTAGTGAATCTCGCGGCACCCCGCCTGATACATGGCCTTCAGCGTCTCGGCGTCGATGCGGTCCACGCGGCCCAGGCACTGCCAGCGGATGTCCAACCCCTCAGCCATGACCCGCTGGGTGAACTCGAGCAGGCGGCGCTTGTTGATGGTAAAGAGGTCGTCGATAAAGTAGAGATGGTTGGCCTGGTAAGCGGCCACCACCTGGCGAATCTCGGCCAGGATGTTGTCCACGCTGCGCTGGCGATAGCCCCGCCCCATGATACCCTTGAAGCAATAGCTGCAGTTGTAGGGGCAGCCCCGGCTGGAAAGGATCGTCACCATCCGCCCGCCATCGGGCGCATAGAGCGGGTAGCGGTCGATGGCAAAGAGATGCCGCGCAGGGAAAGGAAAGCTGTCCAGATCGTGTTCCAGGGGGCGCGGCGGGTTCTGGATGATCTCGGCGCCCTCGCGAAAGCAGAGCCCGAGGATGGCGCGCAGCGCCTCGCCGCGAGCAGGCCCCTCGCCCGCTTGCAGCGCCCGCGCCAGCTCGCAGATCGTGCTCTCGCCCTCGCCATAAACCACATAGTCAAAGCAGGGCTCTTTGAGCAGCTCGGCGGGGAAAAGCGAAGCGTGCGGCCCGCCGACAACGATGGGCGCCGGCGTGGCCGCCTTCAGGGCGCGGGCCAGCTCCAGCGCGCTATGATAGTTGCTGCTCATGGCCGTAAGGCCGATCAGGTCCGGGGCGCAGGCCACCACCCGGGCGACATCCTGCTCCAGAGAGCCATTAGGCTCCAGGCCCAGGTCATAGACCGTCACCTGGTGCCCTTCGCGCTCCAGGAAGGCGGCCAAATACGCCAGCCCCAAGGGGGGGTAGCTGTTCACCATCTTGTTCCAACGCGGAGCAAGCAAGCAAACCTGCATGTGAACCTTCACCTATACCCTATATAGCGCTCGAAGGCAGGCACAGCTTGTGTGGCCGTGCCTGCCTTGTCGTCAGACTCTGCAATTCGCTCAACACTGCAACGGGCCCGTGGCCCGATCAGCCATCGCGCAGCTCAAACCAAGGCTCATCCAGGGGCAAAAAGATCGGCCTGACGCGATAACTCGCCGCGTCCAGGCTCAAAAGCCGTCCCATCGCCATCGCGCCGCTCAGCGATGGCCCGCACACCCTCAGCCAGTTCGGCGCAGCCTGCAGGGCGGGGTCAATTGGCCGCGCCGGGGCCTCTGCCCACTCGGAGACCATCAGGGTCATTTGTACTGGCAGTCGGCAGACAGCAAGATCTGCCGCACCCGCTCATGGCTGATGGTCTTGACGATATTGCGCTTGACCGCCTCTTCCGCCAGGCGATGCAGCGTCCAGCGGGTGAAGGGCAGCCCCAGATCCCGCGGGCGCGACTGCGCCAGGGCAATGATCTTGTCCTTCTGGTTATCGGAAAAGAGCGGCTTGGGCCCGCCAGACCGTTGCGTGACCAGCCCCTCTATGCCATCCTCGTTAAAGCGGTGGATCCATTTGCGCAGGTTGGCCGGATGCGCGTCCAACATGGGGCCGATCTCCGGGATCCGGTACCCATCGCTGGAGAGCAAGATCAACTCGGCGCGCCGCTTCATCTCCTCGTCTTCGCCTGCCGCCCAGTCGCGCAATTCCTTTTCCTCCTCCACCGTCAGCTCCCGTGCATACAAGACCATGTTTTCACCCTCTTCGAATGATCATTTCTTGAAGAGAAACGAATAGAGCATCCTTTAAATGTATGGTCAGTATACGGGGGCTTTATGAAAAACAGATGAAAAGAGGGGGGTGTTATATGTAATTTTGTTAATGTTCGGGCGGTTTTCAACTAATTGTATATATCTTTTTTCAACTTGATGTGGCTTTTCCCTTGAGTATCAAGCTTTTACCCTTCGGGGGAGCGTTGCCCGCGCTCGCTGGGCAACGTCGTGAAATCCAGCGCCAGCGCCGCCTCCTCCTGGTGTTTCTTGGGCAGGACAAAGATGAACATGCTCCCCTGCCCCTCATCGTTGGCCTCCACCCAGATGCGTCCGTGATGGTGCTCCACGATGTGCTTGCAAATGGTCAGCCCCAAGCCCGTGCCCTTGTAGGACCGCGTCGAGCCGCTGTCGACCTGGTAGAAGCGGTCAAAGATCTTTTCCCGCTCCGGCTCCGGGATGCCGATGCCTGTATCGCGCACGACCACCTTGACCTCGTCGCCCAGGTCGTGCCCTTCGATGGCCACCGTCCCGCCCACGGGGGTGAACTTGATGGCGTTGTCCACCAGGTTGGTGAGCACCTGCTCCAGGCGCATCTCGTCCCCTTCCACCACCAGCTTGTCCGGGACGCGGTTCGCCAGCCTCAACTGCCCGTCGTTGGCCAGCGGCTCCAGCTTTTCCGTCACGCGCAGGGCGATCATGGTCAGCGAAGCCGCCGCGATCCGCAGCCGCACCTGGCCCGATTCCAGGCGGGAGAACTCGAGCAGGTCGCCGATCAAGGTTTGCAGCTGGCCCGTCTGCTGCTTGACCGTGGTGAGAAAGTCCCGCTGTAGGTCCGTCACCTCGCCGGTCTTGCCCATCAGGATAATGTCCACAAAGCCCTTGATGGAGTGCAGCGGTGTGCGCAGCTCGTGCGAGACCACGGACAAAAAGTTGGACTTCATGCGCTCCAGCTCTTTTTGGCTCGTGATGTCCCGCAACACCGTCACGATGCCGCGCATCTGCCCATCGGCGGCGGGGATGGGCGTCGCCAGCCCCTGATAGATCATGTCGTGCTTGCTATTCTGCGGGTCCGCCGTCTCGATCTCGCGGATCACGGCCACGTCCTGATGGGCGAGCGCGTCCCGCAAGAGCGCATTGAGCCCCTCGTGCGGGATCAGCGACGACACGTTCCCCACGGTGATCGCCCCGCGGCCCAGGCCAAAGATGCGCGCCGCCACGGGGTTGATCATCAGCACGTTCATCTCGGGGTCGGTCACGATGACGCCATCGCCGATGCCGCGCAGGATCGCCTCCAACTCGGTGCTTTTCTCGAACAGCCCCTCATAGAGCCGCGAGTTCTTGACGGCAGCGGCGGCCTGATCGGCAAAGGCCTCCAGCCGGCTCAGGTTCTCCGGCGTGAAGGCGTTCGCGCGCGGGTTCGTGGCGGTCAGCGCCCCGATGGGCACGCCATCCGAGACCAGCGGCGCGCTCATCAGCGAGATGATCGGCTCCAGCCCCACCTTGACAAAGCGCTCATCCCGGCGCACGTCGCCGATGAGCACCGGCTTGCCATTCGCCACCACCCAGCCCGCCACGCCCTCGCCCAGCGCAAAGCGCGTGCCGCGCACCTGGTCGGGCTCGACGCCGGAGGCAGCCATGGTCACCACCTCCTGCGACTTGGCGTCGAGCAGAGCGATGGAGCAGCGCGCGCCGCCGCCCAGCACCTGCGAGGCGTTGGCCACGATCAGCCGGAGGACGCTTTGCAGCGCCAGCGCCGAGTTGATGGCCTTGACCCCTTCCTGCAAGGAGCGCAGCTCCATCACGCGGTTGCCCAAATCCTGGGCCGTGCGCTTCATCAGCTCGGTCTTGCTCTCCAAATCCTGGCGAGCCAGCGATAGAGCCAAGCCCTGTTGCACCAACAGCTCTTGCTTGCTCTCCGCCAGCCAACCCACATAGCTGGCGCCCAACACGATGCCCAGGAGCAGGGCGTACCGCACCAAGAAACCGGCATCGGTGAGGAAATAAAAGCTGGACGAGCTATAGTACAGCACAAAGGCATACAGCGGCCCGATCAGATAGAGGGGCAACACCAGGTATCGTCCCAGCGGGTAATAGAGGGCCGCTTTGAGGGCAAAAAGCGCATAGAGCAGGTAGAACTCGCTGCTCACCCCGCCCGAGAGGTAGATCATCACGCTGCCAAAGAATATGTCCGCCACCAAGGAGAGCGCCAGCACGAAACGGATGGTCAGCAGCGCCAGCGGGCGATCGGCGTAAAAGATATAGCTGAACAGCACATTGCTCGTGCCATAGAGCGCCACGCTGAGCAGCAGCAGCGCCGAGGTGCGAGGCTGGCCGCCGCTCCAGGCCAGGTACATGCCCACCACCAGCAGCACCCACTTGAGCGGGACGCCCAGATGGCGTTCCACCCTATAGATCGTCTCCATATAGTTGGGCTGCGGCCAGGCGGTTCGATCGTCCATCCTCGTTGTGCCCTATGCTCACCGCGGAGGCAGGGTCGCCGTGGGCGCCGGCGTGTTGGTCGGCGGAAGCGGCGTCTGCGTTGGCGGAACCGGCGTGTTGGTCGGCGGAACGGGCGTATTCGTCGGCGGCGCCGGCGTGTTGGTCGGTGGAACCGGCGTCTGCGTCGCTGGGACCGGCGTGCGCGTCGGCTGGACCGGAGTAGCGGTCGGCGCGACCGGCGTGCGGGTTGGCGGGATCGCCGTGTTGGTCGGCGGCGCGGGCGTGTATGTCGGCGCCGCGGTGGCGGCCAGGCTGGCCGTGGCGACGCGCGTCGCCGTGGCGCTGGCCGTCGGCAGCGGGGGCGTCGGCGATCGAGTCGCCGTGAGCGAGGGCGTCGCGGAAGCCGGCGTGGTCGCCGTGCCCGTCGCCGAGGGAGAGGCGGTCGGGGTGGCGGTGCCCGTCGCGGCCGCCGTCGGCGAAGCGATCGGCGCGGTCTCGGGGAGCAGACAGCGCCACACCCCATCGCTGGTTCCAGCGTATAGATAGCCGTTGTCCACCTGATCGAAGGCCAAGACGCTCACGCGCTTTCCTCCCAGGCCCACGCTCACCGGCTCCCAGCGCGCTCCTCCATCGGCGCTGCGAAAGACGCCGCCCTCAAGCCCGACATAGAGCCATCCCGCACGATGCGGATCCACCGCCACGCTATACACCGCCTCATCGAACCAGGCCACCTGGGCCAAAACGCCTTCGCCCTGGCCGCGATCGAGGCGATAGAGCCCGCTCGTCGTGCCCAGATAGACTGGGCCAACGGAAGAAGCGCCCTCCGTGGCCAGGGCCAGGATCGTGTCCCCAGCCAGGTCGCCCACAGCCTCTTGCCAGGTTTGCCCCCCATCCAGGGTATAGAGCAACCCCGCGCCCTGCGTGCCGACGTAAAGCGCCAGCGGGTCGCGCGGATCCACTGCCAGAACGGTTGGGGTGCCCCCAGCGGGCCAGTCGCGCAGCTTGAGCCAGCGTTCGCCATCCCCGCGATAGAGGGCGGCTCGCAGCGCCGCATAGACCGCCTGCTCGTCCTGCGCCAGCGCCACGGCCAGCGCGGGGCCGGCCAGCGCGCGGTCCACCAGCGCCCACGTGGCTCCGCCATTGCTGGAGCGGTAGAGGCCCCCATTGGCGCCGTTATCCACGGCGGCATAGACCAGGCGTGGATTGGCCCGGCTGGTGGCCAGCCCCCGAACCTCAATGCGTCCGAGAACACCGGTGGGCAACCCTTCGCTCTTGAGCGCCCAAAAGTAAAAGTCGTCGGTATTCCGAAACACGCCGCGCCCCGTCACGGCGCCGTAGCGTGTCAGGTTGCCCTCGTCGCCGCCGGTGTCCAGGCTGGTGACGACCTGCTTTTCAAAAGCCCCCCGAGTCCAGGGCGCGGTGGCCTGTCCGGCGCCGCCGAATGGGTAGAAAATGAACGGCAGCAAGAAGCAGGCCAGCGTCAGAGCGACCTGGGCTTTCTTGCTGTTGATCATTGGCATTCACCCTGTGCCTCAGCGGGCAGCTTATGTATCACGCGAAGGCAGCGTATTCGTCGGGGCCGGCGTGTTCGTTGGAGCCAGCGTGTTGGTGGGCGGCGGCGGCGGCGTGTTGGTGGGCGGCGGTGGCGGCGGCGCCGACGTATTCGTCGGCGTGTTGGTGGGCGGAAGCGGCGTCGCCGTGGGCGGCCTGGGCGTGAAGGTGCGCGTGGGCGTGCCGGTCGGCGCGGCGGTGTTGGTCACCGTCGGCGTCGGTGTGATGGTCGGCGTGGCTGTGTCGGTGGGCGTGGGGGTGGGCGTGTCAGTAGGCGTGCCCGTGGGCGTGGGCGGGTACAACGTCGCCAGCACCTTGATCTGGTTCAACTCGGCCTCCGACTGATCGCACCCCTCGGCGCCGAGCACCTGATTATAGTAGCCCAGGGCCGTCTCCAATTTGCCCTCGTCGTAGGCAGCGTTGCCCAGCTTGAGGCGGGCGATGCAGAGCAGGTTGACGGCGCGCCCCCCAGCATAGGCGGGTTGGGCCGCCACGAGCCCCTCCAGCGCGCTCAACACGTTCGTCCATTCCGAGGCGTGGAAAGCCTGCAGGGCGGCCAGGTAGGCGCGCGCCGCCGCGACCTCTTGCACAGGCCGCTGGTCATCGGGCCGCAGCCCGGCCGCCCGGTCGAACAACTGAATCGCCAACTCGACCTGGTCCACGGCGTTCCCCGCCAGCTCGACCAGCGAGCCGCCATAATTGAGATAGCTGGCGAACAGATAATTGCGCACTTCGTCGCGCTTGTACTCGCGGTCTTGTCCCTGCAACTGCTGGAACAACTCGGCTGCCCGGGCCCAGTTCTGGCCGGTGTAGGCCGCCTTGGCCTCTTGATAGAGGGTCGCTAGCTCCGCCTTGACCCGCAGCGAGGGGATCTCGTCCTTGGCTTCCTGGCACGATTGCCGCAGGTTCGGGTCCGAGATGTTGACCATGCGCCGGCAGATCTCGTCAAAGGCGACCAGCTCTTGCACGGCATCGGCCCACTGCTCCTCGGCCTTGAGCTGCTGCGCCGCGTCATAGTGGTGCTTGACGTCTCTCAACTCCCTGGCGCGGTCCAGCAGGGCGTTGGCCTCCACATCGTATTCGGTGGGGCTGAGCGCGACCAGGCGCTCCAGGGTCTCGACGGCCTGCTCATAGTTGCCCACGTTGAAATTGGCGCGGGCCAGGTTCCAGAGGCTGCTGGCCTCGTTCTGCTGGTTCATCTTCGGCACGGTGAGCGCCGCAACCAGCGCTGCCACGACCACCAAGGCCGCCAACAGCAGCCAGGGCCACTTCATGGCGTCCTTGCGGCTCGCTGGCGCGCTGACGCCCTCGCGGGCGGCGGAGGAGATGGGCGGCTCGTCGAGCTCGGGCTCTGCGGGTGTGGCGCGTTCCGGCTCCAGCGATTGCAGCCTGATGAACATCTCGACCTCGTCCAACAGGGCCGGGATGCCGCGTCGCCCAGGGTCGAGCTCGCGCAGGCGCAGAAAAGAGGCGCGAGCCTGCTGCCACTCGCGCCGCCGATAGTGAGCCATGCCCTGCTCGTACAGCTCGTCGGCACTGGAATCGGAGGGAATTAGCTCTTCTGGCCTGTCGTTCATGCCTCGCTCTTAACGGTTGTTTAGTATGGACGGCAACCACGTCCGGGTTTCAAAGGCGCCCGAGACGCGGATGTCATCCACGTAAGCCCAGGTGTTATAAGCCTTGTCATTGCGGTTGTAGCAAGCAAACCGGATGCCGATGGTCTGCCCGGCATAGGCCGCCAGCGAATACTGCTTGAGCTTCCACCCGCTATCCGCGGGCGGCATGGTTTCCGAGAAGGGGCCCGTGTTGCCGTCGCGCAGGATCAGCTTTTCCCCCGTGCCCGTCAGGATGTAGGCATCGAACGAGTCGTAGAGGCGCTGATCGGAGGTATAGAGCACGTCATACGAGATGACGCGATACCAGAACGACAGCGTCGGGTTGGCCAGATCCTCCAGCGCCGGGATCGTGATGGTCTGCGTGATGGCCCCATAGCCGACCGGCGTGATCGGGATGCGGTCAGGATCGAACCCCCGGCCAAGCTCGGGCAGGCCCAGCAGCGCCAGCGGCTTGACCGTCCCATTCCAGGATTCGGCGGGGACTTCGCGCGCCCGCAGCGGCCCGCCATACTGCCAGCTCGCCAGGTTGGGCGTCCTGAAGCTGCCGTTGACCACCGATTGCACATAGGTGCGCGTCTCGCCGATCAGGCCGGAGCCAAAGGGGCCGCCCACGTTGCCCGCCACGTCTCGCGCCTGGCTCCGGAAATAATAGACATGTCCGGGCAGAGCGGCAAATAGCCCGCTCTTTTGCAGCGTGCCCGAGATCCACTGCGCCCAAGACCCCGACAGGCCATCCTTGACCTGCACGCCAAAAGCCGCCAATCCCGAGCCGGACAGCGCATCCAGGCCGTCCCACTTGACGCTGATATTGAGCTGTGGCGTCGGGGCGTCAGTCTCCTGGGGCAGCGCCGTGATCCAAGACCTGGGCGCCGTGGCATCGATCTTGACGCTGAACTCCAGCGTCGCCTCCTCATGCCCGGTCACATCCTTGGCATAGTAACGCACCGAGGTCAGCCCGCTGGACGAAAGCCAGAAGGGGCCGGTATAGGTCTGCCAATCGCCCCAGGCTTGATCGGCGGGCCGCAGCCGGTAATAGATCGCGGCCACCCCGGAGCCCGCGTCCTCAGAGATGAGCCTGACCTTCACCGGCGAGACCCACCACCCCTCGCGCCCAGGGATGCCCTCCGCCAGCTCGTGATGGCTGGTGGGCGGGGTGACGTCATAGTGGAAAGCCCCGACCAAGTGCTCGGCATTGGCCCAGCCGCTGTTGCCCGCGCCGTTCCGCACCCACAGGTACAGGTCCAGGGCCCCCTCGCTGGGCACCGATATCTCGCCCGAGCACGTGCCCAGGCAGCTATCCGAGCCCACGATGAAGGTGCCGTCCTCGTGGCGGGTCGGCTGGGTAAACGAGTAGTAAGCTCCCGCAATGCCGGAGAGGTCCGGCGGGTTTTCCCAGGTGATGGTGAAGCGGTTCTGCGAGGTCCAGGACGCCGGGGCCACCTGCACATTCTCCGGCGGCAGCGGGCCGCCCAGGTTGATGCGGATGCGGCGGCTCTGCGTGGCCTCCACGTTGCCCGCGTTGTCCACCGCGCGGAAACAGACCGTGGTGGTGCCTTCTTCGGCCAGGACCAAGCGCGCGCTCTCTTGCCAGGGCGCAGTGCAGCCAATCGAGTAATAGATGGCCTTGGCGCCCGAGACGCCATTCACGCCCGCCGGCACCGGATCGGTTGCCTGGAAGGTGAGCGTCACCGCAGAGGTATACCACAGCCCTTCCTGCACGCCCTCGATCAGCACCTCGGTGTGCGGTGGGGTGGCGTCGTACCAGAGCACGTTCGACCGATACCGCCGCGTGTCGAAATCGCGGTTGCCGGCCCGGTCCTTCAACCAGACCCAGATGCCAAAGCGCCCCTCGCCCGGCAGCTCCAGGCCCGTGCAATGGGTGATGATCTTGGTATCCTGGCAGACGCCGCTATAGTCGTTATTGGACCCTGGCTCCTGGTCGCCATACTTGTAGAAAGCGCCCACCACGCCGGAGAGCTCGTTGGTTGGGTTGGCCCAGGTCAAGGTGAAATCGGCCTTGTTATACCACTGGGCCGAAGGCGACACCTGCGGCAGGCTGGCCATCGTCGGCGCGGTGGCGTCCATGCCGAGCTGAAAACGATGCGCGGTCTCGACGTTCCCGGCCTTGTCCGTGGAATAGTACTCGACGCTATGCACGCCTTCGCCATAGATGTTAAAAGGCGTGCCCGTCCACAGCCGCCAGGTCGTCTCCTGGTCCACCCGATAGCGAGTCTCTTGCACGCCGGAACGGCTGTCGCTGGCCGCCAGCGTCACCGCCACCGGGGACTTGGTGTACCAGCCATTCTCTCCAGCCGTCCCCTGCAGCGAGTGCGAGGTGGTCGGGGGCACCAGGTCGATGTTGATGGTGCCCTCGACATCGCGCACGGCCTCGACATGGCCGGCATAGTCCACCGCATAATGCTGGGCCTCGAACTCGCCTTCCTGGATCAGCAAGAACGTGGCCCCCTCCGACCAAGCGGACCAGACGCCGCCCACCGGGCGGTAGCGGTGCCAAATCTCCGCCACCCCCGAGGCCGCATCCGTGGCCGCAAGGCCCACTTCCGCCTGCGAAGTGCGCCAGCCCAAGAGGCCAACGGTGCTCGAGATATAGGATACCGCCGAGAGCGGCGGGTTCAGATCGATTCGGATGTTGGGCGTGATGGTGCGCGTGGTCTCGCGGTTCCCGGCGTTGTCCGCGGCAAAGTAGCGGATGTCATGAACGCCCTCGGTCTCCACGGCAAAGCTCGTCTCGGAGAGGCTGCGCCACGGCCCGGCATCGATGGTGTACGAGATGACGGACACCCGCGAAAGGCTATCCTGCGCAGTCAGATAGACCGTCATCGTATCCGTGTACCACCCGCTATGATCGGGAACGCGGTCCAGCGTGTGCTGGCTCTGCGGCGGGATGGTGTCTAGCCGGAAGGGGCTAAAGGGCCGGGCCCAGGTGCGATAGTCCTTGTTGCCCGCCTTGTCCTCCAGCCAGACGTACACCTCATAGATGCCATCGCCGCCGACGTGAATATTGGTGATAGCCTTGAGGTTATCGCCCTGCACGCGGAGGGTATAGTCGGCGTTGCTCTGCGGCGCGGCCCCGACCTTGCAATAGGCCCCGCCGATGCCCGACGGATCGAAGGGGTTGATCTCCCAGCGCACCGTGAACGCGTCCTGATTCGCCCAGCCGGGCGGCTCGACGGAGAGGATGGAGGGCGAGGTGGGCGGCTCCGTGTCGATGTTGAACGGGCCGCGGTGCACCGTATCGCTCCAGTTGCCCATTTGGTCCGCGGTGCGCAGATGAAAGTAGTAGCTCTTGTTATGCGCCAGCGTCGGGCTGGTGGCCTGAGAGCCCGTGGTCCGAATGGTCGGGTCAGGGATGGTGCCCGCCTGCTCCGTCCAGGCGTAGGCATAGCCCGCCACGCCGCTGCCCGCGTCCGCCGCGCCCTCCCAACTGATGTCGATGGTCGTATCGTTGGACCAACTGCCCGGCAGGTGGCTCATGGTGAACGTGGTGGGGTTGGTGGGCGGCTGCCTATCCACCATAAAGGGCCCGAGATGCTTGGCGTCGCTGGTCCAGTTGTCGGCCTTGTCCACGGTGCGCAGGTGGAACCAGATGCTACTGCTATCGTCCATCGCCGGGCTGGCCGCGATCAGCGCCACCGTCTCGGTGATGGTATCGGGCAAAGTCGTCGGCAGGTTATCCCAAACCAGGGAATAGCCGCCGATGCCGCCAAGGCCGTCGGCGCCCGCGCTCCAGGATGCCTGGATCACGTTGGTGGCCGACCAGGCGCCCGCGGTATGCGACGGGCTGCTGAGCGTGGCGGGGTTGGTAGGAGGCACGGTGTCGATCCAGAAGGGGCCCACGTGCACCGCGCTGCCCGCCCAGTTTCCCGCATTATCCCGCGTGCGCAGGTGGAAATAGTGAGAATCTCCGTCACTGAGGGGCAGGCTCGTCGCCTGGGTGGCCGTCGTGTTGGGCGCATCCGGAGGCAGCGTCGCGGCAGAGGTGTCCCACACATAGCTGTAGCCAAAGACCCCGCTGGCCGCGTCCACCGCCCCGGACCACGCCATGTCGATGGTGGTATCGCGCGACCACCGTTGCGCCGTGTGGCTCGTGCTGGCCGCGGTCGTCGGGTTCTGGGGAGCGGTTGCATCGACGAACACCGGATAGCTGGGGCTTTGCGCGTAGCTTTGGTCCGTTCGCTTCAGGCGGAACTGGACAAGGTTCTGGCTGGCCGAATCCGGGAAGGCGAGGTTGGTGACCATGATGCTCTTGGTGGTGGAAAGCGCGCCGGTCACCTGGAGGTTGGCCGAAAGCCAGGGGGCGATGCCGATGTTGCCCGTGGTGCTGTAGCGATACTCGGCCTCTTCCGTCAGCCCGAGGGGGTCCGTCACCTGCACCTGGCAGGTGACGACGTTGTAGCGCACCCAGGTTTCCGGCAAAAAGCCCGACCATTGGCTATCGGCGAGGGCGACGGACCCGAAGCACAGGAGCAGCCCAAGACACAGCGCGGCCAGCGCGAGGAATCGCCGCAGATGTCCGGTCCGCACAGGGGGGCCTTGCCGGCTATGATGCCTTTCCATGGACTCGCCTCCTAGAAGCCGCTCGGCGCGCCTCGCCAAGATCAGTCTTCTTGGAATTTGTAGCCAGCCCCCCGCACGGTCAAGAGGTACTTGGGATTGGTGGGGTCTTGTTCCAGCTTGGTGCGCAAGCGCCGGATGTACACGGCCACCTGGTTGCTGTACCCCTCATAGTCGTATCCCCAGACGGTGCTGAGCAGCATATCGTGGCTCAGCACGCGGCCCACATTGCGCATGAGGCAATGCAAGAGCTTGAACTCGATGGGCGTCAGCTCGACTTCCCGGCCATCTTGGGTAACCACGCGGTTCCCGACCGGATCGAGCCGGAACGCGCCCACGGCCAGTCGCGCCTGGGCATTGTCGACCGGAAAGACCTCTGTGCGGCGGAGGACGGCCTTGACGCGGGCCAACAGCTCTGAGGGCTCGAAGGGCTTGGCCAGATAATCGTCCGCGCCCATCTCCAAGCCCAATACCTTGTCCGAGGTCTCGCCTTTGGCCGACAGCATGATGATCGGGATATCCAGGCGCTGCCGAATGCGCCGGGTCACCTCCAGGCCATCGACGTGCGGCATCATCACATCCAGGATGAGCAAATCGGGCGGCTCTTGCTCGATGATCTCCAGCGCAGCGCGACCGTTATCGGCGGTATTCACCGTATATCCTTCCTCCCGCAGGAGAAAGGCGATCATTTTGACGCTGGGCGGGTCGTCATCTACCACCAAGACGCGCATAGCCACTCCCTTGCACATAGCCCGAGTCATCCCGGCGCCTAGCGGCCTCTTCCAAGCCTGCCCCGTCCGGCATAGAGGAACAGCCTGGAGGACAAGCGAATAGAGAGCGTCCGGCTCGGAAGGCAGAAACAACAGAGCTCTTGACCACGGGGCAATAACACTCGACACCAGAGTATACCACGCTTTGTTGGCAAAGGCAAAGCAATTGGCCTTTTCGGGCTCGAAATCCGCGCGCTTGAACAAATCCACAGGACGGGGTATAATGGCGCCATCTTGTATTGAGGAACGTCCTCCATATGGTTTGGGTATTAGCGGGCCTGGGGCTGGTACTGCTCCTGGCCTTGCTCTATTGGCAGATCATCATCGCCGAGGGAGCCTACCTGGGCGCCCAAGTCGTGACGCTCCTGTACGACTGGGGCGCGGCCAGTTATGACCGGATCAAGAACGTCCACCCGGTGGATGAAGCGGTCTATCTGGCCCATCCCCTGTTGGCGCGGCTGAGCGACGTGCGCAGCCCGTGGATCCTGGACGTGGCAACTGGCACGGGGCGCTTGCCGCTGGCCGTGGTACAGCAGCTAGATTTCAGCGGCCGCGTGGTGGGCTTGGACCTCTCCGCCAAGATGCTGAGGCAGGCGCGGCTCAAGCTGGCCCCTTTCCGGAACCGCGTGACCCTGATTCAGCAGGCGGCGGGCAATTTGCCCTTTCGCGATGACGCGTTCGACGCCGTCACCTCCCTGGAGGCGCTCGAGTTCGTGCCGGACCCGCCGCGGGCGGTGGCCGAGATGGTGCGCGTCCTCAAGCCGGGCGGGCTGCTGCTCATCACCAACCGCATCGGCTGGGAGGCGCGCCTGTTGCAGGGGCGCTATTGTGGGCGGGGGCACATGGAAGAGGTCTTGGCCGCCCTGCCCGTCCGCGAAGTCCAAACGGAGCGGTGGCAGGTCTACTATGACCTCATCTGGGCCCGAAAAGAAGAGCGAGGCAAAGCATGAAGATCGGGGTGATCGCGGATACGCACGTGCCCAAGGCCATGCCCGCCTTGCCAGGCCGCGTGCGCGAGGCCTTGCGCGGCGCGGACATCATCTTGCACGTGGGCGATATCTGCAACCTGGCCACGCTGCAAGAGCTCGAAGAGCTCACCATCACCATGGCCGTCTCGGGGAACCGTGACGACGAGAGGGTGCGCAAATACGTGGAGCCCAGCCGCGTGGTCGAGTTCGCCAACCGACGCATCGGGATGATCCACGGCCACCGCGGGCTGTTGCCCGAGCTCGCGGACGCCGCCCGCGCCAAGCTGATGGGCCGGCCGCAGGATGAGGGGCTTTACCCCTACCTGCTGAGCCAATTCCCTGACGTGGATTGCATCCTCTTTGGACATACCCATCGCCCCTACGCCAAGGTCCACCACGGCATCCTGCTCTTCAACCCGGGCTCGCCCGCGCCCAGGCGCAGCGCGCGCCCCAGCGTCGGCCTGCTCAACGTCTCGTCGAAAAGCATCTCGGGGCGCATCATCTACCTGAGCTGACCCCACCGTTGGCGCCTGCCCCCTGGCGCGGCCGCCCATATATGAACGTTCCTGCGCTTTGCGCCGGCTTTTTGCTTCCCCCTTCATCGCCCAAACGAGCAAAATGTTTGGTGAGCGCGCTTTTTGGTGGTATACTATACCTACTATTCCGGGGAGCAAGCAGATGAGACATTTTCTCAGTATCGCCGATCAATCCGCCGTCCAGTTGGTCAAGCTGCTGGACCTGGCCCGCGATCTGAAAGCAGAGCTCAAGGCCGTGGGCAACAAGTCGCTCCTGCAGGGCAAAGCCCTGGGCATGATCTTTCAGAAGCCCTCGCTGCGCACCCGCGTGTCCTTTGAGCGAGGCATGGAGCAACTCGGCGGCACGGCCATGTACCTCTCCCCGGCCGAGATCAAGTTGGGCGAGCGGGAAAGCGTCCCCGATGTCGCCCGCGTGCTGAGCCGCTATGTGGACGCGATCATGGCGCGCGTCTTTGCCCACTCGGACATCGTGACCCTGGCCGAATACGCCACGGTCCCGGTGATCAACGGTCTCTCCGACCTCAGCCACCCCTGCCAGGCCCTGGCGGACGTCCTGACGATCCGCGAAAAACTGGGCGCATTGAAGGGCGCCAAGCTCGCCTACGTAGGAGATGGGAACAACGTCTGCAACTCGCTCCTCTTTGCCGCCGCCAAGCTGGGCATGAACATGTCCGTGGCCGCGCCGCAAGGCTACGAGCCCGACCCGGCCATCCTGGCGCAGGCCCGGGGCTTTGCGGCCGCGTCCGGGAGCCAGATCATCAGCGGCAACGATCCCGGCCAGGCCGTGGCCGGCGCCGATGTCATCTATACCGACGTTTGGACCAGCATGGGGCAGGAAGCCGAGACCCAGGTGCGGCTCAACGCCTTCCGCCCCTATCAGGTGAACCAGCGCCTGGTGTCTCGGGCCAAGCCAGAGGTGCTGGTAATGCACTGTCTCCCCGCCCACCGTGGTGAAGAGATCACCGATGAGGTAGCCGATGGCCCCCACTCGGTGGTCTTTGACCAAGCCGAGAATCGCATGCATGCCCAGAAAGCGATCCTTGTGGACCTGCTAACCTAAAGCCCCGCACCGCAGGCAGGCCGTCGCCCAGTGATGGCCCGCGCGCCCTCGGGGCCCGCTGAGCCGTTGCGTCGAGGCTTGACGCAACCTGGGCCGCTTGCTTGCCCCCGGGAGGGAAATGGCATGGCACGAAACCGAGTCATCTATGAAGAGGCTATGGCGAAAGCGCACAGTTACGCCTGGGACGCCCGCTGGGAGCTGGCCGTCAAGGAGTACGAGCGAGCGAGCGCCGAGATCCCTGATGATCTGGTTTCGCGTCTGAGCCTGGGCATGGCCTATATGGAGCTGGGTCGCCATGCGGAGGCCCTGCCCCACTATCAGCAGGCGGCGGCCCTCGCCCCCAATGACCCTCTGCCCCTGGAAAAGATAGCCGCGATCCTGGAGCGGCTGGGGCAAAAGGCCGAGGCAGCCCTGGCCTACGCCAAGCTGGCCCAGTTGCGGCAGGCCGCCCACGAGCCCGCCCAGGCGCTGGCGGCCTGGCGACAGGTCATCAACCTCGACCCGCAGAACGTTGATGGCCATGTCAAGTTGGCGGAGGGGCTGGCGCGCCAGGGCGAGGTGGCGCAGGCCGCCGATGCCTACGTCGCCGCAGCCGCCGCCGCGCGAGAGCTGGGCCAGGCCGAACTGGCCATCGCCCACTGCGAAAGCGCCCTGCGGCTGGACCCCTACCACGCCAGGGCCCGCGCGCTCCGCGAGTCATTGAGCATCGGCCGGTCCTTGACCGGTCGGTCCATGGCGCAGACGCGCCACGAGGTCGCTCGGGTGGAGGGCCAACCGTCGCCCATCGCCACGGCCACCCAGAAGGCGCTGAGCCGGCTGGCCGAGCTCATCTTTGAGGAGCAGCGCCACTCCCCCGAAGCCCGCGGCCTGGCCGCCTTCGAGGCGACCTCGCCCGCCGCCGAGCGCGCGGGCGCGCAGCCCGGCTCGCCGGAATACTGGGAGGAGACGCGGGCGATCATCGGGCGCGCCATCGATCACCAGGGCCGCGGCGTGCTGGACAAGGCCATCCAGGATTACCGGCTCTTGCTCAACCGAGGTGCCGACTATGTGGAGGTCCATTTCAACCTGGGCGTGCTCTTGTACAAGACGATGAGCTACGACCAGGCCGTCGAGCACCTGGAGCGGGCCGCCGAGACGCCCGATTACGCCCTGGCCAGCTACTTCACCTTGGGGCAGTGCTACCGCGCGCAGGGCCAGCTCGAGAGCGCCCTGGAGAGCTACGTCAAGCTGCTGCGCGGCCTCGACACCACCGGCAGCGGGACTGAGACCGATTCCTTGCTGCAACTCTATAGCAGCCTGACCAGCAGCAAGGGGCAGGTGAAGGACCGCGAGCGAGCGCTATCTTTCATCGACGGCATGACCACGTTTCTCACCGGCAACGGCTGGGAAAAGCGCATCCTCAAGGTGCGCGAACAGATCCACAACCTCGCGGCCGGGGACGTTTTCATTAGCCTGGCGGACATCGTCGAGGTTCCCGGCTCGGACCGCGTGCTGGAGGCGTTGCAGCGCAGCCAGGGTTACCTGGAACGCAACCTGCCCATGGCCTCCATCGAAGAGTGTTATGGCATCTTGGATATCGCGCCCAACTATGTGCCGGTCCACGCCCACCTGGCCGAGATCTTTGTGCGACAAAACAAGATCGAGCAGGCGGTGGCCAAGTACGCCACAATCGCCAGCACCTACCAGGTTCGCGGCGACGCGCCGCAGGCGATCAGCACCTACCGGCGCATCCTCGACCTGGTGCCCCTGGATGTGACCGTGCGGCCCAAGCTGATCTCGTTGCTGACCAGCCGGGGGCAGATCGACCAGGCGCTGGAGGAGTACCTGGCCTTGGCCGAGACCTATTACCGCCTGGCCCAGCCGGACAAAGCGCTGGAAAAGTACCAGGAGGCGCTCACCCTGGCGCACCGCGGCTCCGGCGAGCGCAATTGGCCGGTGCTGATCCGGCAGCGGATCGTCCAGCTTTACATGCAGCGCCTGGATTGGGGCCGCGCCAGCGCGATGTATCAGGAGATCAAGCAACTGGCGCCGCTCAGCGTCGAGGAGCATCGAGAGCTGGTGGACTTGTATTACAAGGCCGGACAGGCCAGCCGGGCCGAGAGCGAGCTGGACGAATTGCTGAACGGGCTGCGCAAGGAGGGACGCCACGCGCAGGCGATCGAATTGGTGCGCGAGATGGCCGAGGATCGCCCCGCCGAGGTGGGGCTGCGCATGCGTTGGGCTGGCCTGCTCTTGGAGCAAGGGCAGCGTGAGGACGCCATCGCCCAACTGGATGCCTTGGGCGAAGCCCTGCTGCAACAGGGGCGCTCCAAAGAGGCGATCGCGGTGATCAGGCAGATCATCGCGCTCAAGCCCCGGCACATGGCCTCCTACCAGCAATTGCTTGGGCAATTGACCGCCCAGCAGGACACGGCTTAGGGTTCGGGCCGCGAGGAGAACGGATGGCTGACATTCTGTGGGCCCTGTCCCAGCTCCAGCTAGCCGATATACTGGACATCTGTCTGGTCGGCCTGGTTTTCTATGTGCTCTTTTTGCTCATGCGCGGCACGCAGGCTGTGCAGATGCTGCGCGGCATCATCGTGCTGGTCATCGCCGTGCTGGTCAGCTCGGTCCTGCCGCTGCCGGCCTTCAAGTGGTTGATGCGCAACGTCCTTCCGGCCATGTTGGTGGCCGTGCCCGTCGTGCTGCAGCCCGAGTTGCGCCGCTGGTTGGAGCGGCTGGGGCGCGGCGCCGGCGGGTTGGTCAATCGCCCCCGGCGGGCCGTCACCAACTTTGTGGTGACCGAGATCGCCCGCGCCTGCCGCCGGCTCTCGGAACAGCGCCAGGGGGCCCTGATCGTCCTGGAAAGGACGACCGGGTTGCAGGATTATGTCGAAACCGGCATCCGGCTCGAAGCGCGGGTCTCGGCAGACCTCCTGCTCACCATCTTTTATCCCGGCACCGCCCTGCACGATGGCGCGGTGATCATCCGCGAGGATCAGATCGTGGCAGCCGCGTGCGTGCTGCCCCTGAGCGAGCACCTGCGCTCCGACCGGCACGTGGGCACGCGGCACCGCGCCGCCGTGGGCATCACCGAACAGAGCGACGCCATCTCGGTGGTGGTGTCGGAAGAGACAGGCGTGATCTCGGTGGCCCAGAACGGGCGCATGGCGCGGCGGCTCGACGAGCGCCGGCTGCGGAACATCTTGCAGTCCAACTATGGCGGCGGGGAGACGCCGCGCATCCTCCGCCGAAGCTCCACGCCCAATATTGTCGAAGACTATCCCCCCTCAGAAGAGGGAACCGCCTGAGTCAGGCGATTGCGAAGCGTAGCACCACGAGGGAACTAGGGCAGGCCATTCGTTATGCGCAGATCGCTGATCGAGAATCTGGGGCTGGTGGCGTTGGCGCTCATCCTGGCCTTTCTGGTCTGGGTGGGCGCGACCTTTGAGGAAAACCCGCCGGCCACCGTCGAGTTCGCCAACGCCATACCGATCGAGATCGTCAACCGTCCGCAGGGCTGGCTGGTGCGTAACCAGAGCGCCGAATACGTGCGCGTCCGCGTGCGCGGGCGCCAGGATAGCCTGGGCCGCTTGACCGTCAATAGTTTTCGCGCCGTGGCCGATCTGGCTGGCCTGGCCTCCGGCCTGCACGAGGTCCCGATCGTGCTGCAGCTCAGCGACAAGTCCATCTCGATCGTCAGTTACGAACCGCCCTCCATCAGCTTGACGCTCGATCGGCTCGAGGAAAAAGAAGTGGCCGTCCAGGTCGCCATCATGGACCCCGCCAGCGTGCCGCTGGGGTACACCTACCAAATGCCCTCCTCTCAGCCCAGCTTTGTCAAGATCAGCGGACCCAAGGCCCTGGTGGATCGCGTGGTCGAGGCCAAAGCCAGCGTCTGGCTGCAGGGCTCCAAGACCGACGTGGAGCGCAAGGTCGCGCCCCGTCTATTGGACAGCACTGGGAATGCCGTGGAAGGTCTGACCCCGGATCCGACCTCGGTGACCATCACCATTCCCATCGATCAAGACGTGGGTTTCCGGGACGTCACGGTCCGCGCGGTCATCACCGGGACGCCAGCCTCCGGCTATTGGGTCAGCAATATCCTGGTTGAGCCTCCGGCCATCACGGTCTTTGGCCTTCCCTCGGTCCTCCAGGAGATCGGCGGGTTCCTGCAGACCAATCCCATCGATATCACCGAGGCCAAGGCGGATTTGGTGAAAAAGGTCACGTTGAGCCTTCCCGCTGGCATCTCGATCCTGAGCGAGAACGCCCAACAAGGGGTCCAGGTCAAGGTGGCGATCTCGGCCATCGTCGGCGGGCAGACCATCCAGCGGGAGCTGACCAAGCAGGGGCTCAGCCTGGGCCTGAAGGCCACCGTGTCGCCCGCCGTGGTGGATGTGATCCTCTCCGGGCCCCTGCCCGTCCTGCAAGAGCTTTCCCCGAACGATGTCCAGGTCATTGCGGACCTGTTCGGCCTGACGGTCGGGACGCACAAGATCACCCCGCGGGCGATCCTCGTGCCCGAAGGGCTGAGCGTCGTCAGCATCGTGCCCGATATGGTCGAAGTGGATATCGCGCTCGGGCCTTAAGGAGTTACCCTATATGGCAAAGTCTATCGTCGCCCTGGTGGGCCGCCCGAATGTGGGCAAATCCACCCTGTTCAATCGGATAGTGGGACACCCCCTCGCTATCGTGGAGGATTCGCCAGGGACCACCCGCGACCGCATCTATGCCGAGGGGGAATGGATCGGCACCGAATTCATCGTGGTGGATACCGGCGGGCTGGACCTTGCCGCCACCGACAACCTGACCTCTCAGGTCCGCGCGCAGGCCCAGGTCGCCATCTCGGAGGCCGACGTGATCGTCTTTCTGGCCGACGCCATGGACGGCATCACCGCCAGCGATTACGAGATCGCCGATATCCTGCGCCGCACGGACAAGCCGGTGATCCTGGCCGTCAACAAGGCGGATAATAACACCTTGCGCCTGAACGCCGCCGAGTTCTATGCCCTCGGCCTGGGCGAGCCGATGCCCCTCTCGTCGCTGCATGGCATGGGCACCGGCGACCTGCTGGACGAGGTCGTGCAGGCCATCACCAAGCTGGAGCAGCCGGAAGAGCCCGAGGTGGAGATCCCCAAGATCGCCATCGTGGGGCGTCCGAACGTGGGCAAGTCCTCCCTGTTCAACGCCTTGCTGGGCCAGGAGCGGGCCATCGTCAGCCCCATCCCGGGAACCACCCGCGATGCCCTGGATACCCCGATGCAATGGGACGGGCAGGAGATCATGCTCATCGACACGGCGGGCATGAGGCGCCGTGGCAGCATCGCGCCGGGGGTGGAAAAATACAGCGTCCTGCGCAGCCTGCGCGCCATCGAGCGCGCTGACGTGGTTCTTTTGCTCCTGGACGCCTCCGAGGGCGTGACCGAGCAGGATGCGCACGTGGCCAGCTATATCCTGGAAGCCAAAAAGAGCGTGGTGGTGGTCATGAACAAGTGGGACCTGGTTCCCAAGGATACCCACACCATGGCCGAGTTCACCGAGACCATCCGCCGAGAACTGCGCTTCCTCTCGTTCGTGCCCGTGCTCTTTATCTCGGCGCTGACCGGGCAGCGCGTGGAGCAGACCATCGAGACGGCGCTGCGCATCCGCGAGGAGCGGATGCAGCGAATCTCTACCACCGAGCTCAACGACCTGGTCCGCGAGGCCGTGGAGCGGCACTCGCCGCCCTCCAAATGGGGCAAGCGGCTCACTTTCTACTATGTCACCCAGCCCGAGGTCAACCCGCCCGTTTTCGTGTTCTTTGTCAACGATGTGCGTCTGGTGCATTTCGGCTACCAACGCTACCTGGAAAACTGCATCCGCGAGCGCTACCCGTTCGAAGGCACCCCCCTGGTCCTGAAATTCCAGGGTCACGACGAGTCCGAAAAAAAGCGCGGCCGCCGATCCGATTAGCGCGCCCCATGCTGGGGCCACGCTCTTGGTCCGGCCACCCAACTGCGCTATAATGGCAGCCATCCCGGTTCGGAGGAAGTGATGATGTTCGGCGCGGACTGTGTTCCCGAAAGCAACAAGCGGTTGCTTCTCCAGTATCGGCGCTATCTGGAGGCGCGCCACA
>JAAYEA010000165.1 GCA_012689325.1 Chloroflexota bacterium
GTCGCGACCGGCACGCTGGCCTGGTCGGCGGAAGTGACCATCCCGGCGGGCGCCACCTCGCTCACCCTGCAGGCCCGGGCCACCGACGGCTGCGACGCGCAGAGCGCCGTGGCCAGCCGGACCTTTGCCGTGGATAGCGCGGCGCCGACGATCGACTGGACGGCTCCGGCGGTGATCGCGGACGCGGTGGCGCTGCTGGGCGGGACGGCGACCGACCTGCCCGCTGGCGCCCTGGTGGCGCAGGTGAGCGTGCAGATCGATAGCGAGACCACGGCCTGGCAGCCGGCGCTCGGGCCCTATGCGCCCGATGCCTCGACCGGAGCCCAGGCCTGGGACTGGGCCTGGTACGCCCCGACCGAGGACGGCGTGAGCCATCTACTGCGGGCGCGCGCCATCGACCAGGTCGGCAACGCGACGGTGGGCGCGTGGCAATCCACCATCGTCGACGTGGTGGCGCCGGCCATCGAAGTGGTTGCCCTCGCGCCCAACGTGACCCTGCCCGATGACCCGGTCCTGGGCCTGACCTATCTCGGCCCCGAGTCCGGCAAGATCGGCCCCGCCGCTGCGCCCTTCCGGCTCTTCACCCCGCTGCTGCGGGGTGGCGGCGGCGCCCCGCGCTACCGGCCCATCAGCCTCCTGGCCGAGACCACGCTCCTGGAGGGCACGGTAACGGATGGGTCGGGCGTGCAGGCCGTGCGCATCCGCGTGATCAGCCCCACGGGCGCGGCGAGCGTCGCCAACGCCACGCTGAGCTCCGGCGCCTGGGCGTATACGCCAGAGCTGGCGGGCTGGGCGGCGGGAGCCTACTCGCTGCGCGTGGAGGCCGAGGATATCTATGGCAACATCCGAGTGAGCGAACCTTACCTAATCCAGGTGGTGGACAAGACCATCGAGGGCCTGACGGCGAGCAACAACGGGCCGGTGCTCCTCGGCCAGGAAGTGACCCTCACCGCCGGGGTGACCGCGGGCAGCAACGTGGTATACACCTGGGATTTCGGCGACGGCAGCGCCGGCGACGAGCGGGTGGAGACGCACATCTATGGCGCGGACGGCGAGTACACGGCCAGAGTGACGGCCAGCAACAGCGTCTCGTCCGTCACCGCGGAGACAACGGTGGTCATCCTGGCCCTGTCGGTGGAGGCGGGCGCGGACCAGTCGGCGAACGAGGGCGACACCGTGTCGGTGGCCGCCACCTTCACCGACGGCCGCACGGGCGTGGTCCACACCGCGACCATCGACTGGGGCGACGGCACGGCGCAGACGGCTGGCACGGTGGACGAGGCGCTCTTCACCATCGCGGGCGGCCACGCCTATGCCGACAACGGCGTGTACGTGGTCACCGTGGAGGTGAGCGACGGCGCCGGACACACGGCCTCGGACAGCTTGAGCGTGACGGTGGCCAACGTGGCGCCGACGGCGTCCCTGGGCAACGACGGGCCCAAGGACGAGGCCAGCGCGGTGACGGTCTCGTTCACGAACGTGGTGGATCCCAGCTCCGAGGACACCTTGACCTACTCGTTCGACTGGGATAACGACGGCAACTATGAGATCGTCGACCAGACGGAGGCCTCGGCGCAGCACACTTGGCCCAACGACGGGACCTACACCGTGCGGGGCCGGGTGAAGGACGACGACGGCGGGCTCAACGCATACGCCACGGACGTCGTGGTGAACAACGTCGCGCCGGTGGTGGATGCGGGCGCCGACGCGACCATCAACGAGGGCAGCGCCTTCAATAGCTCAGGCTCCTTCGCCGATCCCGGCGCGGACCCCTGGAGCGCCACGGTGGACTATGGCGATGGCGGCGGCGCGCAAACCCTGGCGCTGGCCGGCAAGACCTTCACGCTTAGCCACACCTATGCCGACGACGACGCCGACGACCAGTACACGGTAACCGTCTGCGTGACGGACGATGACGCGACACGCTGCGACACCGCCGTGGTGACCGTCCTCAACGTCGCGCCGGTGGTGGCGGGCAGCCCCGCCAGCCAGGCCGTCCAATACAGCGAGGCCATCGCCGAGATCGCCTTCACCGCCACCGATGTGGCCGCGGATGATCTGACCGCGGTCCTCAGCGGCGCGCCCGCCAGCCTGGCGCTGGGCGAGCGCTCCTGCAGCGTGAGCGACGGCGTCAACACCTGCACCTGGAAGGTGAACGGCAGCGTGAGCGCCGCGGCAGGCACGTACACGCTGCGGCTCACGGTCAGCGACGACGACGGCGGCTCGACCTACGCCGAGGTCACGGTGATCGTGGAGCCGGAGGAGGCCGCGATCGCCTTCGACGACGACAACCCCGTCGCAGTGCTGGTGGCCAGCGCGGGCGGCAGCAGCATCCCCTTCGAGCTGACGGTCTGCGTGAGCGAAGACGATGGCCCGCCCGATGGCGACATCAGCCTGGCCCAGGTGGGCATGAGCCTGGTCCCGGTGGGGCCCGGCGGCAGCATGGTCGGCACGGCGATCGCGACCACCGTGGAAGGCGGGCACAAGTGCGTGACCTTCCGCTTCAGCGGTGCGCCGGTGAACGCCTATGTGGTGCAGGTCACCGTGGGCGGCGGGTACTATGCCGGCTACGATGAGGACGTGGTCGTGGTCTATGACCCCAGCCTCGGCTTCACCTGCGGCGGCGGCTGGTTCTACTGGCCCGACACCGCCAACGAAGAGAGCGGCTACCTCGGCGACCGGACCAGCTTGGGCTACACCATGAAGTACAACAAAAAGGGCGGCAACGTCCAGGGCAACCTGGTCATGATCCGCCACCTGCCGGACGGCACGATCTATCGGGTCAAGAGCAACGCGCTGTACGGCCTGGCGCTGGGCGAGGACTCGACGGTGCCCATGGGCTGGGCTACCTTCAGCGGCAAGAGCACCTACCAGGAGCCGGGGTGGCCTCGGCCGATCGGCAACTATGTCTTTACCGCCTACGTGGAGGACCGCAACGAGCCCGGCGCGGGCGTGGACCGCTTCTGGATCGAGGTAGTCGGCGGGCTCTCGCTGGAGCGCCCGGCCGTGGACCACGCCATCGAGCTCGGCGGCGGCAACATCGTGGTCCCGCACAAGCCGGCCAGAAAGTAGCCAGCCCGGCGAACGGACCAGGCCAAGCACAAGTCAGAATGGGGGGCGGGGTCCAAATCCCGCCCCCCATCTTGTGTGTTAAGGGGGGAAAGCCGGATGAGGGTCAGGGGCGGCGCCGCCCCTGACCCTTGGTCGTTAGCGGCTCGGCCTGTGGAGCAGGACCAGCCACGTGTCGCCAGTGGTCACCTCGTCGCCGAAGATCACCTTTCGGCCGGTGAAGATCGCTTCCGCCAGGATGTGGTTGCCCGTGTACTTCCAATGAGCCGGCGTGAACACAAAGCCGCCGGGGATCTGCGTGCTGGTCTGCTCGCTCTCATGGAGTCCACGGAACAGGGTGCCCCAGAGCGCGGGGTTGGCGATCTCGCCCAAGTCCCCGCAGGTCACGATCAGGTGTTCCATGACGCCCGCGGGAAGCATGGACGTGCTGATATCCAGGCGGTTGCGGTTGATCCGCATAGTGCCGTCAAAGAGGTGCAACCCGCCGTCGGCGAGCCGCACATAGTAGCACCCTGACCCAAAGGCATAGTCGATATCGTAGCGCAGGTGCGTCAGGGGCATCTGCGCCTGCTGGACGAGCCTGCCGTCCATGTGGTACTTGACGATCATCCCCTGGCCCTGCACGTACATGTTGCCCCAGGCTATCATCGACGTCTCGGTAATCACGCTGTTGAACTCGAGCTCGAACCTGGCGCACTGTTGGACCGCTTGGTCGATCAGGGCCATCAGGCCATCGGGATAGACGCGTTCGAACTGCTTCATCAGGCGCGCGTGGTACATGACGCGGTAGACCTGGCGGCTGTCGCCCCCCAGGCAGCGGTCCCATGCGCTGTTAAAGTCGTCCTGGACGCGCTCATAGACCGCCTGGAGGTTGACCTTGGGCGGGACGAGGGGCGCCAGGAGGTCGTCCTCCTCGCGAGGCACCAGGGGCTCCAGGAGGTCATCGTCCATCAGGGCGGGAGACGTGGGCGCGCCCGCGGCCTGGCCGTTGCCATCCAGGGGCACGGTGAGTTGATGGGCCTGGACCAGCGCGGCGTCGCCGGCGGCCGTCTTGACGAGGGCGCTGCCGGTGGCCATGGTCACGGCCATCGCCCCGGGGCGCGCCTGGACGACGGCGGACGAGGCCAGGGTGAGGTCAGCCCCATTGAGGCGGATGGCGAGTGGCTCCTCGTGGGCGGGGTTGTAGACGATGAGGCCCCCGGTCTCGGGATCCTGGCCGGGCACGGGGCCGCTGCTGAACGAGAAGGCGGGCGCCAGTTCGCCATGGCCAGCGCCGAGCAGGGTCAGGTCGCGGATCTCGACATTGCCGAAGGCGAGGAGGATCAGCCCCAGGCCGGGCGTGGGCGAGTCGGCAGCCAGTCGCAGCAGGGCGACGCTCCAGTGGTTAGCGTCCGGCGAGACCAGGGTCAGCCCGGAGACGCCCGCCAGGGTCGCCGTCTGGCCCGGGGCGGTCAGCGGCCCCCCGCCGACCAGCGTGACGCTGCCGCGAGCGTAGCAGACCTGGTTGAGCGCTGTGCCTGCGCAAGAGGCCAGGGCCTGGGAGAGGGCGGCGGCATAGGGGGAAGGCGGCAGCCCAGGTTGCCGGAGCCGGGCGAGCAGGGGCAGATAGGTCTTGGGGGCAGGCTCTGCCAGCGGCGCGGCGGGAGGCGCCGCGGCGAAAAGCGCGCCCGGTAACAGGGTCAGCAACATGGCAACCAGCCCAACCACAGCCAGCGCTCTGCGTTTCATGGTCCCCTCCTTGTCTCGGGTCAGCCAGCCTCGAGCGCCCTTTTCGCGCCCATCGCGTCAGGGCCTCGCTCGTCCGAGCGGCCAAGGGTATGATGTTGTCGAAAAGCGGGCTCGCGCATCGCTTCCAGGAGCAACGAGTCGGCGCCCCTGGACGAGCGCGCGGATCGAGGCGTTCCCCATGATCCGATTCTAGCAGGAGCGAGCGCGGCTGTCATCGGGCCAGAGCAGTGTCTTGGCTACGACAAAAGGATGGTCCGAGGGCGGCGGGGGAAAAGCAAAAGCACCTCCCTACCCGATGGGTAGCAGGTGCCTTGCGGGGTGTTGCGCTCTATGGCGGCGCTCGGACTTGAACCGAGGACAAAGGGCTTATGAGTCCCCTACTCTGCCACTGAGTTACGCCGCCTTGAATCCGTACAGGGCCTAATTCTACTCGATTTCGCCCCGGCGTCAAATGCTGGCCGCCAGCCGGTTTGCCCGTCGCGGAGAATCGCCCACAATAGAGGCGAAGGAATCGCCATCACACGCGGAGGACCCAATGGACCCGAA
>JAAYEA010000166.1 GCA_012689325.1 Chloroflexota bacterium
ACTATGTGGCCGTGCCCCAACTGCCCGACACCCGCTCCGAGCTGGCGGTGCCCATCCAGATCGGGGATCGCCTGCTGGGCGTGCTGGATGTGCAGAGCACGCAACTGGACGCCTACACGCAGGACGACATCGCGGTCTTGCAGGCCCTCACCAGCCAATTGGCGATCTCGCTGGAAAACGCGCGCCTGCTCGAACAGACCCAACAACGCGTCTCCGAGCTGACGGCGCTGCGCCAGATCACTTTGCAGTTGATCTCCACCACTTCGCTTCCTACGGTTCTGGAGACCATCGCCGCCAGCGCCCTCCACTTGATCGGCGCCAGCGATGTGGATATCTACCTCTATGACAGGGAAAAAGACGAGTTCACCTTTGGCACCATGCTCTGGGACACGGGGCAGCGGCAGCCAGCAGCGGCTGCCCCGCGAGAGGATAGGCTCATCGCGCGGGTGGCGCGGGAAGGGCAGCCCATCGTCATTGGCGATACCGCCCAAGACCCGCTGCTGGGCGATGCCGCCGCCCTGGGCCGAGGGGCCATTGCCAGCTTTCCCCTGCTTCGCGGCGATAACCCGCTCGGCGTCTTTACCATCGCCTTCCGCAAGCCCCACGCCTTCACCGAGGACGAATTGCGCGTGCTCGGGTTGCTGGCCGATCAGGCGGCGCTTGGCCTGGAACGGGCGCAGCTCTTCGAGGAGCTGAACCGGCGCATCCACCACCTCTCCACCATCATGCGGATCAGCAGCATCGTCACCTCGATCCTGAACCTCGACGAGATTCTGCAATCCGTCCTTCATGCAGTAGGAGAGGCGCTCCACGTGCAAGCGGGAGGCATCATCCTGGTCGAGGGCAACCTATTGGTTTGCCGGCTCGGCATCGGGGAGGCCATCGCCTGCCCCGCCGTTCTCCCGGACGCGCCCGCTAGCCTGATCGCCCAGGTGATCGAGCGCAAAAAGCCCGCGCGCATCGCCCACGCGGAGGCCGAGCCCCGCGGCGAGCCTGACATCATCTCGACCTGCCCAGAGCGCTCCCTGCTGTGCGCGCCGATGCTCGTCAAGGGCGCCGCCATCGGCTGCATCAAGCTGGTCAACCGGCGGGATGGGCAACCCTTTAGCCAAGACGACGAGGAACTGCTGACCTCCGTGACCAGCGCCACCTCGGCGGCCATCGAGAACGCGCGCCTATATCAAGCGTCGGAGCGACGGCTGGCCGAGACCAGCCTCCTGTGCGACCTGACCCAGCATACCACCAGCACGCTGGCGCTGGAGCAGGTGCTCAACTCGATCGTGGAGCGGCTGCGCACCGTCATCTCGTGCCGCGCCATCACCATCTTTTTGCTGGATGCGACGGGCGAAGAGCTGACCATCGCCGCGGCCTCTGGGCTGAAAGCCGAGTTCCGCGAGCGCACGCGCATCAAGGTCGGCGAGGGCGTCAGCGGCGTGGTGTTCAAAGAGGTGCGCCCCATGTACGTGCGCGACGTGCCCCGAGAGGCCCCCAACCTCGGCTCCGATCCCGCTATCCGCTCCCTGCTGGTGGTGCCGCTGATCGCCAAGTCCAAGGTCATCGGCACGCTCAGCGTGGACAGCACCCAGGTTGACGCCTTCTCGGAAGACCACGAGCGGCTGCTGACCATCGTCGCCGCGCAGGCCGCCTCCTCCATCGAGAACGCCCAGCTATACGAGGCGGAGCGGCAGCGCGCCGAGGAATTGGAGCGGGCTTATCGGGAGCTGAAGGAACTGGACCGCATGAAATCCCAGTTCGTGCAGAACATCTCGCACGAGCTGCGCACGCCGCTGACGTTTATCAAAGGGTATGCCGACCTGCTCGCCGAAGAGGCGATGGGCAAGCTATCCGAGCAGCAGAAGCGCAGCGTGGACATCATTGCGCAAAAGACCGACGCCATCACCCGCCTGGTGAACGACATCATCACCCTGCAAGAGATCGAGACCATGCCCATTCACAAGGACGTGGCGTCCTTGGGCGACATCTTGGGCATGGTGGTGGACACCGCGCGGGCCACGGCCTCGTCACGCGGGCTGGAGCTGCGCACCCAGGTCCCCTCGACGCGAATGTGGATCATGGCCGACGACGACCGGCTGATCCAGGTCTTTGACAACCTGTTGGGGAATGCCATCAAGTTCACCGCCAGCGGCGGCGCCATCACCGTCAGCGCGCAGGACGATGGCGACTATTGGCGGGTGTCCGTGCAAGATACGGGCATCGGCATCCCGACGGACAAGCTGGACAAGATCTTTGAGCGGTTCTATCAGGTGGACGGCTCCACCACGCGGCGTTTCGGGGGGACGGGGCTGGGGCTGGCCATCGCCAAAGAGATCGTCCTCAATCACGACGGCAGGATCTGGGCCGAAAGCAGCGTGGGCCAGGGCAGCACCTTTCACGTCGCCCTGCCCAAGTGCGCTGACCCCGACGACGCCGCCTAGCCCCGCACGCCCCCGCCGGAAAAGAAAAAACGGCGCCTGCGCGCCGCTCTATCCCCATCTATCCCAACGATCCTAGGCCCCGCCGATGGCGATCTCGTCCACCGTCCCCGACTCGGCGTCCAACAGCAACATGCGGTGGCGCAAAAGCTCCCCCTTGCCGATGATGAGCTTGACCACCTCGTGGATCTGCCACGCCGCCACCATCATGGGCGTGGCGGCGGGGTTGCCCAGGCGCGTCTCGATGCCGCGTTGGGGCACGGCATCCTCGCCATAGAGCGCGAACAAGCCCGGATCCCCGGGCAGGATGGTCATCACCTGGCCGGAGTAGCCGGCGATGGCGCCATGCACGAAAGGAATCCCCAGGGCCGCCGCGGCCCGCTGGAGCTGCAAGCGAGCGGGCAGGGTGTCCAGCGCATCGACGGCCACCTGCGCGCCGGCCAGCAGGCGGGGGAGGTTCTCCGCATCGGCCCAGAGCTGGTGCGCGGACACCTCCGTGGCCGCGTTCACCGCGGCGACGCGCGCCGCCGCCATCTTGGCCTTGGGCTGGCCCAGACTCTCCTCGACGGCCAACAGTTGCCGGTTGAGGTTGCTCTCTTCCACCGCATCGCTGTCGATGATGATCAGGCGGCCCATGCCCATCCGGGCCAGGCCCTCCACAATCCAACCGCCGAGGCCGCCGGCGCCCACCACGGCCACGGTGGCGCGCAAGAGCTTGGACTGCCCATCCCAGCCCACCGTCCCCAGGCTGCGCTCGTAGCGCATGGGGAGGACATGGTGATCGAGGGCCAGCAGCTCGGCCTCGCGCAAAGTGAGTCGGTGCTGCTGCGCGACCTGCCTCAGCGCCCCCAGCGATAGCAGCGCGAGTTCTTGACCGTTGGCGTCCCGCTTGGCCTGCGCCAGGCGCCGCATCTCGCTGAGGATATCACCGCCCATCTTGACCCTCTCAGGCTCCGCGCTTCTTGGCCAGCGCGCTCTCCACGCTCTGCAACAGGTTCTGCGGGCCAAAGGGCTTGGTCACATAATCATCGACTTTGGCGATATAGAGGCCCAGCACCTTGTCGATGCTCTGCGCCTTGGCCGTGACCACGATGACGGGCAGGTCCTGCAACTCGGGGTTGGCCCTAATGCGACGAAAGACCTCCCACCCGTCCATGTCGGGCATCATGATATCCAGGAGCACCAGATCGGGCTTTTGGCGCTGGATCGCCTCGAGCCCCTCTTCGCCGCCAAGCACGCCGATCACCTCATAATCCTTACGCTCCAGGATCAGCCGCACGAGATCGATCATCTCGGGCTCATCTTCGATGCAAAGCACCTTCCAGGTCTTGGTTGCTTGGTTCTCCACTAGCCTTCTCCTTGCTGAAGGGGCAAGCCAACGCCCAACGTCGCGCCGGGGCCCAGCGGGCGCGACCTGGGCCGCGTCTGCGGGACCCCGCGAGTGCTCCCTAGGCGGCCTGCGCCGCGCGGGCAAGCACCTTTTGAACGCTCTGCAGGATATCCCGCGGGCCAAAGGGCTTCCTGAGGTAGTCATCCACCTTGGCCTCATAGCGGGCCAAGATCACATCGCTGGGCTGAGAGCGGGCCGTCACCACGATGATGGGCACATCCTTGAGCAACGGATCGCTTCGCACCTGCTGAAAGACCGACCAGCCATCTCTTTTGGGGAGCATGATGTCCAGTAGCACGAGGTCGGGCCGGGCCTCGCGCATGATCTGGATCCCCTCGTCGGCATCCAACGCCCCCAGCACCTTCATGTCATGCCTGGCCAGGATCAGCCGGACCAACTCGATCATGCCAGGCTCATCCTCGATGTAGAGGATCGTCGTTTCGCACCGCGCTTGTTTTGGCATGTCCCCTCACACCCGCCATCTATCGCTGGCAATTCGAGCAGATAAACGTGCCTCGCCCTCCGACCACCAGTCGTTGGATGATTGTGCCGCACCGAGGGCAGGGCTCCTCGGCGCGCCGGAAGACCGCCAGGCTCTCCTGGTTGCGCCCGGTCTGGCCCTCGGCATCGCGATAGTCATCCAGCGTGGTTCCACCGTTGGCGATCCCCTGGCGCAACACGGCGCGGATCGCCTCGTAGAGCCTACCTACCTCGTCCTCGTCCAGGGTCTCGACCCGCCGGCGCGGGTCCAGGCCGGCCTGGAAGAGCGCCTCGTCCGCATAGATATTGCCGAGGCCAGCCAGAAAGCGCTGGTCCAACAGCAGCGGCTTGATCATCCCCTGGCGCGAGCCCAGCCGCGCGCGAAAGGCCTCCAGGCTCAAGTCGTCGGAGAGGGGCTCGGGCCCCAGGCAGCCCAACACCTCGACGCAATCGTCGACCCAATAGATGCGCCCGAACTTGCGCACGTCCCGAAAGTAGAGCCAGGTGCCATCGTCCAGCGCGAAAGCGACATGGATGTGCTTGCGCTCCTCGGGCAGCGCCGGGCACAGCAGCAACTGCCCCGTCATGCGCAGATGGATGAGCATATACAGGCCATCGCTGAGGGTCAGGACCAGGAACTTGGCGCGCCGCGCCACGTCCAGCACCTGGCGGCCAGCGACCTGCTGGCGGAAGAACTCGGGCGACACCTGGTGCAGGGCGCCGGGCCAAAAGACCTGCACGCCCGTGAAGCGGCGCCCCAACAGCCGCCGTCGCAAGCCCTGGACGATGGTCTCCACCTCGGGGAGCTCTGGCATGGGTTAGCGCCCTCGCCTCGTGGTCGCCGCGCCCAGCAGCAAAGGCAACAACACCGCCACCGAGCAGATGGTCAGCCCGCCCCGTTCCTCCCGAGAGGAGGCCTCGACGGTGTCCGCCGTGCGAGGGCCCAGGCCCAGGCTGGCGCGCCATCGGTTATCCAGCTCGTCCAATCCAAAGCCATAGACCTGGTTCAGCGCCTCTTCCGGCAGCACACCCTCTTCCAGCACGTCCAGCAGTTCCGCTGTCTTTTCCTGCCCGTAAGCATCGAGCATGAAACTGACCAAGCTGTAGGCCTCGCCATAGTACAGGTCCACCAGCGAGGCATCCCCCACATAAGCCGAGAGCGACCGCACCGAGATCAACTCGTCGCGGCGGATGGCGCGCTCCAGGGCCTTGGCGTTGTCGCTGGGCAGCTCTCCCTCGGCATACATGGCCAAGCCCTCATCCAGCCAGCGCGGCAAATCCGTGAAGGGGTTCTCGGTGGAGGCACCGACGATGATGTGGCTCATCTCGTGGGCCGTGGTCTGCAACACATCGTCATGGGAACCGAGCAAAAGGAGCGTATCGCCGCCGGTGCTCAAGCCCAGCGTCACCGTCTGCTCGTCATAGGTGGCGTCCCGCTGCGCCAGGGCGGGCAGCATGTCCGCCCGGCTCGCGTACACATAGATCGAGACGGGCTGTTCCAGCTTGATCCCAATGTGGTCTTCGATCCGCGTCGCCGCCTCTGTCGCCGCGTCCAGGATCGCCTGGGCGCCCTGGCGCTCACCCTCATAGTAGTAGAGGCGGATCGGCCCCTGGGAAAGCTCTTGCCAGGTGAAACGGTCATCCTCATAGTTCAGGAGCGTCGGAGGCACCTCCAAGCTGCGCCCGGAGGCGTCTTCCACCAGCCACCAGTACGAGATGCCCACGCCGGGGCGCAGCTCGCCCGACTCGAGCTCCCAGATGTACTCGGCCTCCACCCGCCGGCCCGGCGAAAAATCCACCTCGGCGCGCACACGGCCCTCCTCGCCGTCCAACTGGCGAAAGAGGGCGACCCGCCGAATGGCCACGTCGCTTTCAACGACCAGGCGAAAGATGATCTCCTGGCCGAAACGACTCTGGTAGGTGTTCTCCACCACCGCAATGGCGCCCTGGGCGGAGGCCCACGTGCCGCCGAGCCAGAGGGCCAAGGTGATGGCGATGAGCAGATAGTGTTTCCGCATAAGCTTGGTCTTGGGCCTTCCCAAGCCGAGCGGATCCCGGCGCCGGAACCCGCTCGGCCCTGAGTTATTGCAGGTTCTCCACCGCCACATCCACGTGCTTGGTGCCTTCCTCGACCAACATCACCGGGATGTCGTCGCGGATGGGATACTTGCGGCGGCAGGCGCTGTTCTTGCAGACCAACCACTTGTCCTTGACCAGATCCAGCTCGGACTTGCAGGCCGGACAGACCAGAATATCGAGCAACTCCTGGCTAACCATCGTTTCCTCCAAATTCAACTATCTTCAGTGTTAGTATAGCACATTTTCCTGGCAAGCTAAATCGGGGGCGCCCTATGGCCGGACGGAGGTGCCGTCCGGGGTGCGCGTCAGCGTCCAATCCGGCGGGCCAGGGGGACAGGGATACTTGGCGGCCTGCGCCTCGTCGATATCGATGCCCAGCCCCGGGCGATCGTTGGGATACATGTACCCCTGGCGCACCTCCGGGCAACCCGGAAAAACCTCCGGCAGCGGATCAGGGAAGCCGCTCCACTCCTGGACGCCAAAGTTGGGGCTGCTGAGGTCCAGGTGCAGGTTAGCGGCGTGCCCCACCGGCGAGACATCGCCCGGCCCATGCCAGGCGGTCCGCACACCGAAGAGCTCGCACATGGCCGCCATTTTCTTCGCCGGGGTGATGCCGCCGATCTGGCTGATATGCACGCGAATAAAGTCGATCAGCCGCTCCTTGACCAGCGGAATCCACTCCAGCGGGTGATTGAACAGCTCGCCCATGGCGATGGGCGTGGCGCTCTGCTGGCGGATCATGCGGAACCATTCGGGCTGCTCCGGCGGGAGCGGATCCTCCAGGAAGAAGAGGCGGTAGGGCTCCACGTCCTTGGCCAGGCGCACGGCATCGATGGGCTGCAAGCGCTCGTGGATATCGTGCAGCAGCTCGACGCCATAGCCGATCCGCTTGCGCAGGTGCTCGAACAGGCGGGGCACGCTCTGCGCATAGGCCACCGGATCGAAATAGGCGCCGGGCAGCGCCCCTTCGGGACGGCGCGAGATGGGGTTGCGCCCGCCATAGCCGCCCATCTGGCAGCGGATGTGGTGCAGGCCCTCGTCCATGTAGCGGCGCACGTTGTCCTCCACCTCGTGCTCGTCGGCGCCATCGGCGTGCCGATAGACCGCCGCCGCCTCGCGGCACTTGCCGCCCAAGAGCTGGAAGAGCGGCATCCCCGCCAGCTTGCCCTTGATGTCCCACAGCGCCATGTCCACGCCCGAGATGGCATTGTTCAGCACCGGGCCGTTGCGCCAATAGCTATTGACCCAGGAGGTCTGCCAGATATCCTCGATGCGCTGCGGGTCCTTGCCCACCAGGAAAGGCTTCAGGTAGTCGTCCACAGCCGCCTTGACCGCCAGCGGGCGCTGCGTGAACGTGGCGCAGCCCAGGCCATAGAGGCCAGGCTCCGACGTCTCCACCTTGACCACGATCAACCTCGACCGCGCCGGCGCGGTGAGGATGACGCGCACCTCGCGAATCGTGAGGTTCTTTGCCTCGCTGACCATCGGTTCCGACATGGCTTTCCCCCTCCTGCCCATTCCAGTGTTGGCATGCTCGCAGCAGGATAACACCGCGGGCTCGAGTTGCCAAATCGGCGCGGCCCGGCAAGTTGACATTTCGGGAACCTCCGGTATAATGGACAAAGCAGTTGCTCGATGGTCGTCTTCCCCTCTTGCTGGTTGAGCCGCCGCAATCAGGCCGCGCTTGGGCACAGCCGACGAGGCAAACATGTCACGAGACAGGACCGCACGACAGCAGAACAGGCTTCCCTTCACGCCATTACAGAGACGCCTCATCCTGGGAGGCCTGATGGCAGCGCTATTGCTCAGCTTACTCAGCCTATCCGCCTGCCGCGTCCTGGGGCGACCCATCCAGCCCGGGACCATGCCGGAAGCCAGCCTGACCTCCGTCACGAACATAACACCCGGGGCCGAGGCGGCAACTTGGACGCTCGAGCCCTCGCCGACGCCGAGCCTGACGCCCACGCCCACCCATACCCCGATCCCGCCCACGAACACGCCGGTGCCTCCGACGGCAACGCCCGCCATCGTTGCCACCGCCACCGCACCGCCGCCCGCGACGGCCACGGTTCCCTCGCCCACCCCCCTGTGCCAGATTACGCCGCAGTGGGGCATCGGCGACGTATGGAGCCAGCCCGAGGTCCGGGAGCGGGTCGGCTGCCCCGTCGGCAGCCAGCAGGGCATCACCGGCGAGGAGATCTATTTCCAGGGCGGACACATGCTCTGGCGCCCTGACAATGGGCTAATCTATGTGCTCACGGCGCCGTATATGCAGGACGGCTGGGGCGCCTTCCCCGACACCTACCAGCCGAGCGACCTGTGGACCGATCCGGCCCTTGCCACGCCTACGCCGCGCATCGGCGCGCCCAAGGTCTATCAGCCCACGGGGCGGTTCGGCAAGCTCTGGCGGCAGAACCCCTGGATGCAGACCAGGCTCAATTGGGCCATCCTCATGCACGGCGAGACCGAGGACGATCTGATTCACACCTTTGCCGGCGTGGTCCAGGATTGCGAACGCGGCTTGCTCTTCTGGAACGGCAACGTCTGCTTTGTGCTTTATACTGACGACATGTCCTGGACCATCTATTAGCGGCGCGTGCAGCCTATGTCGGCCATCTTGCGTTTACGGACCGGCCTGCCCTGGAAACAGGCGCTCTGCGGGATCAGCGCGGGCCTCTACTTGAGCCGGCTGATCGCCGAGAACCTCCCCATCGGGTGGTCGCTGCCGCGCCTGGCCCTGCTGCTCCTGGTGAGCCTGGCCGTCGGCCTCGGGCTGCTGCTGACGCTGGGGCGGCGCCTCCGCTCGACGCCGCTTCTCCTCCTGCTCCCCTATGCGCTCTGGCCGCAGGTCAACCCCGCGCTGGCGCTGGCCGTCCTGTTTGTCGCCCTCGTCGCCCTGGGCCTGCTGAACGATTGGCCTCGGCTCAAGTTGCCCGGTTGGGGCGCCGAGGTGGCCGCCTTTGCGGGCAGCCTGACGGTCTATGTCTATACGCTGGCGCCTGGCCTCCTCCCCGCCGATAGCGGCGAGTTCCAGCTCGTGGCTCGGCTGCTGGGCATCGCCCACCCGCCCGGCTATCCCCTCTACACCATGCTGGGCAAGCTCTTTACGTTGCTGCCGCTGGGGGATGCCGCCTATCGCGTCAACCTCCTCTCCGCGGTGGCCATGGCGCTGACCCTGGCCCTGCTCTGCCGCCTGGTGCGCCGCCTCACCGGCTCGGCCTGGATCGGCCTGGGCGTGGCCCTGGCTCTGGGCGCCTCCCCCACCATCTGGGCGCAGGCCACCACCGCCAACATCCGCAGCCTCACGGCGCTGTTCACCGTGGCGCAGATGTATTACCTGCACGAATACGGGAGCACCAAGTCGCGTCGCGACCTGGTCCGCTTCGCCCTGGCCTTCGGGCTGGGCGTGGGCCACCATGGCTCGCTGGGGCTGCTGGCCCTTCCTTATGGCGTCTACCTCTTGGCCATAGACCGCAAGCTGCTCTATCGCTGGCGGCACTGGGCAGCCTCGCTGGGGGCCTTTGCCCTCTCCCTCCTGGCGCTGCTCTACCTGCCCATCCGCAGCCTGATGGGCGCGCCCTTTGACGCGGCGCCCATCCGCAGCGTGCAAGGCTTCCTGGACCACGTGCTGGCCCGAGGCTTTGGCGGCGACATGTTCGCCTTCGCGCGGCCCGACCTGCTGGCCGATCGCCTGCCGGTGCTGGGCAACATCCTCGTGTGGCAGTTGGGCTATCCGTTGCTGCTGGTGGCCCTGGCCGGCTTTATCGCCATGCTGGCCCGCCAGCCCAAGCGCTTCCTGCTCTTCGGCGGCGTGTTTCTGGTGAACGCCTTTGTCGCCATTACCTACCGCGCGCCGCAGACCGTCGAGTACCTGATCCCCGCCTACCTGGGGCTGGCGGCGCTGCTGGGCTGGGGCGCGCACGCGCTGGGCCATGCTTGGCCTCGCCGCGCGCCGATCATCCACGCCGTCGTGGCGGCGCTCTTGCTCTGGCTGGGCCTCGCCCGCCTGACCGCCAGCGCCCCCAGTTACATCGAGCTGAGCCGCGACACCTCGACCCGCGACCAAGCGGAGGCGTTGCTCCGCGAGGCGCCGCCGAACGCGATGGTCCTGGCCAACTGGCACCAGGTCACGCCGCTGTGGTACCTACAACTGGTGGAGGGGATTCGCCCTGACGTGCAGGTCGATTACGTCTATCCCGAGGGAGCCACGCCCAACCACCAGGTGTGGGCGCGGCGCATCGCTGAGGGCCTCGCCCAGCGGCCCGTGCTGGTCACCAATTACGAGCAGGCCTTCGCCGACCTGCCCTATCGCTTCGTCCCCTTTGGCGGCGCGCAGCAGGTGATCGCGGGCGCGCTCGACGCGCTGCCGCCAGGAATGTCGCCGCTGGGGATCGACCTGGAAGGCAAGGTGCGGCTCCTGGCCTACCAACTCGCCGCCGAGGCGCTCCATGTGGGCGACGACCTGGTGCTGCGCCTGGCCTGGCAGCCGCTGCAGCCATTGGACCAGGACTATTCCTTCTTTGTCCATCTGGTGCAAGCGCCGGGGATGCCGCCGCTGGGCCAGGGTGACCGCTGGCACCCCTCCACGCGCTACCAGGTTGGCGAGATCATCGTCGACGAATACCGTCTCTCGGTGTTGCCCACCGCGCCGGCGGGGCGCTATACGCTGCTGGGCGGCGCCTACTATACCTTTCCCGGCGGCTGGCAACGCCTAAAGGCTGAGGATGGGCAAGACGCCGTGGCCCTGGCCGAGGTGGAGATCGCGCCCCTGGTGCAGGCGCCGGTGACCAAGCACCCCCAGCACCTGGCTTTTTCTGGCGGGCTGGCCTGCGTGGGCGTGGATTACGATCACAGCGTGGCGGATGCGCTGCGGGTCTATCTGCATTGGTTCCGGCCGGAGGGGCTCACGGGCGCGCGCGATGCGCTGCTTTACCGCGACGGCGAGCTGCTGGCGCGGGGGAGGATCATCGAAGCGGCGGGCTATGGCACGCTGGCGCTGGACGTGCCGCCGGGAGATGGCGCGCTGCGCCTGGAGGTGCGCACCGCGCCGGAGGATGCGCCGGTGGCGGCGTTGGGGCCCTGGCACCATGCGTGGCGCCCCCGCCACGCCTTGCCTGCCCCCCACCCAGGAGAACGTTACGTTATCCTGGGCGGCGAGATGGCCTTGGAATCGGCAGCCTGGGAGGCCGATGGAAGGCGCGTCACGCTGGACTTTCGGGCGCTGCGCCCGCTGACCAGGGACTATAGCGTCTCGGTGAGCCTGATCGGCGCCGGTGGGCGGTTGATCGCCCAGCACGACACTACCCCGGCGCTGGGGGCCATCCCTACGCTGAAATGGATCCGCGGCAGCGCGATCCAGGACCTGCACATCCTGGACGTGCCGGAGGGCGACCCCGGCGGCGAGGCCACCCTCCGCCTGACCGTGTATGACGCTTTTACCCTGCAGCCGCTGGCCGTGGCCGACGAGCGGCTGGCCCGCGAGGGCCAGGGCACGCAGATGGTGCTGGGAGTGGCGCCGATCGGCAAGTGAGCCAGGGCTACGGCCAGCCAAGGCCGGGGATCAACAAGCTATTCAGATGGCCAAACCTGCTTGGGTAGAAGCGAAAGCACGTAGGCATACAGCCCTTCGGCAAGGTCCAGCGCTCGATCGAATTGCTCGTGGGTCGGTTCAGAAACCGGCCCGGGATAGCGAAAGAGTGTGGCATAGGGCGTCAGCCGCATCCCCGCTTCCACCCAGAGCTCAAAACCCGCCTCATGCTTTGCCGCAAGCCTAACCAGCACCTCAACATCATGAATGCGCTCAAAGGGCTCATCCCGGTACACAAGATAACCTTTCACAGCCTTTTCCGCAGCTTGCTGGCAATGGTAGGCCGCTGTGTCCAGGATGCGCTGTTCTCCGCTGGACAGGACGCGCGCAGAGGCTAGGTCATGCTGGGCTCTGAGCAGCTAACTCCTGACGAGCTGGCACTTCGCCTCGTTCATATAGCACTCTCCCTTGCTCTGCAACTTTGTGCTCAAGAGAAGCTTTGGCCTGGCGGTAGAACTCGAACTCTGCGCGGGTCCTGACGATGATATCCTTGGGCAGGCCCAGTCCGCTCAGAGAACGATGCCCCAGCAGAGTTCGCTCATACTCGGACAAGGCGCTGTCCGCCACGATCACCATCAGGTCCACGTCGCTATCCGACGAAGGCGTTCCCCAAGCATGAGAGCCAAACAAGATAACCTGCTCCGGCTGGAACTGCTCCACAAGGCGTCGCGTGACCTCCGCCAATAACCTGTTATTGATATCCTTCATACATCCCCCAGCCATGTAGCCCACTGGTGTATCTCTATCTCGAGTTCAGGTCCGCCCCAACGCGGTAGGGCGCAGCATGTGACTACCCGACGGCAAACCCAGTTAACGCGTCGAACGACGGCTTGAGCGCGCCATACAGCCCGTGATAGACGCGGTACATCTCTTCGTAGCGGCCCACTCGGGCCGCGTCCGGCGCGGTGTGCGCGGTGATCCGCACCACGCGCTGGCAAGCCGTGTCCACGTCCGGCCAGACGCCCACGCCCACCCCCGCCAGCAGCGCCGCGCCATAGGCCGCGCCCTCGGTGACGTTCACCGTCACCAGCTCGCAATCCAGCACGTCGGCCAGGATCTGCCGCCAGAGCGCGCTGCGCGCCCCGCCGCCCGAGGCCCGCACCTGGGTGATCTGTCCACTGACCTCGCGCAGCAGCTCCAGGCTATCGCGCAGGCCAAAGGCCACCCCCTCCAGCACGGCGCGGGTCATGTGCGCGAGCCCGTGGCGCACCGTGAGCCCGACAAAGGCGCCCCGCGCATTGGGGTCGGGATAGGGCGTCCGCTCGCCAGTGAGGTACGGCAAAAAGACCAGCCCCTCGGCGCCCAGCGGCGCCCCGGCAGCCGACTTGTCCATCTCTGCGTAAGACTGCCCAGCCGCCAGCGCATCACGATACCAATGGAGCGCCCCCCCTGCGGAGAGCATCACGCCCATGAGGTGCCAGCGGCCCGGCGCGGCGTGGCAAAAGGCGTGCAACCGCCCCTGGGGCTCGATGACCGGCTCGGCGGTGGGGGCAAAGATCACCCCCGAGGTGCCTAAGGTCAGCGCCATCACGCCCGGCTGGACCGCGCCTACGCCCACCGCCTGGGCCGCCTGGTCGCCGCCGCCGCCCACCACGGGCGTCCCCGCGCGCAGCCCCGTGGCCGCCGCGGCCTCGGCGCTGATGGTCCCCGTCACCTGCGGCCCTTCGTGGGTAGGCGGCAGCCAGTCCGCGGGGATATCCAGCGCCCGCAACATGCCCTGCGACCAGGTGCGCGCCTTCACATCCAGCAGCAGCGTCCCCGCCGCGCCGGCCATGTCCGTGGCGTACCGGCCGGTCAGCTTGAAGCGGATAAAGTCCTTGGGCAGCAAGATCTGCGCCACCCGGGCATAGATCTGCGGTTCATTCTCCCGCACCCAGACGATCTTGGGCGCGGTGAACCCCGTCAGCGCGCGGTTGCCGGTCCAGGCCAGCAGTTGCTGCGCGCCCACCTGGTGGGTGATCCAATCGCACTGCGCGCCGGTGCGCTGATCGTTCCAGAGGATGGCAGGTCGCAAGACCTGGCCGGCCTTGTCCAGCAGCACCAGGCCGTGCATCTGGCCCGTGAGGCCCACGCCAACGATCTCGGCGGCGCTCACCTTGGCCTCGGCCAGCGCGCGCTTGATGCTGGCCTGGACGCCGCTCCACCAGTCCGCTGGGTCTTGCTCGGACCAGAGCGGTCGAGGGGTGGAGAGAGGGTACTCGGTGGTGGCGTCCGCCACCACGGCGCCCTTTTCGTCCACGAGCAGCGCCTTGGCCCCCGTGGTGCTTACATCGATGCCGAGAACGTATGCCATCGCCAGCCTCCTGTGCGCTTGCGGTTTGGTCGTAAGGACATGATAGCAGCGGGGACCGTGTTTGTCAACAAGCGACTCGGGCAGGCCGTGACCTTGGCGCCACCTGTGCGTCTATTGGGGAGGATCCCGCGCCCTCTGGGAACAGGGTACTATTGCATATTCTGGCCCCAAAGGCTAGAGTTGACACAGGGAAAAATTCAAGTATCATATACTAGTATGGATCGCAAAACGGCACCTTGCGCTTTTTCTTCAACGCCATGTGTTCGCAGGATCCTGGGGGGGCTGCTTCTGTTGGTTCTCTTGAGCCTCTCCTTCTCCGTTTGGGCCAGCGCCGAAGGAGAGCTCTCCCTGCCCCTGAGCTCTTACGATGAAAACGGCGTCCAGACGGAGAGCTGGATCGTTGCGGCACCGGATTCCGCCTCGCAGCCAAGCACCGCCGAACTGAGCTCCTTCGAGAGCGACGTCATCGCCCTGGTGAACCAGGAGCGAGCCCTGCGCGGCCTCTATCCCCTGGTTGCCAACGCCTCCCTCACGCTGGCCGCTCGCGGCCACAGCCAGGCCATGTCCACCTACAACTTTTTCAACCACGTGAGCCTGGACGGCAGCACTTTTGTCCAGCGCATCGAACTGGCGGGCTATACGGGCCTCTGCTCCGCCGGGGAGAACATCGCCGCCGGGCAGACCTCGCCTGCGGATGTGGTGCGCGCCTGGATGAGCAGCACCGGGCACCGCGCCAACATCCTCAGCACCTCTTTCCGCGATATCGGCGTGGGCTATGTGTACGAGCCCAACGATACCTACCCGGGCGGCATCGGCTACAAGCACTATTGGACCCAGGATTTCGGCTCGCGGGACTGCTGGGGGCCGACGCCGACGCCGCAATCCACCGCCACCCGCACCAATACGCCGGTCAACACGCCCACTTGGACGCCCTCCCGCACCAATACGCCAGTCAACACGCCCACCTGGACGCCCACCCGCACCAATACGCCGGTCAACACGCCCACCTGGACGCCCACCCGCACCAGTACGCCAGCCAGCGCGCCCGCCCGAACGAGCACGCCCACCTGGACGCCCACGCAGACGACCGCGCTCCTCTCCGCTACATTGGTTGGGGCGGTAGACCTGCAGGGTCGCCCGCCCAAGCCGCATATCTGCTGGTGCGTGCCGCTTTCGGTCACGCTGCTGCGCGAGGACGGCTCCGCGTACCGCACGGTGGACCTGTCCACCAACCCCTACGGCGAGTTCACCCTTTCTGGCATCGCGCCCGGCACCTACGGCATCCGCGTCAAGCATCGCCTGACCCTGGCCAACTACAAGTCAGAGATCACCCTGCTGCCCAACGCGAACCGCGTCGAGTTGGGCACGCTGCTAGCCGGGGATTCCAGCAACGACAACATGGTGGACGTGGTGGACTTTAGCCTGCTGCGCGCCAATTTCGGCAGCGCCTCGAACCTGGCGGACTATAATGGGGATGGCGCCGTGGATGTCATCGATTTCTCGCTGCTCAGGACGCACTTTGGCCTGGTAGGCGACATCCCCGTGGAATAGCAGCCCCCTCTCGCTCACCCGATGGGCAGGCCCAACAGATCACCGCGATATGTTGGGCCTTTCTACTATGCAGGGTAACTGACGCTTTCGAGCGGTGTTCCATATCATGCGGAGCGCTATGATCGAACGCGCCCCCGCGTTCTCCTCTCATCACGGCTTGGAGGAAGCGATATGCGCGTCCGCAGACTCGATACCGAGCGCCCTGACGATGTCCGGGCCTGGGTGCGCTTCCCCTTCGAGCTCTACGCCCATTGCGCCCAATGGGTGCCGCCGTTCATCGCCGACGAAAAGCGCCTGCTCGACCGCAGCAAACACCCCTTCTATCAGCATTCCGAGGCCGACTTTTTTCTGGCCGAGGATGCGGGCCGGACGGTGGGCCGCATCGCCGTCATGGAAAACCGCCACCACAATCAGCACTATGGCACGCGCGAGGCCTTCTTTGGCCTGTTCGAGACGATAGACGACGCGCAGGTCTCGGGCGCCTTGTTCGAGACCGCTTTTGACTGGGCGCGCCAGCGAGGGCTGGACCGCATGCTCGGCCCCCGGGGGCTCTTGCCCACCGACAACTGCGGCATCCTGGTAAAGGGCTTCGAGCACCGCCCCGCCATGGGCGTATCCTACAACCTGCCCCACTATGGCGGGCTGATCGAGGCCGCCGGTTTCGCCAAGCGGGACGACAGCCTCTCCGGCTATCTGGGGCGCGCCCAAGGGCTCCCCCAGCGGCTGCTCGAGCTCGCCGATCGCGTCAAGGAGCGCCGGGGGTTTTGGATCAAGACCTTCCGAGACCAGCGCGAGCTGCGCGCCTGGGCGCCTCGTGCGGCCGGCACCTTTCTGCAGGCCTTTGGCCAGAACGATCTGTTCTATCCGCCCACCCCGGCCGAGATGGAGATCATGGTCGGCAGCATCTTGGCCATCGCCGCGCCGCGCTACATGAAGCTGGTCATGAAAGGTGACGAGATCGTGGGCTTTGTCTTCACCTATCCTGATGTCTCGGCGGGGCTGCAACGAGCCAGGGGGCGGCTGTGGCCGCTGGGCTGGTACCACATCCTGCGCGAGCGAGGGCGCACCCTGTGGGCCAATGGCAATGGCATCGGCGTGCTGCCCGAATACCAGGGCCTCGGGGCCAGCGTGCTGCTCTATGCCGAGGCGGTCCGCACCCTCTGGGACTCGCCCTTCCAGCACGTGGACGTGGTCCAGGTGGGCGAGCACAACCTGAAAAGCCGCTCCATGGCCGAGGAACTGGGGGTCAACTGGTACAAGGCGCACCGTAGTTATCTCCGGGCGCTATGAGCCGTCGCGCTGCCATATCATGAGAAGGAGCCGCCAGCATGTTGAGCAACGGTAAGCTATCGCGTCGCACCAAGGTCCTATATGGCGCGGGGGACATCGGCTTTGCCCTGACGGACACCACCATCGGCGTCCTGTTTGCCATCTTTCTCACCGACGTGGTGGGGCTATCCCCGAGCCTGGCCGCCGCAGCCGTGTTCATCGGCCGCAGCTCGGACTATATCAACGACCCGCTCATCGGCTACCTGACCGATCGCACGCGCACGCGCTGGGGGCGGCGGCGTCCCTTCCTGCTCTTTGGCTTTTTGCCCTTCGCCCTGGCCTTTGCGGCCTTGTGGTGGAAGCCGCCCATCGCCAGCCAGCTGGGGCTGGTGATCTATTATGCCCTGGCCTACGTCCTTTACGACGCCGCGGCCACCTTTGTCTATATGCCCTATTTCGCCCTGACGCCCGAGCTGACGCCGGACTATGACGAGCGCACCTCCCTCACCAGCTATCGCATGGCCTTTTCCATCATCGGCGGCCTCATCGCCTTCACCGTGCCGCTCATGGTCATCGGCTCCATGCGCCCCGAAAACGCTGGACGCGTCGCCACAACCGGCCTGTTCCTGGGCCTCCTGGCCGCCTTGCCGCTGTTGCTCGCCTTCCTGGGCACGCGGGAGCGGCCCGAATACATGCAGAGGGCGCAGCCCGCTTTCAAGGACTCGCTGCGCGCCGCCGCGCGCAACCGCCCCTTCGTTTTTGCCGCGGGCATCTTTCTCTTCACCTGGACGGCGATCGAGATCATCCAGGCGATGCTGCTCTACTTTCTAAAGTACCGCATGAACCTGGAGAGCGAAAGCGACCTGGTAGCCGCCACGGTCTTTATCGCCGCCCTGCTGACGCTGCCCTTCTGGGAGTGGGCCTCGCGCCGCTGGGACAAGCGCATCGCCTATATCGCCGGCATGCTCTTCCTGTCCGCGGTCATGATCACCTTGATCGTCGTCAGCCCCGACTGGGGGCTGGGCCTGGTCTTCGCCCTGGCGGCGCTGGCCGGCGTCGGCGTTGGCGCGGTGCACGTCCTGCCCTGGTCCATGATCCCCGACGCGGTCGAGTGGGACGAGCTGGCCAGCGGCGAGCGCCACGAGGGCATCTTTTATAGCCTGGTCACCCTTTTCCGCAAGATAGCCTCCTCTATCTCGCTTCCGCTGGTCCTGCTGGTCCTGGACTGGAGCGGCTATGTCTCGAACGCGGCGGAGCAGTCTCCCACGGCGGTTCGCGCCATCCGGATCATGATCGGGCCCGTCCCCTCGGTGTTCCTCTGCGCGGGGATCATCTTTGCCATCTTTTACCCGCTGGGGCGGGAGCGCCACGCCCAGGTGCGCGCCGAGCTGGCGCGACGCCAAAGCCAGGGGCCCGTCGCCGACTAGGCTCAGATGCAGGGCGATTGCATTTAAACTGCCAGGACCTTGAGCAGGTAGACGTTGTCCCAGCCAGCCATGAGACGCTTGTTGTGGAGGCCGACTTGGGCCGTCTTTTCCTGTTTGAGCAGATTGAGGGCAAT
>JAAYEA010000167.1 GCA_012689325.1 Chloroflexota bacterium
ACGCCGCGCCGCTGGTGATCGCCCTCCACGCCTGGTCGTTCAATTCGGCGGCGGCCTCGTCCAACGCCCTCAACTATTACGCCATGGCGGCTAACGCGCGGGGGATGATCCTGGCCGCGCCGCAGATCCTGGGCGATCACAGCGCCAGCCTCAGCGTCCAGGCGGACATCATGCGCCTCATCAACTTTCTCAAGGGGCGCTACAACATCGATAGCCGCCGCATCTATGTCACTGGCATCTCCATGGGCGGCGGCATCGCCGGGACGATGGCTGCCAAGTATCCCGATGTCTTTGCGGCGGCGGCGGAGGAGCGGGGGCCGACGGACCTGACCGACTGGTATTGGGACCGCACCAACGGCGGGCTGTATCAGAGCCAGCTCTACACCGAGATCGGCGGCTCGCCGGATACCAAGGCTTTCGAGTTTCAGCGCCGGTCCGTGCGGCAGATGGTGCAAAACCTGACGCATGTGCCCTTTGCCATCACCCATGCCGCGGAAGACGAGATCGTGCCGGTCTATCACGGCCAGCGGCTGTATAGCGCCCTCCAGTTCCAGGCCAGCGACGAGTCCGAATACCACGAGTATCCTGGGGTGCACGGCACCGACTTTCCCGGCGATGCGACCATGGCCGGGTCGCCCGGCGGCATCCTCGATTTCCTGGGACGGCACGCGCTGCCCGAACAGCCGCCGCGGGACATCCATATCCGCAATGACCAGCCCTCGAAAAAGTACTATTGGCTCACCATCGAGCAGCTCCTGGAGGGCTGGGCCGACGTCTCGCCCCACTGGACCGACGTGGAGGCCCGCTACGACCCCGCCATCGGCAGCATCTGGGTGGATGTCTTTGACGAGGTGAATGTGCCCTGGAAGACCTCGCCGCCCTGGTACCAGGTCCGCCTCATCTTTGACCTGGTCGCGATGGGGATGAACACGAACACGCCGTATACCGTCGAGGTCTACCAGGAAGAGAGCGGCGCCTTTAGCCATACGGTGGTCTCGCCCTTTGGCGGGCAGTTGGTGGTGTTGATGGAAGGGCGCAACGATCCGCGCCACTTCCAGATCGAGATCACCTCCGGCTCGTCGCTCGACCCGTATGATGTGACCTTGCAGCAGGGCGCGGGCGGCTACACGGGGGCCCAGGACACCTACATGAACTCGTCCGACCCCACCAACAGCGCCGTTGGCTCCGCCGCGCTGATGGTGGTGAATGGCGGCACCCAATCCTCGCTGATCCAGTTCGACTTGAGCAACCTGCCCCAGCCGATGCTGCTGCACGCCGCTTATCTGTACGTCACAACCGCCTGGGGGACGGGGAGCCTGGACGTGAGCCTGTACCGCGTCCTGCGGCCCTGGGACGAAGGCCAGACGACCCACCTCAACGCCCGCACCGGCGATCCCTGGGGCGCGCCTGGCTGCGCCGACACGACCCGGGACCGGCTCGGCGTCCCCGTGGACACCCGGCGGATCAGCGCCGCCAACACCGAGTACCGCTTCAACATACGCGAGCTGGTCGAATACTGGCTCAAGAACCCCAGCGAGAACCACGGGATGCTGCTCAAGGGCAGCGGCTCTGCCAGCTACCAGCTCCATACCTCGGAGCACGACCCGGCCGCTTCCCGGCCCAAGCTGGAAGTGATCTATATCATCGGCACGCCGTCGCCCACGCCGACGCGCACCGCGCCGCCCAGCGCGACGCCGACCTGGACGCCCACGGCGACGCAGACGGCCACGGTCACGCCGACGCCCACCGTCACCGAGACGCCGGTCTTTTCGCCGACGCCCACGCAGACGCCGACCTGGACGCCGACGGCAACGCGCACGGCTACCCGCACCCCCACGCCGACCTGGACGGCGACGCCGACGCCCACCCGCAACGACTATGCCATCTTTGGCACCGTTTATGAGGACCTGAACGGCAACCACGCCTTCGATGCCGGCGAGCCACGGGTCCCGGGCGTCTCGGTCCGCTTGGTGCACAATAGCCAGGAAGCGGCGCGGGTCGAGACGGGCGCTGAGGGCGGCTATCGCTTCGGCGACCTGGTGAGCGGGCAATACTTTGTGATCGCCTCGCTGCCGCTGGGTTATACGGTGGATGGCTCGTTGGGGGCGACGCTCTATGTGCCGCCGGATCGGGAGACCAACTTCCGGCTGCGCCGGCTGCCCACCGCCACGCCGACCTCGACGGCCACGGCGACGGTCACCGCGACGGCGGAGCCCACCGAGACGCGGACGCCCAAACCGACCGGAACGGAGACGCCCACCGGGACCGTTGGTTATCCGGTCTACCTGCCCATCCTGGGCAACTAGGGGTCATGACTTGAAAATCTGCTTTGTCTATCCCGATATCGATGGCGCCGAACACTATGGCGCGCGGAAATACTATCATGGCCTCGGCTATATCTCGGCCGTGCTCCGCCAGGCTGGCCACGAGACGTCGCTCGTCTACCTCCAGAGCGAGCCGACCGCCGAGTCGTTTGTCGCCGAGGTGCAGGCGCGCGCGCCCGATCTGCTGGCCTTTTCCTCCACCACCCATCAGCACCGCTTTGTGGACCGCTGCGCCGGCTGGGCCAAGGCGGCGCACCCGGAGTGGCTGATTGTCTCGGGCGGCGTCCACCCGACCCTGGTGCCGGAGGAAGTGCTGGCGAATCCCGCCATCGACGTGGTCTGCGTGGGCGAGGGCGAGGAGGCGCTGCTGGACCTGGTCAGCGCCCTGGAGAGCGGCAAGAGCATCGCCCACATCCCCAACCTGTGGGCCCGTGACCGCGAGAGCGGCGAGGTGAGCTACAACGCGCTGCGCCCCCTGCTCACCAACCTGGACCTGCTCCCCTTTGCCGACCGCGAGCTGTTCGATTACGCCGAGATCCTGGAGCGCAATGGCGGGGTGGCCGACCTGGTGGCAGGGCGCGGCTGCCCGTACAATTGCTCCTATTGCTGCAACCATGCCCTCCGCGCGCGCTATCGCGGGCTGGGCAAGTATGTCCGTTTCCGCAGCGTCAGCAACGTCCTGGCCGAGATTCGCGCGCTGAAATCCAGGTATGCCATCTCGGTGCTCAACTTTCAGGACGATGCCTTTACCCTGGACCGCTCCTGGGCGCTCGAGTTTTGCCGGGCCTATGGCGCCGAGTTCGCGCTGCCCTTCTGGATCAACAGCCGCGTGGAGCAGCTCGATGAGGAGCTGATCCGGGCGCTGGCCCAGGCGGGCTGCCAATTGGTGCGCATTGGTGTCGAGTCCGGAAACGAGGAACTCCGCCACGGCGTGCTCAAGCGGCACATGTCCAACGACGATTTCCGGCGCGTCTTTGGCCTGTTGCACCAACATGGCATCCAGAGCTATTCCTGCAACATGATCGGCCTGCCCGGCGAGACGCCCGAGATGGTTCAGGAGACCATTGACCTGAACCGCGACCTGGACCCGGACAAGTTCCAGTTCTCCGTCTTTTACCCGTATCCCATGACCGAGCTGCACGACATCAGCGTGCGCGAGGGGTATCTGCGCGAGGATCAGGACCTGACCGGCTACTATGGGCGCGAGAGCGTCCTGGAATTGCCCACCCTCTCCGCGGAAGAACTGGGCCAAGGCTACGACCGGTTCGAGGAGCTCAAGTACGAGCTGGCGCTCAAGCGGGCCAGCCCCTGGCGTTACCGCCTCTATCGTCTGTGGTTCCGGCTGTATGGCGGCGACGTGACCAGGATGCGGCGGGATCGGGGACGCCTGCGGGGCTGGCTGGGGGCGCTCCGCCGCGGGCGAGCGGGCAGAGCGGGGGCGAGCCAATGAACCTGGCAGAGTATTACGACAACTATTGGCGGCAGATCGGCGAGACCTTTGACATGACCCGCCTGCAACTGATCTCGGAGCGGGTCGGCCCGGGCGAGAACGTGCTGGAGGTGGATTGCGGCCCGGGCGTGATGGCGGCGCTCATGCGCGAGCGGGGCGCGCGCGTCACCGGCACGGACCTCTCGGCGGTGGCGGTGGAGCGGGCACGGGAGAAGGGGTTCGACGTGACCCAGGTGGACCTGGACACGGAGACGCTCCCGTTTCCCGACGAGGCCTTTGATACCGTCGTCTCCAACTCGGCCATCGAACACCGCTTCTTCTATGACCGCTCCCTGGACGAGTGCGTGCGGGTGCTGCGCCGGGGGGGCAAGTTCATCCTTTGCCTGCCCAATATCGCCCATTGGCGCTGCCGGCTCTGGCTGCTGGCGGGGCGGTTCCCCTACGTGCGCAACTCGCCGACGGACATGACGCACCTGCGCTTCTTCACCGTGCACGACGCCAAGGCGCTGTGCGCCAGCCGGGGCATCGAGGTGCTGGAGGTGGATGGCAGCGCCAGCCTATGGGTCAAGGGCTTCTATCCAAGCCTGCTGCGCCGCCCGATCGTGCGCGACGTCTATACCTGGCTGGCGCGGCGGTGGCCATCCATGTTCGCCCGCGATTTTGTTATCCTGGGGCGCAAGCGATGACGCAGCCAGGCGCGCCAGGGCCGGCCACGTCGCTCAAGCGGCAGGCCGCGGCCAGCGTCTTTTGGGTGGGGGTGGCCATGGTCTTTGCCCGGGCCATCGGCGCCCTGCGCAAGCTCATCCTGGCCAAGCTGTTGCTGCCCGGCGACTTTGGGCTGGTGGCCATCGCCGTGCTGGCCATCGATGCGCTGCAGTTTCTGCGGGAGCTGGGCTTTGGCTCGGCGCTCATCCACCGGCAAAAGGATGTGGAGGAGGCCTCCCATACCGCCTTCTGGGTGATCTTGCTGAGCAGCTTGCCGCTCTATGCCATCGCTTTCCTGGCGGCCGAGCCGCTGATGCTGGTCTTTAACAAAGAGGTGGAGACGGTGCGCCAGGCCGTGCCCGTGCTTCGGGCGCTGGCCCTGACCATGGTGATCTCGTCCGTGGGCGAGGTGCCCGTCATCCTCCTGGCCAAGGACCTCAACTTTCGCAAGCGGATCATCCCGCAGATGTGGGGGGCGTTGGCGGGTGGGGCGCTTTCCATCTCGCTGGCGCTGGCGGGGTTCGGCGTGTGGAGCATGGTCTCCGGCTACCTGTTCGAAAGCGTCGTGGCGGCGACGGTGGTCTGGTTCATCTCGCCCTGGCGGCCCCGCTGGCGCTTCAATACGCGCCTCGCCCGCGAGATGTTCGGCTATGGCAAGAACATCGCCGCCAGCCGGGTGCTGGTCTTTTTCATCACCAACATCGACGATGCTTTCGTCAGCAAGCTGTTGGGCCTGGAGCCGCTGGGGCAATACGGCTTTGCCTACGACTTGTCTAACCTCCCGGCGACCCAGATCACGCGGCTGGTCGGGCAGGTCATGTTCCCGGCCTTTTCCAAGGTGCAGCACGACCTGCAAGCCCTGCGCGAGATCTATCTGAAGAGCACGCGCTACGTCTCGCTGGTGTCGGTGCCGGTGGCCTTATGCATCATGGCCTTTGCGCCCGAGTTCATCCACGGCGTCTATGGCGAGCCGTGGTGGGAGCCCACCATCCTGCCCATCCAGTTGATGGGCGTCTATGGGCTGATGCGCTCCATCGCCGCCAACATGGGCAGCGTTTTCCAGGCCGGGGGCAAGCCGCAATGGCTGGTGCGGATCGCCCTGTTGCGCCTGGGGGTGATGGTGGCGGGGCTCTATCCGGCCACGCGGTACTATGGCATCGTGGGCGTGAGCGCCCTCTCGGCGGTGGTGTCGGTGCTCGATTTCGCGCTCTCGATGGTCCTGTCCAATCGCATCATCGGGCTGGCCAACGCCGCGTTCCTGCGCATGTTGGGGCCGATCCTGGGCAGCTCGCTGGCGGCGGCCGCCGTCGCCAAGCTCTTTCACCCACTGGTGACGGGCCTGCCGATCTGGATCAGCCTGCCGCTGGCCGGGCTGGTGATGGCAGCCGTGTATGGCCTGCTCATGTGGGCGCTGGATGCCGAGGCGCGCGGGCTGGCCCGCGCGATCTGGGGCCAGGTGAGCCGTCGCGGGCGCGCGTTGCTGGCGCGCCGCTCAGCTGGGGAGACCAAAGCGTGAACATTGTCTATGTTTCGCGGGTGCAGATGAACCCCTACGTCGAGCTGCTAGCGCGCGGCGTGGAAAGCGCTGCCCCGGAGGCGCGCTGCGCGGTCCGCGACTCGCTGACGCCGGGCTGGCTCTGGCGCCAGCGGCGGGAGGTCGATGTCCTGCACTTGCACTGGGTGGAGCTGCTCTATGCCTCGGCCACGCGCAAGGGGCTCTGGGTGCGCTGGCTGGGCTTTGTGGGCGCGCTGCTGCTGGCCAAGGCGCTGGGTATCCGCATCGCCTACACAGTGCACAATATCGAGCACCACGAGGGCAAGCACGCTGCGCTCAATCGCCTCACCAATGGGCTGGTCTTCAGGCTGGCGGACGTGGTGCACGTGCACGACGAGCATGCGCGGCGGGCGGTGGCCGAGCAGTTGCATCGCTGCCGCGGCGTCGTGACCATCCCGCACGGCAACTATTTTTCCTATCCCAACGTTTGCTCGCGGGAGCAGGCGCGGGCCCGGCTGGGGCTGCCCGCGGGGGCCTATACCTATCTGTTCCTGGGGCAGATTCGCCCCTATAAGGGCGTCGAGGACCTTCTGCAGGCCATGGCCGGGTTGGAGGCCCCCGACGCGCGGCTGATCATCGCGGGCAACGCCCACGAGCCGGCCTATGGCGCCGAGATCGCCGCGTTGGCGGCCCGCGACCCGCGGGTGATGCTCGTGGCCCAGTTTGTGCCCGCCGAGGATGTGCAGTACTTTATGAATGCCTGCGATATCTGCGTGCTGCCCTACCGGCACGTGACGACCTCGGGCGCGGCGATCCTGGCTTTTTCCTTTGGCAAGCCGGTCATCGCCCCGCGTCTGGGCGGGTTCGCCGAGCTTCTGGCGGAGGGGCGGGGGTTGCTCTACGAGCCGGGCGACATCGGCGGCCTGCGCGAGGCGCTGCGCCAGGCTCTGACGATGGACCTGGAGGCGGCGGGCGCGGCGGCCTGGGCGATGGCGCGCCAGCTCGATTGGACGGCCATCGGCGGGCAACATTGGCGGGCTTATCAGGCGGCCAGAGGCCAGAGGGCGCGATGATCGAGGGAGAGAGCATCCTGTGTTTTGCGCCGGAGCCGTGGGCGCACATCTGGCGCAACCGGCACCAGATCATGTCCCGGCTGGCCCGGCGCAACCAGGTCTTGTTCGTGGAGCCGCGGCCCTATCTGCGCAACGTGGTCCGCGACGTGCGGGCCGGCAAGCTCGGCTGGGCCGACCTGACGGCGCCGGCGGTCACGCGGATACAGGACAGCCTGTGGTCCTATCGCACGCCGCTCTACGCGCCGCTCAGCGGGCGCTACCCGCTCAGCGTGGCACTGCGCTGGCTGCGCGAGGCGCACCTCAAGGCCACCCTGCGCCGCCTGGGCTTTGGGCGGCCGATCCTGTGGCTCTATCGCCCGCACATGGCCGATGTGGTGGGGCGGTTTGACGAAAAGCTCGCCATCTATCATATTGTGGACAAGTATGCGGCCTATGAGGCCGAGTTCGAGCACGTCTACGATCGGGCGCGCCGGAGCAGCGTCGAGCAGGCCGAGGAGGCGCTGCTGCGGGCGGTGGACCTGGTGATCGTCACCTCCGACTCGCTGTGGGAGGAAAAGCGCCGCCACAACCCCAACACCCACTGGGTCTCCAACGCGGTGGATTACGAGTCCTTCGCGGAGGCGGCCGCGGCCGCCGCGCCGCCGGAGGACGCCGCCGCCCTGGCGCGCCCAGTGATCGGCTATGTGGGCGCCATCAACGAAAAGCTGGATTACGACCTGTTGCGCGAGGTGGCGGTGGCCTATCCCCACTGCTCGTTGATGATGGTGGGGCCGGTGGACCTGCGGCTGGATTTCTCGGGCCTGGACAAGCTCAAGCTGCCCAACGTCCGCTTCTTGGGGGCCAAGCCGGTGGAGGACGTGGCCCGCTATGTGGCGGCGTGCCAGGTCTGCCTGATGCCCTACAAGCTGAACGAGTGGACCGCGCATATCAACCCGCTCAAGCTGTACGAGTACCTGGCCACGGGCCGGCCGGTGGTCTCCACGGCCATCCCGGCGGTGGCCCGGTTTCAGGGCGCGGAGGCGGGCCCGCTGGTGCGCGTGGCCGCCGATGGCGCGTCCTTTGTGCGGCTGGTGGGCGAGGCCCTGGCCGAGCGGGATGAGCAGTGGCCGCGGCAGCGCATGGCCCTGGCGGCGCAGAATACCTGGGATGCGCGGGTGGAGCAGCTCTCCGGGCTGATCCAGGCCACGCTGGCCAGCAAGCAAGGTTAGCATTCTGGAATTAGCCAGAAAGGAAACAGACGAGATGGAAGCGAGCGAGTTTCTCACCTATTTGGGCGTGATCCGCAAGCGGCTCTGGCTGATCTTGCTGCTCATGATCGTGACCCTGGGCGTGATCGTGGCGATGGCCGTCGCCGAGCCGCCGGTGTATCGCACCACGGTGCGGCTCCAGGTGGTGACCTCGGACCCGCTCTTCTCGTCGGTGACCAGCGATGAGGAGCTCATCGCCGCGCGCAACGACTGCGCCGATGCCCTGATGGCGACCCACGTCGCCTGGCAGACCATCACCCAACTGGAGCTGTCCATTGACGCGCTGGACCTGTTGGGTCGCATCTCGGTGGGCATGGAGGACGTTTTCATCACGGTCAACGTGGATACCGACAACCCCGAGCTCTCCTTCAAGATCGCCGAGACGCACGTCAATAATGCGCTGGAGTACTATCGCAACGAGCGGGCCCGGCCGGCGTCGGTTTTCCGCGCCTTTTTGCGCGACCAGCTGAAGGAGGAGGGGCAGGCCCTCTCTGAGGAGAACAGCAAGCTGCTGGATTTCCGCGTCAAGAACAACATCCTCCAGCCGGATAGCGAGGCGCTGGCGGTCCAGGCCATGATCCGCGACTTGCAGTTGGAGCGGGACCGCGTCGAGATCGAGGCGATCAAGGCGGAAGCGGCGGCGAAAGAGTTCTTTGCCAAGGCGGACCAGGCGGTGGCGGATGCGGCGGCGGCTCGGGAGCGCACCGCTGATTCGTCGGCCGCCTATTTCGACTCGCTGGCCCAGAGGTACTCGACGCAGGCCATCACCTTCGAGGCCAGCGGCATCTCGTCGCGCGCGGCGGTGGCCCGGTATGATGAGATGATCACGGCGCGCCGCTCCGATCTGCAAGAGCTGTTGCTCCTGGGCAACGAGTACACGGCCCTGGACACCGCGGTGCGGCGCGCGGATTCGAACTATGCCTTTCTGTTGACCAAAGAGAACGAAGCGCGGCTGCGCGAAAGCCAGGCGCGGAGCGTTGGTTTTATCGATATCTTGGAGCCAGCGCGGTATCCGGACCAACAGGCGGCGTCCAAGCTCCCGCGGCTGCTGCTGCTGGGCGGGGTGATCAGTCTGCTGGTGGGCATCGTGCTGGCCTTTTTGCTCGAGTTCCTGGAGTCGCTCGGGCAGCAGCCGCAGCCGTCCCGCCAGTGAGCGCGCCTGGGCAGCGCCTGGAGCGATGGTCGAGATGAACAAGCGGATCAAGATCCTCTACGTCGAGATGGCGCACGGCATGGGCGGCTCGCTGGTGAGCCTCCATCAGTTGCTGCGCGGCCTGGACCGGGAGCGCTACGAGCCGATCGTGCTCTTTTACTGGGACATCCCCTATATCCAGCGCTTCCGGGAGCTCGGCGTGGAAACCATCGTCTGGTCGGGCCCGCGCCAGGAGGGGGATTCGCCTGTGCCGGTGCCCCTGCCCACGGCGGTGAATCACCTGCGCCAGCAAGGCTCGCGGCTCCGGCGGCTGGAGGCCCAGCGCAGCCTCCGCAAGCTCTACCATGCGGCCGGGTTCTATGCCCGGACCCTCTTCCAGACGCTGCCGCTGGCGTTGCGCATCCGCAGGCTGGTGCGCAGCCGGGGCGTCGACATCGTCCATGCCAACGATCTGGTGGTTTGCAACCGCGAGGTGATCATGGCCGCGCGGATGAGCTCACGTCCCTGCATCTGCCATATCCGCGCCTTCGAGTCCTATACGCCGCTGGATCGCTTCCTGGCCCAGTTCGTGGACCGCTTCATCTTTATCTCCCTGTGCATCGCTCAGGATAGCATCCGGCAAGGGGCGGAACCCACCAAGGGCACGGTGATCTATAACGCGCTGGACCTGGCCGAGTTCCTGCAGTCGTATGACGACGGCGCCGAGCGCGCGCGGCTGGGCCTGGCCCCCGACGACCGGGTGGTCGGCATATTGGGCCGCCTGGTCCCCTGGAAGGGGCACCGGGTCTTTTTGGAGGCGATGGCGCGGGTGGCGCGCCAGGTGCCCAACCTGCGCTGTCTCATCGTGGGCGACGCGGCGCCCGGCGAGCAAGCCTATCGCGCCGAGCTGGAGGCGCTGGCCCGCGACCTGGGCCTGGGCGAGCGCTGCAAGTTCCTGGGATGGCGCAGCGACGTGCCCGCGCTCCTTTCGGTGATGGACGTGCTGGTGCACGCCTCGCTGGACCCGGAGCCGTTTGGCCGGGTGCTCATCGAGGGGATGGCCGCGGCCAAGCCGGTGGTGGCGGCTGATGGCGGAGCCTGCCCGGAGATCATCGAGCACGGCGTCAGCGGGCTCCTGGTTCCGCCAGGGGAGGCGCAGGCGCTGGCCGACGCCGTGGCGGGGCTGCTGGGCGACCCGGATCGGCTGCACACCATGGGCATCATGGCCCGGCATCAGGCCGAGGCGCGGTTCTCCATCGATGAGCATGTCCGCCAGGTTGAGCGCGTCTATGAGGAGCTCTTGGGGCGGGGCGGGGTGGCGCCATGAGCGAGTCGGGGGGCAACTGGCGCCGGCGGCTGAACGCCATCTGGGATGATTCCTGGTTCTACTCGGAGCAGTTGGAAAAACGCCTGATCGAGCAGGCGCTGCGCGAGGCTCGGCCCTACGCCCACGGCATCCTGCTGGACGTGGGCTGCGGCCGCAAGCCGTACGCGGCGCTGTTCCGTGACCGCGTGCGCCAACACCTGGGGCTGGACTATCCGCCCACGGTGGATCAACACATGTCCTCGGGCTACGCCGCGCCCGAGGTGGACGTCTATGCCGCGGGCGAGGGCCTGCCGATCCGGACGGGGGCCGTGGATACGGTGCTCTGCACCCAGGTCCTGGAGCACACGCCGAACCCGGCGCGGGTGATGGCCGAGATGGCCTGCGCGCTGAGGGGCGGCGGCTGCCTCATCCTGACGGCGCCGCAGGAGTGGGGCCTGCACCAGGAGCCGCACGATTACTATCGCTACACGCGCTACGGGCTCGAGCATCTGGCCCGCGAGGCGGGCCTGCGCGTCGAGTATATCCGCCCGCGCGGCGGCATCTGGGCCGTGCTGGGGCAGCGTTGGAGCGCCTATCTCTATGACAATTATGTGCGGCCGTTTCGCCGCCGGGGCATCCGCTGGGCGTTTCTGCTCTCCGCCTGTTTCATCTTGCCCGCTTGCGCCCTGACGCAGCTCCTGGCGCGGGGGCTGGACCGGCTGCAATTCCGGCCGCAGAACACCCTGGGGTATATCCTGGTGGCGCGCAAGCCCGCCGAGGATAGCTAGCGATGGCGGCGGCGCGAGGCTGGCTGCGGGCTCATCGGGAGACGGCGCGGGCGGCGGCCTGCTTGGCGCTGCTATTGGCGGCACTGATCGCCGGACAGGGCGCGCATCGCTTTCTGACGCCGCCCTACGAGAACGACTTCCCAGGGTTCGCGCGGCGGGCGGCGAGTTGGTCCAGCGCGCTGGCGCTGGACGGCTATTACCCGTTCGGCTACCCGGCGCTGCTATACGGCATGGCCCGATTCACCGGCGACGCTTTCCAGGCGGCCAAGGTCGTCGCCATCGCCTCGGCCTGGTTGCTGGCGCTGACGGCCGGGCTGCTGAGCGCGGCGTGGTTGGGGCGCCGCTGGGCGGCGGCGGGCGTCGCGTGGGTGGGGCTGAACTGCTATTTCGCCGAGTCGGCGCTGTTCTTGGGGACCGACATGCCCTGGGCGGCGCTGCAAAGCCTGGCCCTCTTGGGCGCGGTGCTGGCGATCCGGCAGCGCCATTGGCCGCACGCGCTGTGGGCAGGGGCGGCGCTGGGTCTGGCCTATCTCTTTCGCTACACGGCGCTGGTGATGCTGCCGGCCTGGTGGCTCTACCTGCTGCTGGCCCGGCCCTTTGGGCCCGCGTGGCGGCCCAACCTGCGTGCCGCAGCGGCCTTGACGATTGGGTTTTTCGTCCTGGCCGCGCCGCAACTGGCGATCAGCCTGCGCGAGACGGGCGCGCCCTTTTACACCTTGCAGGCCAAGAATGTCTGGTTCGGCATCTACGGCGAGGGGGATTGGCAGAGCCATTGGAGCGACGTGCGCGGCGATATCAGCCTGTGGCAGGTCTTGGCCACGAGCCCGCGGCGCTTCCTCGCCCATTGGGCCGCCGAGTTTGCTCGGTGGTGGGGCTATGCGGCGGTGCTGGCCTTGGGCTTGAGCCGCCTTGCGCTCCGCGCGCTGGGGCCAGCGGGGCGGGCGCTGTTGGGCGGGGGCGCCGCCTTGTTGGCCGCTGGCGCCTTGCTCGCGGCGGCGCGGCGTCGAGCGAACTGGCGCGGCCTGCGCTGGGAGCGGGCCGCGGTCTTTGTGGCGCTCTATGCGGCGATCTATGGGCTGAGCGTGGCGCTGGTCTTTGTGCAGCCGCGCTTCTATCTGGCCCTCTTGCCTTTCCTCGCGGTGGGGCTGCTGGCGGCCTGGCGGTGGCTCGGGCGGGGCGGCGTGCGAGGGACGCTCGTCTTGGGCGTGGCGTTCCTGGTCTTTGCGGCGATCAACAGCGCGCTAACCTGGCATCTCGCCGTGACCCGGCTGCAGCCGCCTGTGGACCGGGTGGCGGCGGCGTTGGGCGCGTTGGGCGCCGGGCCAGAGGCGGTGGTCCTGGCGAGCTTCGAGATGCCCTACCGCTATCACACCGCCTACAACGTGCAGCCGTTGCCCAAGGCAGCGGATGGCGGCGGCCTGCGAGAGTCCTTGCGGGAGAGCGGGGCGGCCTTTTTGCTGCTCGAGGCGGACTATGGCCCGCGCTATTGGCCGCAGCTCGCGCCCCTGGTGTACGGGGAGCAGGCGCCCGGCTATTTGCGGTTGGTCTGGCGGCAGGCCGAGCCGGGCGTGGCTTTGTACCAGGTGATCTGGGAGAAGGGGAATGATTGAAGGCGTGAACCTGCGCGCGCAAAGGCTGAATATGCTCAAGGCGATGGCCCTTGTGCTGGCTTTTTGCGTGCCTGGCTTGCTCATCGGCGCGGTCCTGGCCTCGCCGGATTGGAAGATGGCGATCACGGTGGCGGGCCTCGTCACCTATGTGGCGGTGGTGCTGGTCAATCCCACCGCCGGTTTCCTGCTGTGGGTCGCCACGGCGCCCTTTGCGCGGTTTCTGTACCTCAACATCTCGTTGGGGCGGGGCATCCCCGACCTGAGCCTGGACCGCATCGTCTCGGCCTTTACCTTTGTGCTCTTGATGGCCCAATTGGCGATTCGCAAGCGGCATATGGCGCGGCTGACGGTGGTGGACCTCTTTATGGTCCTCTTTTTGCTGGGCGCGGGGCTCTCGTTGCCCCAGGCCATGGCCGGGACCACCGCCACCATCCAGGCCTTTTTCGACACGCAGGTGGTGCCGCTCCTGGTCTATCTGATGGCCAAGAACCTGATCAACAACCGGAGCGCCCACCGCGCCTTTGTCTTTACCCTGCTGTTCATGGGCGCCTACCTCTCCGCGTTGGTGATCCATGAGCAGTTGACCGGCATTATCCTCTTTTACCCGGAGGGTCGCACGCTGCAATACACCGCCCATATCC
>JAAYEA010000168.1 GCA_012689325.1 Chloroflexota bacterium
CCGGCGTCAACGTGGTCGGGATCGTCGAGCCCGGCGTCGGCGTGGAAGCCGCTAGCGTCTCAGTAGGCGTAACCGCCGGCGTCAACGTGGTCGGGATCGTCGAGCCCGGCGTCGGCGTTTCGGTAGGCACTCCCGGCGTCAACGTCGTCGGGATGGTCGAGCCCGGCGTCGGCGTCTCAGTCGGCGCCCCCGGCGTCAGCGTGGTCGGGATGGTCGAGCCCGGCGTCGGGGTCGAGGAGGCCGCTTGCGTCTCCGTGGGCCCCACGGTCGCCGTGATGGTCCACATCTCGGTGGCCAGCGCCGTGGGCGTCTCGCCCGGCGTGGTCGGCGTCGGCGTCGCGGACGCCGCTGGCGTCGCGGACGCCGCTGGCGTCGCGGACGCCGCTGGCGTCGCGGACGACGCTGGCGCCTCGGTCGGGGTGTCCGTCCAGGTCGGCGTGGCCGTGGCGGTGTCCGTGGGCAACGGCGTGGAGGTTAAGGTCGACGTCGGCGTGGCGGTGGCGGTGTCCGTGGGCAAAGGCGTGTTCGTAAAGGTCGGCGTCGCCGTCGCCGCGGGCGCGGGGCAATCCACCGGGAAGGCGTCGCGGTCTCCCGTCGGCGGGAACTCGCCGGTATAGAGCGTCACGTCGTTGACGATCTGCGTGCCGTTGATGACGGTGGTGAGGAGAAAGACGTGCAGGTGCAGGCGCACCGACTCGCCCGGCTGGATCGGGGGCAGGGTCCAGCGCACCGAGTGCGACCCGGGGTCGTACTCGCCGTAGGGGTAGGAGCTGCCCGGATAGTTGGTGCTGTTAAAGCGCACCTCCGCCGGGAGCTGGTCCACCACCACGACGTTGGTCAGGGGCGCGTTGGTGGGGTTGGTGATGGTGATGGTGTAACGCTGGCCCCAGCCGGGGCAGAGCAGCTCGTGCCAGCGCACCTTGTCGATGGTCGGCGCGGGATCAGCCGCCGGCGCCGCCGATCCTCGGAGCGCCAGCGGGCTGGCCCACGTGAGCAACGCGACGACGATCGCCGCGGCCAGGATGTAACCTACTTTACGCATGTCCTTACTTGTTCCTCTTGTCATGGCAAACACACAGGTCCCCTGCCTGTATTATACATCATGACGTGGAATAAAGCACATAGGATTCGGGTACTGTTTGGGCTCGCGCCAGTTCGCTCCGCCGCTCTTGGAGGCCGAGGCTTTAGCCGGATTCGGCGCAGCCCACCCGGCTAGAGCCTCGACCTCCACGGATCGGGACGTCGTTTCCGCCGCCTCCAGCGGCCATGCGCACGCCCTGACTCGGATTGGACAAAACAGCAAAAGTGTGGTAAGAATAATACAGGCAAGCGTGCAGGGGCCACCTACCCCCCAGCCTGCTGGCTATGTCGGAGCGACGAGGCTCAGGTTCCTGTGACGGAAAAAGGAGGAGACATGGCATTCGGCATCGAGCACGGAGCGTCCAAGGCTGAAGTCCGCAAAGCGTTGGGATTGCGCGAGACCATCTTTGACCTGGAGGCTTTTTACCGCCAGGCCTACGAAAAGGGCGCCCGGCTGGTCGGCCTCTTGGGGCCCTCGGGCAGCACCTGGTCAGGCGCCAAAGCCTACCTCGAGGAAGCGCTCACCGAGGCGGGCGCCGATATCCCCATCATCTTTGTGACCAACGGCACCAAAGAAGGCACCGCCGGCATCCTGACCCGCACCGTCAGCAAGCATTTCCCAGTGCTGGCCATCTACCCCACCGAAATCTCGGAGGACCTGCTCAACCTCCCCTACGTCACCTTCCGCTTCCCCGTCCCGCCGGTCATCGCGCACGTGAGCTATTGGGAAACGGCGGCGGTCCCCTTCGTCGCCTACCTCAGCTCGCTCATCTGCATCGGCGGCGGCAGCGGCACCACCTTTGTGGTGGAGGCGCTCTCCGTCATCAACAAGCGCCGCATCGCCTTTGACCGCGACCGCTTCCTGGGGAGGACGCCGGGCTCGGTGGCCTCCATCGCCTACGTGCCCATCGCCTCGGAGCCGCGGCCCGCGCTGGCCAAGCGCATCAAGTGCGGCGACATCGGCGGGTTCTATGGCGTGCTGGACCAGGACGACCCCAGCACCCTCGCCGAGTTCATCCGCAACGCGTCCTAAAGACCAATCCCCCCTCCCCCCCTGCATAAGGGGGGCCAGGGGGGATCTCCTCGCCTTTTACGGCAGCTCGCTCACATACGACGCCGCCGCATAGAGCTCCACCCGCGCGGGCGCCGCGCCGAAATCCAGCGTGACCTCCGTGGCCGCCTTGCCCTTGGCCGGGAGCGGCCCCGCCGACCCCCGCGCGCCGCCGATGATCCCCCCCGCCGCGTCATAGAGCACCGCGTAGGTCCAGACGTTCTTGATCTCCCGGTCGTAGGGGTTGGCGACCTCGCCCGTCACCCGGGCCAGCCCCTGCCCCGGCTCGTAGCGGACGTTCTCGACCGCAAAGGGCGGATGCGCCTCCACCGGCGTCCACTTGTTGCGATAGACCCGCGTCTCGATCTGGGCGACGGGCTGCGCGTCCGAGACGTCGAAAAAGCCCGTCACCCCCAGCGTCTGGCCGGGCAAGACCAGCGGCGCCACCCCCGACTCGGCGCCGAGGACCGTCCCATCGGCGGCCAGCACGGTCACCTGCCAGAGCCCGCCGTCCATCGCCCAGCCCGCGTTAGGGTTCTCCACCAGCGCGGCAAAGTTGACCCGGCGCGGCCCGGCGGCATAGCCCTCCTGCCGCACCACGGGCGGCTGCACCCCCGGCGGGTCGGCGTCGGCGGGCAGCGCCAGCGCCTCCTCCATGCCATAGAGCTCCGCGCCGGCGACCTCGCCCCCGGCGACCGCGTAGAACGAGACCCCCGTGTGGTCGTTGGGCAGGATGAACTCGATCCGGTCGAACCCGCCGCCGATGATCTCGCCCTGGGCGTTATAGAGCACCGCCGAGGCCAACGGGTGCGGCGCGACGCGGGCATACGGGTTGGCGAGCAGGCCCGTGGCCCGGGCCGAACCGGGGATCGCGGGATCGCCCGGCAGGTAGGCCGCCGCGCTGCCGCTCAGCCCCGGCGCGGGCGCCATGGCCAGCGCCATCCCGCCCGTCGCCCCCGCCTCGATGCGCGCCACCTTGACCTCCTGCTGCAAATAGATCAGCGCCGCCAGCCCCGTCTCTTGCCCGGGCAGCAGCGACAGGACCCCCTGCGCCGTCCCCACCCCCGCCCCCGCCGCGTCGTAGGCGGTAATGTGGTAGCTGGCCATCTGCAGCGCCAGGCCCGGGTTGGGGTTGCGGACCAGCAGCCCGACGCCCACAGCGCGGCCCTGCTGGCCAAAGCCCTGCTTGAGCACCTCGGGCGGCAGCGGCTGGGGGGTAGGGGTCGGCGGCGCGGGGGTATCGGTCGGCGTGGCGATCGGCGGGCGCGTCTCGGGCGCTGAAGACAGCGCTTGCGGCGAGGACGCCGGCGCTGAAGACAGCGCTTGCGGCGAGGACGCCGGCGCTGAAGACAGCGCTTGCGGCGAGGACGCCGGCGGCGTGGACGCCGCTTGAGGCGTGTCGCTGGGCGCCGCAGTCACCGTCGGTCGGGCCGACACGCCGGTGGCGGCTGATACGGCGCGGGCCGTGGCGGTGAGGCCCAGCAGGTCGCTGTCGTTGGCGGTAGGGGTGGGAGTGGCCGCGGGGCCGCAGCCCGCCAGCAAGATCACCAGGGCGCAGAGCGCCCAAAGCAGCTTATGTCGTCGCATGTGTCCCTCCAGACCGGGCCAGGATGCGCCGGGGCAACCGATCTCAGCATATCACCCAACGCGCGCGGTGTCAAGCACCAGCGCCGCACGGCGACGAGTCGCCGTGCTACGCCACAGCGCCCGATGAAATCGGGCTTTGGGAGGCTCCTAGAGCCTGATTCCATCAGGCGCCGCCCCGGCATTCCATGCCGCAGTGGCTCGGCGTCGGCATTCTATGCCGCATTGATCGCCGAGCGCGGCTTTGCCAACGCCGCGGGACCGTACTAGACTGGGGATGGTATCTATTCTGCGAAATCCGCGTCTCATCTACAGGAGAGGTCTCCGATGAAGATCCTGGTCGCATCCATCGGCCACGAATCCAA
>JAAYEA010000169.1 GCA_012689325.1 Chloroflexota bacterium
CGCGTGGGCGTAGCCGTCGGCGAGGGCGAGGAGGTGGGCGTCGGAGTCGGCGCCGACCCGCCCGCCTTGGAGACCTTGACCAGGTGGAACCAGTCATTGCCGTCGTTCATGCAGTTGACGCGGAAATCGGCCCCGCCGGTGAGGGTGTTGGCAAAACGCCCATCGGTGATGGTAAACGTCGCCGTCTTCCAGGTGCGCGTGTTGGCTTTTTGCACGTAGGCGTTGCCGGAGCCGTTGGGCACGGCGTCTTTCATCCCGCTGGTCGAATCATATTGCAGCGACCACTTGTCCGCGCCGATATCGAAATAGGTCACGTCGATATTCACCTGGTTGGTCCCGCCGTTGATGTAGCCATTGTCGATCTTGAACCACATGTAGGGGTTGCCATCGCCCTCGTTGGTGCGGCGGGTGGTCCAGCCCTCTTTGAACGTGCCCAAGGCCGGATTATAGACCGGCAAGCCCAGGCGGTTCTTGACGTTCTGCGTGATGGCGTCGGAACGATAGGTCTCGGTGACGGTGCGCCCACCCGAGATCCCATCGTCCTGATAGAGCCAAAAGTTGAAATTGCCGTGCTCGGGGTTATCCCACTGCCCCACGCGGAAGGTCTCGCGCAGCGCCACCCAAACGCCCGGCGTGTCCCCCAAGGTGACGCCGGAATACTCGTCGGCGATGGCGGTGATGGGCTTGTAATCGGCATAGGTGACCACGCCACGGGTCGGTAGGAAATAGTCGGGGTGCTTGGCCAGGCCGCCCAGCACCATCCAGTACCAGTCCACCAGGGGGGTGCCCCAGGTGTCCGGGCCATACCCTTCCCAGCAGATGGGCACCTTGGTGGCGCCGGTGGCATACTTGATCAGCGGCCCATAGCTGGCGGCGGCGTTGTCATGGTCCGCCAGCAGGCCGGCGTGCTTGAGGCCCACGCCGATGCTCGCGGCATAGTCGCAGGTCACGTCGCGCTCCCAGGCCGCCAAAAAGGTCGGGGCGATATTGGTAAAGATGGGCAGGCTGTTCATGCCCACGCTGTTGAAGGCGTTCCGGTAGAACAAGGACACGGCGTTCACGTGATCGATCCAGTTGGCGGAGGTCCAGCCCGAGCCGCCGCCGGGGCGGGGCGCGTAATCCCGATAATAGATGCGGTCCTTGCTATCGTGGGTGTTGTTGGCCGTGGGCTGGTTCTCGCCAAAGAGGCCGGTGCCGATCTCCACCCAGGCCAGGTTGTTGCGCACCACCGGGTTGGCGGCCACCCACTGGGCAAAATGGGTGATCATCTCGCTATACTCGGCCACGTAGGTGGCGTTGAGATAGTTCAGCACGTACCAGCCATCGTTGGTATAAGTGTTATACAGCCGCACATTGGGATCGCGGGTGATCAGCCAGTCGGGCACAGTCAGGCCGCCATATTGCCGCCCGTTGTAGGTGACAAAGCCGATGCAGACCTTCTTGCCGCGGGCGACCTCTTGCTCCACCCAAGGGAGTATGGCCGAGTCGAACTGGTAGTCGCCGTCAAAGCCCGGCTCGAGGGCCTTCCAGCTAAAGCGAGCGTGCCCACCGATCACCGGGTAGCCGTGGGCATAGTCCAGGTTGTGCGTCGGCTCGTCGAACTGGATATAGACGCCCGGCGAGCCGGCCCCCGCCGGAAGCTGCGAGAGGTCCACGTCATCCAGGTCCACCGCGCCGAGGTCCTCGGCGCTCGGTGTGCCCTCGGCAGGCGGAAGCAACTGCGCCAGGTCGACTTGCGCGGCCGCGCCCGCCCGGGCATGGCCAGAGAGGCCAGTCCAGGCCCAGGTGGACGCCACCAGGGCCGCGATCAAGACGAGTGTGCCGATGGAAGCACGCCTTCTCATTGATAAAGGTCTCCCTTCAGGAGTTTGGGTTGGGCATGGCGACGGAGCAAGGGCCGCCAAGTCAAGCCCCCAAGGGTCTTTCGAGGCCCTTAGGGACTGAGTTCTCTAGTTCGTGATGGTCAGGGTGCAGGCCTCGGACGTATAGATCCAGTAGCCATGCCCCGACTCTAGCTGGGTCAGGCTGTTGACAAAGGGCGGCGCGCCGACGATGTACTGCTTCCACTGCCCGCCGATGTAGCCATAGACCTTGGTGTACTTGCCCGCGATGGAGGCCAGCGCGTCGGGCACGCTGCGCGGCGTGCTGGAGGGATACCCCACCAGGTTGGAGCCCGCCCGCAACTGGACTTGGGTCGCGATGGGCGCGGTCCCGGCCACGTTCAGCGTGGCGGGGCCGGACATGTAGAGCCAGTAGCCCATCTCTTCCGTGAGGTCGGTGAGCGTGTTCACGAAAGGCGGCGCGCCGACGATGTACTGCTTCCACTGCCCGTTGGTGAACCCGAACACCTTGGTGTAGCTGCCCTGGATGCCCGCCAACACCGAAGTGAGCGCCGTGTCCGACGGGACCAGCGGCAGCGAGATCAGATTGTATCCAGTGGACAGCGAGAGCTGCACCGGCGCGGCCTGGAGCTTGCGCACGTCCACCAGGTGGATGTACTCGTCGCCATCGCCGTTCGAGTCGATGCGGAAATCGTTGCCGCCCGTCTGCCAGTTGGCGAACTTTCCGTCGGTGATGGTGAAGGTCTCGGTCTTCCAGGTGCGCGAGTCGGTCTTGGCCACCTCGCCGGCGGTCTTGTAGATGTCGCTCTGGGCGTGGTACTGCAGGCGCCAGCGATCGGTGCCCAGGTCGTAATAGGTGACCTTGATCTCCACCTGGGGCACGTTGTCATAGATATAGGCATCCGCGATGTCGAAATACATGTAGCGGTTGCCCGTGGCCTGATCCGTGCGGCGGGTATAGCGCCCCTCGACGGCGGTCCCCACGTTCCAGACCGCCACGGTGCGGCCCGAGGCGGCGTCATTGTCCTGGGTGAGCCAGAAGGAAAAGTTTCCGGCATCGGGGCAATAGGCCAGCTCGGTCTCGCGCAGGGCCACCCAAACGCTGGGGGTATTCTGCACCGTCTTGCCCAGGTATTGATTGGTGAAGCGGTAGATGGGAAAGAGCTCGGTCCGCGGCTGCAGCGGCAGCAGCAGGGTGGATTGCGCATCGCACACGTTGAGCAGGCACTTGTCGAGGTTGATATAGTCGGCATGCTTGGCCAGGCCGTTCAGCATGGCCCAATAGACCTTGGCATTGTCGAGCAAGCCGGAACCATCGCTCAGGTAGGACTGGTAGCTCTCAAAGGCGATGGGCGCCTGCATATTGTGGGTGACGATGGGGTCCCAGTGGCCCGCCAGGTTGTTGCAGGTAGTGTTGGAGCCATAGGCCTTTTCCCGGTCCGGCACCAACCCATCGTGCATCAGGCCAGCGCCGTTGTTCACGGCATAGTCCGAGCAATCCTTGCGCTGCCAGTCGCCCAGGTAAACCGGCGCGAACTGGAACAGCACCGGCGTCGTGTTGAAAGCCTGGACGTACAAGTCGGTGATATCAAAAGAGGTCTCGGCCCAGAGGAACTGATCCAACCCAGCGCCCTGCAGGCAGGCGTCGTAGCGCTCATAGCTGGGCTGGTTTTCGCCGTCCTTGCCCGTCCCGATCTGGATCCAGGCTACGTTGGGGTTCCCGTCGAACTCGGCGGCGAGCGCCGCCACGAACGCGCCATACTTTTCCAGGTAGCGGGTATGCCAGTACTTGGGGATTTGGTGGCCGTTGGAGCAGGTGACGATGGCAAAAGAGCTGCCGGTCTTGAACCAGTTGGGCACGGCCAGGCCCTTGGCCCCGTCCGCGCCGATCCAGGTCCCGTTGTTGTCGCCGCTGTAGGTGCTGATGCCAAAAGCGGCCTTTCTGCCCAGCGCCACTTGATCATTGATAAAGTTATAGATCCAGTTCCAGTCGTACTGGCCTTCCACCGGCTCCAGTTGGTCCCAGAAAAAGCTCTTGTGGCCGCCGACCACCGGATAGGTGGACGGGCTCAGGTTCCAATAGTCGCGCGCTGCATAGATGCCGGGGTTGGCCGCGCCCGCCGAAAGGTAGGCCAAATCGGCGCTGCCGAGCTCGGCCTCGTGCAGCGTCGCGCCTGCGGAGGTGACCGATTCCGGAGGCAGCAGGCCAGCCAAGCTGGCGCCGCCTTGCTGCAGCGCTGGCGTGGCCGCGCCGCTCACCGGCCAGGCCAACGTCACCACGACCAAAAGGGCGATCAAGGTTAAACGCGTGTGCAAAGACCTTCCCATAATTCTCGCTCTCCATCGCTCATCGAGCGTGCTCGCCGCGCATTTGGAAGGCAGGACCGATGCGCGGATGAGGCTGGTGGGGCATGTCCCGCATCAAACGCCCGCGGGCATGACGCATCATGCCCGCAAGATGTTGCCATCAAGCAACAATGGCCCATTTCCATTATACCATACAAGGGGGCGCTTTCAAAAAGGCCC
>JAAYEA010000170.1 GCA_012689325.1 Chloroflexota bacterium
ACCTACCAGCTCGCGCGGGAGCTGGCGCAGCGCCACGAGGTGGCCCTCTATTGCCGGGAGGAGGGGCGCCCCGAGCGCGAATTGGCCGCGGAAGATGACGCCTACGCGGGGCTGCCGGTTCATCGCGTGTACTATAACGCGCCGCCCGGCCCGACCCAACTGGCTCGCCGCGCCCTGGCGCGCTTTCGCAACCCCCAGATCGCGCACGATTTCGCCGCCTATCTCGATCGCTACGCAGGCGGCGGGCCCGACGTGGTGCATTTTCAGCACCTCTTCAAGCTCTCCGGCGAGCTGATCTCTATCTGCCGGCGGCGGGGTATTTCCACAGTAGTCACCCTGCACGACTACTGGTTTCTGTGCTACAACGGCCAGTTGCTGCGGCCGGGCTTGCGGCCCTGTTCGGGCCCGTTGGGCGGGGCGCGCTGCCCGGGCTGCGCCGAGCTGCCGCTGCGGCCGTGGCAGCGCTGGGCGCTGGCCCCGGCATTGTGGCCGCTGTTCATCTACCAGACGCGCTATCTGCGGCGCTGCCTGCGCCAGGCGGACGCCCTCATCTCACCCTCGGCCTATCTGGCGGAGGTGTTCGCCCGGCACGGCTTTCGCGGGCGCGTCCGGGTCTCGGACAATGGCAGCGACGTTTCCTGGCAAGTGAGCGAGGGCCGCACCCCGCATACGCCGTTGCGTTTCGGCTACATTGGCACCATCGCCCCGCACAAGGGGCTGCACGTGCTACTGGACGCCTGGGCGGGGCTGAGTGGGCAAGCGGAGCTGTGGGTCTATGGCAGCGCCGGGGCCGACGCCGCTTACGCGCAAGCGCTCCAGGCCCGGGAGCTGCCGGGCGTCCGCTTCCAGGGGCCCTTTGCCCACGCCGATATCGCCCGGGTGCTGGCCGAGCTCGACGTGCTGGTGGTCCCCTCGGTCTGGGCGGAGAACTCGCCGGTGACGATCCACGAGGGGCGGACCGCGCGGGTGCCGGTGTTGGCGTCCGAGATCGGAGGCATGCCCGACCTGGTGCGGGAGGGACGGGCGGGGTGGCTCTTCCGGGCGGGGGACGCGGCCGACCTGCGGCGTCAGATGCAGCGGCTCGTGGATGACCCGGCCCAGGTGGCTCAGGTCAGCCAGGGCATCCTGCCGGTCAAGTCCATCGCCGCGCAGGCCGCCGAGCTGGAGGCGCTCTACGCCGGGCTGGCGAGCCGCCGGAGCGCCTGAGGTTTTGACAAGCGGTCAGCTTGCCGTATACTAGATCGTGGCCAGGTGGCAGGTATCGTTCAGCGTCACGATCTCGAACACGCCCTCGCGGTACTCAAAGACGTTGAGGCAGGCGTTATCCTGGCGGATGCGCCAAAAGTGCGAGTTATCCAGGCCCAGCACGGCGCAGAGCAGCACCTTGTTCACCACCTGGTGCCCGACCAGGGCGATGGTTTGTCCGGGATGGGCAGCGATGGCCCCTTGCAGGGCGGCCACAGCGCGCTCGCGCACATCTTGCAGCGTCTCGCCGCCGGTGGGGCGCGCCAGGTGCGGCGCCGCGCGCCAGAGGGCGTGGGCTTCCGGCTCGGCCTGGGCCACTTCCTCCGGCGTGTGCCCGGCCCATTGGCCATAGTTGATGTCCAGCAGGCCATCGAGGATTTGCACGGGGAGGTTCAGGGCCTCCGCGAGGGGTCGGGCCGTCTCGCGGGTGCGCCCGAGCGGCCCGGCGTACAGGGCCGTGATGGGCCAAGTCGCCAGCTTGCGCGCCAGCGCGCGGGCCTGGGCGCGTCCCGCGTCATTGAGCGGGACGTCAAGCTGGCCGCGGAAGCGTTCGATGCGGTTCCACTCCGTCTGTCCGTGCCGGACGAGCACGATGCGGGTCATGGGGGCCTCCTTGGGGCGCGGTGAGCTGCTCGCATTGTAGCGCCATCGCCCCGCCAGGCCAATCCGGCCATGTTTCACGTTTTACATCGCCCACACGTTTCACGTGCAACCTATCACGAGAGGTGTCCAGTGGGGTCTAGCCAGGAACACGCCACGCCGGCCGTCATGGACTATGAGGGCAGCGGCTATCGCACCGAGTTCTGGGAGGGGCAGGGACGCGAGTACGAGGATGCCGCCGAGCGGATCGCCCTCCGCGCGCTGATCCCGCCCCGCGGGCGGCGCCTTGTCGACCTCGGCGCGGGCTTTGGGCGGCTGGCCGACCTCTATGCGGGCTATCAGCAGGTGGTCCTGCTGGACTATTCCCGCTCCATGATGGAGGACGCCCGCCGGCGCCTGGGCGCTGACCCGCGCTTCACCTACGTGGTGGGCAACCTCTATAGCCTCCCCTTCGCCGATGGCGCCTTTGACACCTCGGTCATGGTGCGCGTCATCCACCACCTGGCCGAGCCGGGTACGGCCATCGGCGAGATCCGCCGCATCCTCTCCAGCGATAGCCGCCTGGTGCTGGAGTTCGCCAACAAGCGCAACCTCAAGGCCATCGCCCGCTACCTGCTCCGCCGGCAGCCGGACAACCCCTTTGCGCGGAAGCCCTACGAGTTCGTGCCGCTGAATTTCGACTTTCATCCCCGCTTCATCGGCGATCTGCTGGCCGGGGCGGGGCTGGATGTGCAAGCCAAGCGGTGTGTTTCCGCCTTTCGCCAGCCCTGGCTCAAGAGACATATCCCCGTGCGCGCCCTGGCCGCGCTGGATGGCCTCTTGCAGGCGCCCACGGCGCCGCTGGAGTGGACCCCCAGCATCTTTTTGCGAGCCCGGACGGCCGGCGAGGCCGCGCCGCTGCCCGCCAGCCCCTTCCGCTGCCCCGCCTGCCACAGCGCCGAGCTGCGCCCGGGCGACGAGGCGTTGATGTGCTCGGGCTGCGGACGGGCGTGGTCCACGCGCGAGGGGATTTACGATTTCAAGACGCCGCTCTAGGCGGGGAGGATCGCGGTGAGGGTCGCCTGTCTCCAGGAAAACCTGGCCAAGGGGCTTGCCATGGTCAGCCGAGCCGTGGCGACCCGCAGCGCGCTGCCCGTCCTGGCGAATATCCTGCTGCGCACCGCCGGAGGCGAGCTTACCCTATCCGCCACCGACCTGGAGCTGGCCATCGGTTATCGCGTGGGGGCCAAGGTGGACGAAGATGGCGCCATCACGGTCCCTGCGCGCCTGCTGGCCGGGTTCGTCACCTCGTTGCCGCCGGAGCGCATCGACTTGGCGGTGGATGTGCGAACCAAATCGCTCAACCTGCGCTGCGCCCAATACGAGACGAGCATCAAAGGCATCGACGCCGTCGAGTTTCCCCTCTTGCCCGCCGCCGCCCCCGATGACCCGGTGATCGCCCTGGCGCCGGAGCTCTGGCGCGAGATGATCGAGCAGGTGACGCTGGCCGCGGCCACCGACGAGAGCCGCCCCGTGCTCACCGGCGCGCTGTTACGGCTGGAGGGCCACACCCTCATCCTGGCCGCTTCCGACGGCTTTCGGCTCTCGGTGCGCTCCGCCGAGCTGCCGCGCGAGATGGGAAACGTCCAGGAAGTGGTGGTCCCCGCCCGCGCGCTGCAAGAGGTGGGCCGCGCCTGCCAGGAGGAGCCGAACGAGCCGGTGGCGATGAGCATCTCGGCGCAACGCAGCCAGATCTTTTTCCGCGCGGGCAAGATCAGCCTGGTCTCGCAGCTCCTCGAGGGCAGCTTTCCCGACTATAGCCGGCTCATCCCCACAGGCTATGTCACCCGCGCCACGCTGGACACCGCCCAATTCCGCGACGCCGTTCGACTGGCCCTCTTTTTCGCTCGCGATTCGGCCAATATCGTGCGATTGCGCCTGATCCCCGCCGGCGCGGGGCCGCGCGGCCAAGTGCAAGTGGCCGCTTCCTCCGCCGAGGCCGGCAGCCACGTTGGGCAGCTCGCCGCCGCGGTGGAGGGCGACGAGATGTCCATCGCCTTCAACGCCCGCTACCTGCTGGAAGCGCTGAACGTCATCCACGCCGAGCAGGTGACACTGGAGGCCACCGCCCCCACGCGGCCGGGGCTCCTCCGGCCGGCGGGCGACCCCACCTTTTTGCACGTGATCCACGTCATCGTGGTCTAGAAGACCCTGCGAGTCGCGCGAGATGTACGGCTAGAGCTTGGCCCAGGCATCCTCGACGCCCAAGGTCCAGCCGAACCAGATCGCATACTTTTCGATGTGCTTGACCCATTGGCCGAGCGCGATGTCGGTGTTGACCCCCACCGCCACATCCCAATTGGGCGCCTCCAGCAGCCAGGTGTGGCCATAGCCATTGCCGCCCTCGCCTCCGGCGGTAAAGGTGCCCAGCAACTTGACCCCGGCGGCCTTCCACTTGATCTCGTCCTGCCTCATGAGCTCCAGGAGCCTATCCCGCTCCTCCTTGGGCGTCAGACGCCAGGGATTGCCCAAGGTAAAGCTCCACATGATCCGAACCGGCGTATCCACGTTCCCACCCTGCCCTTTCCGGCCCATGGCCCTGATTGCCGAGTGGATGCGGCAGGTCCGCGCCCCTGCCCAGGCGTGCGATGGAGATCGGCACTTGTGGCGTCCCGCCTGCGCGATGGTTCCTAGGAGAGCTGAACACGACGATCGCCCGGCTCGCGGAGCGGCGCGGGGATCATGATCGCAGTATACCGCAGGGAGACCCAGCCTGTCAATGGCTTTTTGCTTCATATGCTTGGCGAATTGCCCATTCTGTAGTATACTAGGCGAAAGCTGAGGCTTGAGACTGCTCGGTCCATCGGCTTGCCAGCCAGCGAAATCCAGGGAGGTCGCCAAGATGAAAATCTCCTGCCTGCAAGAGAACCTCGCCAAGGGGCTATCCACCGTCGGGAGGGCCGTGGCCACCCGCAGCACGCTGCCCGTCCTCTCCAACATCCTGCTGGCCACGGACAAGGGCCAGCTCAAGCTCTCCGCCACCAACCTGGAGATCGGCATCAGTTGCTGGGTGGGGGCCAAGATCGAGGAAGAGGGAGCGGTCACGGTGCCGGCGCGCCTCCTGTCCGATTTCGTCAACCAGTTGCCCGCCGACCGCATCGACATGGCGCTGAACGCGCGCACCAAGACGCTGAACCTGCGCTGCGCTCGCTATGAGGCAAATATCAAGGGCATCGATGCCGCCGAGTTCCCGCTGATCCCCACGCTAGGCGAGGATGGCCAGGTGAGCCTCGGCCCGGAGAGCCTGCGCGAGATGATCGAGCAGGTTACGCTGGCCGCGGCGACGGACGAGAGCCGCCCCGTGCTCACCGGCGTTCTGGCCAAGCTGGAGGGTGACCAACTGACCCTGGCCGCCTCCGACGGCTTCCGGCTCTCCGTGCGGAAAGCCCAGCTCCCGCAGGCAGTTGCCCAGCCGCAGGAGGTGATCATCCCCGCTCGCGCGCTGCAAGAGCTGGGGCGGGTCAGCGCCGAAGAGTCCGAGGCGGTGCAGATGGTCATCTCGACGCAGCGCAGCCAGGTCTTTTTTCACATGACCAGCGTGGATCTGGTTTCCCAGCTGGTGGAAGGGGCTTTTCCGCCCTATCAGCGCATCATCCCGGCCTCCCACGCCACGCGAACCGTATTGGATACCGCCAGCTTTCGCGACGCCATCCGCCTGGCCTTCCTCTTTGCCCGCGACTCGGCCAATATCGTGCGCGTCCGGGTCACGCCGGGCGAGGCCGGCGGCAATGGCCATGTGACCATCTCGGCCACCTCGGCCGAAATGGGCGATAATGTGGGCGAGATGGATGCGCAGGTCGAGGGCACCGAGGTGGAGATCGCCTTCAACGCCCGCTACCTGCTGGACGTGCTGAGCGTCATCAAGTCGGCGCAGGTGGCGCTCGAGACCTCCACCGCCTCCAGCCCCGGCGTCATCAGGCCAGTGGGGGGGTCCGATTTCCTGCATGTCATCATGCCCATGCACATCGCGCGCTAGGTGATGTCGCGGGCCAAGCGCAGGCCGAGTAGATGATTCTCAATTCGCTATCTTTGACCAACTTTCGCAACTATGTGCGGCTGGAGATCACTCTCCCGCCGCACATTACCATTTTGCAGGGAAACAACGCCCAGGGCAAGACCAATCTCCTGGAGGCCATCTATTACCTCTCCACCGCCACCTCGCCACGGGCCGAGACCGATCGTCAGTTGATCCATTGGCTGGCCGAACGAGACGTCCTCCCCTTCGCCCGGCTCGTGGGGCAGGTGACCAAGGGAGGCGAGGCGCTGCAGGTCGAGATCACCCTGATGAAGGGCCAAAACGGCAATTCGCATGCCGAGCTCACCCAAAAGGGCATCCGCGTCAACGGCGTCAACCGCCGCGTGAGCGAGTTGATCGGCGCCATCAACGCCGTGCTTTTTCTGCCGCAGGATATCCAGATCGTGGATGGCTCGCCCAGCCATCGCCGGCGCTACCTGAACACCCTCCTCTGCCAGATCGATCCTCGCTACTACCGCGCCCTGCACAAGTACGGGCAGGTGGCCTTCCAGCGCAACCACCTGCTGCGCCGCCTGCGCGACCGGCGCCAGGACCCGGAACAATTGAGCTTCTGGGACCGCCAGATGGTCGAGACGGGGGCCTACCTCCTCGCGCGCCGGCTCTGGCTGGTGGGCCGCCTGAACGAGGTGATTGCGGGCATCCACCCCGACCTGACGGGTCAGCAAGAGCACCTGCGCCTGGCCTACGAATCGAGCGTCGAGCTGGCGCAGCCGGCGCGAGCCGAGGATGGCCTGCAACTGGCGCTCTCGCTGGAAGCCGAAGGCGCCGCTCCGGACGTGGCGCGCCTCCGGCAGGCCTTTGAGGAGCAACTGGCGGCCAAGCGGCCCGAGGAGATCGCGCGCGGCGCCTCGCTCCTTGGCCCCCACCGCGACGACCTTCGCTTTCTGGTGAACGGCACCGACATGACCATCTATGGCTCGCGCGGGCAGCAACGCACCGCGGCGCTCAGCGCCAAGCTGGCCGAGGTGGAATGGCTCCACCAGGAGACCGGCGAGATGCCCATCTTGCTGCTGGACGACATGGTCTCCGAGCTGGACCCCGCCCGGCGCAACTATTTGCTGGCGATGCTCGCGCGCGCGCAGCAAGCCATCGTCACCACCACCGACATCGAGGGCTTTTCCCCCGAGTTCCTGCAACAAGCCACGCTCTATACCGTGCGCGAGGGGCAGCTAGAGCCCGCCAGCCTGCCTTAGGCCCGTCATCCCCCCCTATGCCCACGGCAGGTTACCCCAACGAGGGTTTGCCAGGATTTGACAATGTTGTATAATTCAGCTACACCATGTCCCCAGGGGGCGTGGCGATGCAGTTGGAGGTCTGAATGCGGCGAGAACGCGTAGCGGACGACATCTATGTGTTTATCAGCGAGCGGTATGCGCAGGTGGCGATGGGCGTGATCACCACCGAAGAGGGCGCGATCGTCATCGATTCCTCACCTTTCCCCAGCGAAACCAAGGAAGTGGTGGACTTTATCTCGAGTCGCGTGCCCCAAGGGGTGCGGTACGTCATCAACACCCATCACCACGCCGACCATACCTATGGCAACTATCTCTTTCCCGAGGCCGAGATCATCGCCCACCGCGGCTGCCGCGAGGCGATGGCGCAGGCGGGCGCCCAGGCGCTGGACAGGGCCAAAGCCGAGAACCCCGAGCTGGCCGAGATCGAGCTGCGGCTGCCCGATATCACCTTCGACAAGGAGCTGTTCATCCACCTGGGGGCGCGGCAACTGCGCCTGATTCATACGCCCAGCCATACGCCCGACACGATCATCGTGATGGTGGAAGGGGACAAGATCCTCTTCACCGGCGACCTGGTTATGCCGGTGCCCTATATCGTCTATGGCGATCCCGACCAGTTCCGCGCCGCGCTGGACTTTGTGCAGGAGCTCAAGCCCGAGAACATCGTGCAGGGGCACGGCGACATCCTGCTGCGCGGCGAGCTGCGACAGGACCTGCAAGACAGCATCTGCTACCTGGACAACATCCGGGACAAGGCGCGCGAGCTGGTGGAGAAAGGCGCCTCCCCGCGCGAGCTGGCCGCCATCGACATCGAGTCGTGCGGCAAATCGCGCATTCCCCTGGATGGCCTGGTCAAGCAGCTTCACCAGGCTAACCTGGCCTTCCTCTACAAAAAGTACAAGGCCCAGAAGCAGTCGGGGAGATAAACCAAGAGCCGCCCAGCCGGGCGGCTCTTTCATTATGGAGTGACGGCAGGGGAAGCGGCCGGCTTGGCCCGCGGGTCGCGCAAGCCGAGGGCGACGCCGCAACCCAGAGCGAAAAAGAGCGCCGCGAGGCCGAACAAGGCGTGGTATCCCACCCAATCGACGATCAGGCCGCTCGCGGCCAGCGCCATGCTGGTGATCCCCAGGATCGTGTTCACCAGCCCGATATAGATCGGGCGGTCCGCCCCAGGGGCGATATCCAGGATAAAGTTGACCTGGCCGATCATGATGCTGCTCTGATAGACGCCCTGCAGCGCGAAGGGCAGGAAGAAAAGGGGCAGCGAGCCCGCCAGGCCCGCGGACAGCGCGCCCAGGGGCGCGCCCATGCCAGCCGCCGCAGAAAGCACGATCACCATCTTGTTGCCGAACCGGGCGCTGATACGGCTCCACACAAAGTTGGCCGCGACAGAGAACACCGTCAAGGTCAGCAGGTACGTCCCCACGCTGCTCGCCGGCGCGCCGAGGTGGTCCTTGGCATAGACGATGTAAAAGGGCGTCGCGATGCCGCCGGCCACCACCAGCAGCATGCGAGCGATGATCAGCTGCGAGAGGTTCCGGTCCTGGCGCGCCAGGCCCCAGGCTCGCCGCAACTGGGCGACAAACGGCACCACCCGACCATCCACCGGCTCGATCGGCTCGACGATGGACGAAAACCCTATCACCGAAATGGTCATTCCCACAAAAGCGAGGGTGAAAAGCAGAGCAAAGTTGTCCGGGAAGGCCAGCCCCAGCGCCCCTCCCAGGATATAGCGCACCGCCGCGCCGCTTCCCAGCGCCAAGAGCCCCCCGAGAAAGCTGCGCCAGGCAAAGAACGACCCCCGGCGCCGCGCGGGGATGGTCTTGGCCACGATATCGAGGAACGAAATCCCGCTAAAGCCCTCGCCCAGCGAGAGCAGGGTGATAAAGACAAACAGGCACGCCAGCAGGGCCCCCGGATATCTCGCCCCCAAACCCCACACCGCCGCCGCCAGCAGCCCGAGCGAGACGCTGCGCACCACCGAGCACCAATGATAGAGCGGCATCTTGCGCTCCTGGCGCTGCGCATATCCCGAGATGAAAAGCTGGGGCAGAAACCACCCCGCGTTGCGGATGGGGGAGACAAGGCCCACCAAGAAACTGGAGCTGGTGAGCTGCGAGATGAACCAACTCATCACCAACGAGGAGTCGATCATGGCCTCGGCCATGCCATAGGCGGTGCCGTTCAACACGCCCAGGCGAAAGTTGCGGCGCAGATGGCGCCGCGCTACAGGTCCGAGCTCGTCCAAGCACCCCTCCCAATCGCGTCCTGGCACATTCGTCCAGTCTACTCCAATTCGCCGAAAAGTCGAGCGCGGCTCCTGCCCCATAAACGACCAGGGGGTACGCAATGGGCGTACCCCCTGGTCCAGCGTGTGTAGTGATCGAAAGAACCTATCTCAAGCCATCGGCTGTGAGACCCCCAGGAAAAAGTGGTGCGGCAGGATGTTCTCCGCGCACAAGATGCTCAACCCCTGCACCTGCACCGCATCCGAGGCCAGCGCGCCGGGATGGACGTAGCAGGTGTTGGGAAAGCGCCCAAACTTGGCCTGATACCTCTGCGCTCCTGCGAGGATCTTGTCCTCCAGCGAGCGCTTGGGATCGTTGTCATACCACAAAAGCCCGCTGATCACGGCTGTCCTCCTTCTCGATGTCCCAGGACTCGCCGATGACCCGGAACTCGCGCGGCATCGTGGCCGTCATCGGCGCCTGCAACGGCATCATCTCGGGGCGCTGCATCGCCTGCCCGCCCTGAATCACCACCACGGGCGGCATCCCGCGCTGCGGCATCCAACCTTGCGGAGGCTGCGCCCACTGCTGCTGCGCCCAGTGCGGCTCCGGCCCCAAGTCCGTCGACGTCCTTCGCTGCTTGGTGAGCAGGAGGATCAGCGCGCTCATGGGGATGCTCGCCACCACCCCGCAGACGACGCCGATCACCACGGCCATGGCCTCGGCGCTCATGCGATAGCCCACGAAAACCGCCAGCGCCACACAGAAACAAACCACTGCCAAACCCAGAATCACCTTCATCTAGCACCCCTTGTCGCCTCGTTATCGCCCTGAGCGTCCTCGGCCAGAGCCATTGCCGTGGAGCCCCAGGATGGCGCCAAGCCGAAAGCCAGGGCCAGGGAAAGCAGAGCCGCCCTGAACCCCTGGGAGTAGGCCCGCGCCGCCCTGGAGCTCTCGTCATCGCTTCCGCAGAGCACCTGGGGAAGCCCGCCCGCCTGCTGGGTTGCCAACAACAGATCTCGGATCTCGTCCGTGCTCCACACGTGCCTCCTCATGGCCGAACGCTCCTGGCCGCCTGGCGCAGGCCCGCGCTCAGCAGGGCGGGCTTGGCCGCCCCCTCCTCCGACCAGTGGCGCCGCCTCCGGCGCTTCTCCTGGTGCAGCCAACTGATCACGCGCTGGATCTCCCGCTCGGTGACGAGCGCGCCCTGGATGCGGACCTGGCTATGCCCCGCCACCAGGATAAAGTCCCCGGCGCGCGCCAGCCGCTCTGCGCCAGTGCCAGAGAGCCCCGTCGCCACGCGCGCATCCTCAGCGCTGGCCACCTTGCCGACGACCCGGGCGGGAAAGTTGGCCTTCACCAGCGAGCCGATCACGCTAGCGAGCGGCTTTTGCGTGCAGGCTACCACATGGATCCCGGCCTCGCGCCCGCGCTGGGTGAGCCTGGTCAGCAGCTCTTGCGCGCGCTCGCCGCCCAGCAGGACCAGCTCGGCCAGCTCGTCCACCACCACCACGATCCGCGGCGAGACGATCCGCTGGGCATCGCGGCGCTCCATCTCGGAAGTCAGACGCTCCAACAGCCGGACGGCCTCCTCCGCGGTCCCGGCGATGGGGGCCAGCAGGTGCGGGAGGTCCTGGAACGGCGCGAGGCCGCGCTGCTTCATGTCAATGAGAGCAAGCTGGAGCATCCCTTGGTGGTTGTGGATCGCCAGCGAGGTGATCATGGACCGGGCCAGCGCGGTCTTGCCCGAGCCTGTGGTGCCTGAGACCAGCACATGCGAGATCTCGGGCGCCGGCAGGGAGAGCAGAACCGGGAAACCCTCCTCATCCAGCCCCAGCAGCGGCGCGCACCCCGGCGTGGCGGCCAGCCTGCTGCACAGCGGCAACAGGCGCACCGGCCCTGCCTCGGAGCGGGGGATGTCGATGTTGATCTGCCCCTCCTGCCGATGGATGCGGCAATCCGCCGCATTCAGGCAGAGCGCGATCTCTTCGGATAGCGTCTTGAGCCGGTTTATCCGCGCGCCCAACTGCGGCACGAACTGGAAGCGCACGAGCCGAGGCGTCACCAGCCCGCCCGCGACGCGGCCCGGCACGCGGTGGCTGGCCAGCACCATCTCGATCCTATTGGCCTGAAAGTCAAGCATCTGCCGACCGGTCATCTCGCTCCCCCCGCCTATGGCTGGCTGATCGTGGTCACCAGCTTGCCCTGCAGCTGAACGTTGCTGGCCAGCTCGTAGAACGGCTGCATGCTCGGATTGCGCGGCGCCAGCTTGACCCGATCGCCCTCCAGATAGACCTTCTTGAGCGTCGTCTCCTCGCGATCGATGATCCAGACCGCCAGGATTTCGCCTCCCACCAAGAGCCCCGGGTCCACGACCGGCTCCATGATGACCATGTCGCCATCGCAGATCATCGCGTCGATCATGGAGTCGCCCTGCACCTTGAGCGCGTAGACCGGCTGGCGGCTCCTGACCAAGCTGCTGCTCAACTCGATGGTCTCGCACTCGTGCACAGCCGACTCCGAGTCCGGCCAGGCGATGGGGCTGCCCGCGGCGATCTTGGCCACCACCGGCACGCTGCGCGTCGCGCCGCCCGCGTCAAATCCGCTATCCGGCGCGCCCCTGAGCAGCCGGATGCTCCGCGCCGCCCCGGAACGGCGCGAGATGTACCCCTTGCTCTCCAGCATGTCCAGGTCGCGCTTCACGTGGTCCTTGGAGGAAAGCTGCAGCGACTGCCGGATCTCTTCGACGCTGGGACACTGCCGCCCCTGCCGCCAACTGCGCTCCAGCAGTTGCAGGATTCGCTTCTCGTGATCGTGTAGCTCGGCATCCATCGGAATCCCTCCCGCCAGTCAGGCGCCTCACCGCGAAACGCCTGCTCGCTGAATGGAACAAACGTTCTGTATGGCGCAATTATACCAGAACAAACGTTCTTTGTCAAGAGGCGCGAGGCGATTCGTCACGGATTGTCATGATCCCCAACTTGCGCCTTACATTCGACCCGGCAGGCGGGCGCGACATAGGCGAGTTGACAGCCCCCAGCAGTTTGGCTATAATGGAATGGATGTAGGGACCGCCCCTAGCTTCTGGATAGGCTGTCTTTCGTCTGCATGGTTCGTGGGCGCGAACGGCCGACGGTTCGTGCCCTGGTCGTTGGAGACTCTGCTCGCGTCGCGGCGCGAGCGGCTTTCCTTGCCACCGTTGCCCGCAGTGACTGGCCGGTGGTGTGGCGTCTGTGGTGCAGGTCAGCGTTGATGTGCGCACCGCCCCGAATCCGCCAGGGGCTCGTGCCCAGAACGATCACGGAAAGGACCAGGCAATCGATGCTCCAGTTTCTCGTCCGCAGGTTGTTGCTCCTGATTCCCACGCTTGTCGGTATCTCGCTGGTGGCCTTTTTTGTTATCGAGCTTCCGCCAGGGGACTATCTCACCGCCCATGTCGCCAACCTCGCTGCTGGAGGCGACACCATCGACCAGGAACAGCTCGAGGCCCTCAGGCGGCAGTACGGCCTGGATCGCCCACTGGTGAGCCGGTACTTTTTCTGGATCGGCAAGTTCATTCGGGGCGATATGGGCATGTCGTTCGAATGGAACAAACCGGTCAACGAGCTGATTTGGGAGCGGCTGGCGCTCACCTTTGTGATCAGCTTGGCCACCCTGCTGTTTACGCAGATCATCGGGTTCATCGTCGGTGTCTACTCGGCGACGCACCAGTATTCGCTCTTTGACTATATCGCCACCGGGCTGGGCTTTATCGGCCTGGGCATCCCCGACTTTTTGATCGCGCTGGTGATCATGTGGTACGCCTTTTCCAAGTTCGGGCTGAGCCTGAGCGGGCTATTCTCGCAGCAATACCAGTCCGCCCCGTGGAGTTGGGCCAAGGTGGTGGACATGCTGGGGCACCTCTGGCTGCCCATGATCATCTTGGGCACCAGCGGCACCGCGGGAATGATCCGCACCATGCGCGCCAACCTGCTGGACGAACTGCGCAAGCCTTACGTCACCACCGCCCGAGCCAAGGGGCTGCTGGAGCGCAAGCTGCTCTTCAAGTATCCGGTGCGCGTGGCGCTCAACCCGTTTGTGAGCACCATTGGCTGGGCATTGCCAGGCCTCGTCTCTGGGTCCACCATCGTTTCGGTCGTGTTGAGCTTGCCGACCACCGGCCCGCTGCTGTTACGCGCGTTGATGAACCAGGATATGTACCTGGCTTCGAGCTTTTTGATGATGCTGAGCATTTTGACGGTGATCGGTACCTTGCTCTCGGACCTGCTGCTCGCTTGGGTAGATCCGCGTATCCGCATGGGAGGCGACTGACATGACAGACGGCGTTTTGGTGAACGAGCTCGAAGAGATCGCGCCAGGCGGAGGTCAGGACAAGGTTTACGTCGCCACGCAATGGCAATTGATGTGGTGGAAGTTCCGCAGGCACAAGATGGCCATTGTGGGGGGATTCATCCTGATCGGGCTTTATCTGATCACCATCTTTTGCGAGTTCCTGGCCCCCTATGACCCGCATCGCTACGACGTCAAGTTCGCCTATGCTCAGCCGCAGCGTGTGCACTTTTACGGCCAGAACGGGCTCGGCCTCTATGCCTACGGGCTGGTGGGCCATCGCGACCCGGAATCCCTGCGTATGGTCTTCGAGGTCGATCGCTCCGTCGAAGTCCCGCTGCGCTTCTTGGTCCAGGGCGACCCCTACAAGTTGTGGGGGTTGATCCCGGGCACCCTTCACCTGTTTGGCGCAGCTAGTAATGACCAGGTCGTCTTTGTGTTGGGCGCGGACCGGTTGGGGCGCGACCTGCTCTCGCGGCTCCTGGTGGGCACCCGGGTATCCATGACCATTGGCTTGGTGGGCGTGTTGATGAGCATGGTCTTTGGCATCTTGATCGGCGGGTCATCCGGCTATTTCAGCGGCGTGTATGATACCGTCGTGCAGAGGATCATCGAGTTCATCCGCTCCATTCCCTCGATCCCACTCTGGATGGCGCTGAGCGCGGCGGTGCCCAAGGACTGGCCGCCGGTACGGGTCTATTTCTCCATCACCATCATCCTCTCCTTCATCAGCTGGACCGGACTGGCCCGGGTGGTGCGAGGCAAGTTCTTGTCGCTCCGGGAAGAGGATTTCGTCATGTCGGCGCGGCTGGTGGGCTCCTCCGAGTTCCGCATCATCGTGCGGCACATGGTCCCCTCGTTCCTGAGCCACATCATCGCCTCGTTGACGCTCTCGATCCCGGGCATGATCCTTAGCGAGACCAGTCTCAGTTTTCTGGGCCTGGGCATCCGCCCCCCAGCGATTAGCTGGGGCGTGCTGCTGCAGGATGCCCAGAACCTGCGCTCGGTGGCGCTGGCGCCCTGGTTGCTGATCCCTGGCATCGCCGTGGTGCTGGCAGTGCTGGCCTACAACTTTTTGGGCGACGGCCTGCGCGACGCGGCGGACCCGTACTCGCGATAGACCACGGTATCGCAGTTGCCCGATCATGGCGCACGGTCAAGAGCTTGATTCGCTGCAATCTTGGCCGTGCGCTTTGTCATAAATAGAGGAGCGTCTTGACGTCATGGCAGCCAAGCTCATGTCCGCCGAAGAGGCCGTCGCGCTCGTCCGCGACGGGGCATCGATCATCGTCAGTTGCTCGGGCGGCGGCGTCAACGAGCCGACCAAGATTCTGGCCGCGCTGGAACAGCGCTTCCTGACCACCGGACAGCCCACCAACCTGACCGTCTGCCATCCCTGCGGGCTGGGCGACCACAAGGGCGGGGGCACCGACCGCTTCGCGCACCCCGGCATGACCAAGCGGGTGATCGCGGGGCACTGGTCTTGGTCGCCCAATATCTGCCGCATGGTCATGGAAAACGAAGTGGAAGCCTATTGCCTCCCGCAGGGGGTGATCTCCCACCTCTTCCGCGCCATCGCCGGCGGGCACCCCGGGGTGATCACCCACGTGGGCCTGCAGACCTTTGTGGACCCCCGACTGGAGGGCGGCAAGTGCAACGCCCGCACCGCCGAGGACCTGGTGCATTTGATCGAGCTGGCCGGACAGGAGCAGCTCTTTTACCCCGCTTTCCCCGTGGATGTCGCCGTCATCCGCGGCACCACGGCGGATGAGCATGGCAACGTCACCATGGAGCATGAGGGCGTCAAGCTGGAAGCGCTTGCCGCGGCGCAAGCCGCGCACAACTCGGGCGGCCTCGTCCTGGTGCAAGTCAAACGCCTGGCCCAGGCCGGCTCGCTGGACCCGCGGCAGGTGCAAATCCCGGGCATCCTGGTGGACGCGATCGTCGTGGACGAGGCCCAGACCATGTCCGCCTTCACGGGCCACAACCCTGCCTATGCCGGCGAGATCCGCCTCCCCGTCGGCAGCGTGCCGCCCATGCCCCTGGATGTCCGCAAGGTGATCGCCCGGCGCGCGGCGTTGGAGCTGCGGCCCGGCGCGATCTGCAATATCGGCTTTGGCATCTCGGATGGCGTGGCGGCGGTGGCGGCGGAGGAGGGCATCTTTGACCGCTTCACGCTGACCATCGAGCAGGGAGCCGTGGGCGGCATTCCTGCGGGCGGCGGCGACTTTGGCTTAGCCGCCAACGCCGAGGCCATCATGGACGCCCCCTACCAGTTCGACTTTTACGATGGCGGCGGCGTGGACACCACGTTTCTCTCCTTTGCCCAGGTGGATACCCTCGGCAACGTCAACGTCAGCCGCTTTGCCGGCCGGCTGATCGGCCCGGGCGGCTTTATCAACCTCTCGCAGAACGCCAAGCAAGTGGTCTTTTGCGGCACCCTGACCGCGGGCGGCGTGGACGTCCGCGTTCAAGATGGGCAAATCGCCATCGCCAAGGAAGGCAAGATATCCAAATTCGTCCCGCAAGTGGAGCAGATCACCTATAGCGGCGCATACGCCCGGCAACGCGGCCAGCGCGCGCTCTATATCACCGAGCGCGCCGTGTTGCGCCTCGGCGAGGCCGGGCTGGAGATCATCGAGATCGCGCCGGGCGTCGCGCTGGAAAAAGACGTCATCGGCCAGATGGGCTTCCGCCCTGCCGTGGCCCCCGAGCTGAAAACGATGGACCCCCGCCTCTTTCGGGATGCGCTCCTCGGCTTGGCGGCCAGCTTTAAGTAGAAAGGGAGTATGAACCATGCCTTGGAACCATATCCGCATCATCCGCCGCGACCCGCTGTGCACCATGGTGCTCAAGCGGCCTGACGTCATGAACGCCCTGAACACAGCCATGCTCAGCGAGCTGCAAGCGGCGCTGGATGTGATGACGGCGCTGAGCGGCAGCATCCGCGTGCTGATCTTTACCGGCGATGGCGACCGGGCCTTTTCGGTGGGCGCGGACATCAACGACATGGCCGCCATGACCTCGGAGGACTTTGAAAAGTGGCTGGTCCTCAACCAAAAGTTCTTTGACAAGATCGCCGCGTTGGAGATGCCCACCATCGCCGCGCTGAACGGCTACACCCTGGGCGGCGGGCTCGAGTTCGCCCTGGCCTGCGACCTCCGCATCGCCAAGGTGGGCGCCAAGCTCGGCCTGCCGGAGGCCAAGCTGGGCGTGATCCCCGGCACCGGCGGCACCCAACGCCTGACGCGGCTGGTCGGCCCGGGCATTGCCAAGGACCTGATCTTTACCGGGCGGCGGGTCACGGCGGAGGAGGCAATGCCGATGGGCCTGGTCAACCGGGTCGTCCCGGAGGAGAGCTGGGCCCAGGGCGTGGAGGAATACGCCAAAGAGATCGCCGCCAACGCCCCGATCTCGGTCCGCGGCTCCAAGGTCTGCATCAACGCCGCCCTGACCAAAACGCTGGAGGAGGGCTACGAGCTGGAGCGCCGCGTCAACATGCAGTGCTTCAAGTCGCACGACTTTAAGGAGGGCGTGGCGGCCTTCAAAGAGAAGCGGCCGGCGGTCTTTCACTGCAACTAGCGAGGCGAGCATGGAGCGTTGCATCTTTTGCGAGATTGCCGCAGGGCGGGCCCCGGCCAGCGTCGTCTACGAGGACGACGAGGCCCTGGCCTTCATGGACATCCACCCGGTGACGCCAGGGCACACCCTGATCATTCCCAAGCGCCACTACCGGAACATTTTCGGCTGCCCGCCGGATGTGGCCGCCCGGCTGATGGAGCTGGCCGCCAAGCTGGCGAACCCCATGCGCGCCGCCACGGGCTGCGAGGGGATGAACCTCTTTATGGCCGCGGAGGCGGTGGCCCTGCAAGACGTCTGGCACATCCACCTGCACCTGATTCCGCGCACGGCAGGTGACGGCTTTGGGCTGCGCACGCCGGAGGGCTATCCCCGTCGCGCCCCGTACGAGGAACTGGACGAGATCGCCGCCAAAATCCGATCTTGCTTGCCCGCCCCCGATGGCGGGCAGAAGGGAGCGTCATGACACAACCGGCGGATCTGCGCATCGGCCTGGCCGATGCCCTGGTCAAGCTCGAATGGTCCACCCGCACCACCGATATCCGCGCCTGGTTCCTGGAGCGGCCGTCGCTCGCGGCGGTGCGCAACGAGGTGGTGGGGCTTCAAGTGCTGCTGCAAGCCAGCGAGCCCTTCACCCTGACCGTCGGCCCGGCCAACTGGATCGCCCCGCTGGGGTTCGAGCCCAGGGTGCGCCTGCAAGTCGACCTCGCCGGGCTGCCCGCCGAGGCGGTCGAGGTCTTCCCCGTGGGCTACCTGGAGGACGACGACCGGCGCTGGCGCAGCGAGTACCTGGACCGGGCCGACCACATCCAGGTTCCCGCCAACCGGCCCCAGGCTGCCTACGTGCGCATCGCGGTGCCCAAGTCGCTGGCCGCGGGAAGCTATACCGGCCAGATCAAGGCCTATGGCCAGTTCGGCTTTGGCGATGAGGAGTTGGCCTGGCGAGGCGCCTTCACCTTGCAGGTGGCCGAGGCCACGCTGCCCGATCCCGCCGACTGGCCCTTCCACCTAGACCTCTGGCAGCACGCCACCAGCGTGGCCCTGCATCACCACGCGCCGCTGTGGAGCGACGCCCATTTCGAGGTGCTGGACCGCTACTATGCCAGCCTGGCGCGGCTCGGCCAAAAGGCCGTCACCATCATCGCCGCCGAGATGCCCTGGTCGGGCCAGCGCTGCTTCCTCGACGCCCACTACCCCTCCTATGTCTATGAGCACGCCATCGTGGACGCGCGCCGCGATCGCCAGGGCCAGCTCTATCTGGACACGACCAAGCTGGAGCGGCAACTGGCGCTGGCGGAAAAGCATGGCATCGCCCGCGAGATCGAGGTCTTTGGCCTGCTCAACATCTGGGTGGATGAGAACTATGGCTTTGGCAAGGTGGCCCCGGATGCGCCCGATAGCATCCGCGTGCGCTGCTACGACGAGGCCACGGAGCGCATCACCTACCTGCGCACCGCCCGCGAGCTGAGCGCCTTTATCCAGTTGCTGGCGGACTTTTTCCAGCGCACCGGGCGCATGGAGCGGGTGCGCATCACCGCCGACGAGCCCTCCGACGTGGCGGTCTTTAACGAGCGGATGCGCTTCGTGCAAAAAGCCGCCCCGGCTTTCCGCTTCAAGATCGCCATCAACCATTACGAGTTCATGGGGGAAGCCGATTCCGCCGTGCTGGATTGGGTGCCCAACCTGGCCAACGCCTTCCGCGACCCGGAGCTGACCATGAAGATCACCCGGGAGCTGCGGCGCAAGAACGGGCGGATGCTTTGGTACATCTGCTGCGGGCCGCCGATCCCGAACACCTTCCTGCGCTCGCCGCTGCCGGAAGCGCGCCTGCTGGGCTGGCTCACCCAGCGGCTCGACCTGGACGGTTTCCTGCGCTGGGCCTTTTGCCTGTGGCCAGCCAAGCCCTACGAGCGGATTAGCTGGCGCGCGCCCTTCTGGAACGCCGGCGACATGCACTTTGTCTTGCCGGGAGCGGACGGCGCGCCGGTGGAGACGCTGCGCTACGAGGCGCTGCGCGCCGGCATCCAGGACTTTGTGCTGCTCAAGATGCTCCAGGACAAGCTGGGAGCGGCACGGGCGCAGGAGGTCATCGACGCGGCCTTTGCCCGGTTGCTGCGGGTGGATTCGCTGACCGCCTTCGTCGGCGCCCCGCCGGAGCGCGCGGCCGAGCTGTACTCGCTGGACCCGGCGGACTATGCGGCGGCGCATGCCATGATCGTCGAGGCCCTAGCGGCGGGATAGGCGGGAAGCACTGTGGGCAAAGCAAGAGTCGGGTTGCCAGCGGGGCGGCCCGCATGACCAACAGCCGTGATAATGCGATAGGGATCGCCCTGCTCTTCTTTGTCGCCCTGTGCTGGGGCTTTGTGGCCTCCACGGTCAAGCAACTCACCGCCACCGTGGACCCGTATACCATCTCGTTCTTCCGGGTCTTTCTCGGCGTGCTGGTCTTTGCGGCGGTCTTTGCCCTGCGGAAAGGGAGCTGGCGGCGCATCCGCTGGCTCCTGCCCTGGGTTATCCTGGGCGCGCTGGGCCGGGCCGGCAACTATTTGCTCTATAACGCGGGCCTGGTCCAGGCCCCCACCAACGCCGTGGCGATCCTGGCCCCGGTGCAGACCATCAGCATGGCGATCTTGGCCAAATGGATCATCGGCGAGGGCATCGGGCGCAAGTGGGTGGGGCTGGTGATCTCGGTCGGCGGCCTGATCCTGATCTGGTGGAACGGGCAGGCCCTGAGCACCCTGCTGGCCCCCGAGCACTTTTGGGGCAATGCCCTGCTGGCGCTGGCCGGCGTCTCCTCGGCGGTGCAGTTCTGCTCGCAAAAGGTGCTCTCGTCCAGGTTCTCCAGCCTGGAGATCCTGATCCCGGTCTTTGCCATGAGCAGCGCGATCACCTTCCCCTTCGCCTGGAACGCGGGAGGCTTCTCGCGGAGCTACAGCGCCGGCACCTGGGCCTTGCTTCTCTTCCTGGGGCTGGTGATCACCGGCGGCAGCTTTATGGCCCTGGGCGAGGGGTACCGGCGTTGCTCCGCCAGCACCGCCGTGGTGATCACCGATTCCACCATCTTTATGACGCTGATGATCTCGCGCTATGTGCTGCACGAGTCAGTCAGCGCCATGATGGTTCTGGGCGCCGTGTTGGGGCTCCTCGGAACCGTCGCCATCGTCTGGGCGGAGCGGCATCAGGTCCGCCAACAGAGCGCCGCGGCCCAGCCAGGCCAGGCCAGGCCGCCTCAACGTAAGGGAGAATGACATGAATTCCAAAGAGATCGTGCGGCGCGCCGTCGAGTTTCGCCACCCCGAGCGGGTGCCGGGCAGCATGCCCGACCCCTACTGGAACGACTTTTACCATGCCGGCGTCGACTACCCCCAGACGGCGGAGAACCACTGGCATCGGGTCGCGGGCGATCGCTGGGAGCGGATC
>JAAYEA010000171.1 GCA_012689325.1 Chloroflexota bacterium
GATGGCCTCGGGGATGTTGTCGATGCCGGTGACGTGGGCGCCGGTCCGATCCGAGATGTACTCGGCGATCAGGCCGTTGCCGCAGCCAAGGTCCAGGGCGCGGTCGCCGGGGCCGAGGGCCGATACCTCGATCAGCTTGTCCAGTTGCGCCATGTCCGCAAAGCCGTGCTGGCAAAGGTTGCGGCCATAGACTCGCTCGCAAAAGGCAGCGTGGGCGGGGCTATCGCGGGTGACCTCGTAGTACTGCCGATACCAGTACCACATCTCGGGGCGTTCCTCGGCGAGGCGGTGCGCATCGGCGGCGCCACGCTCGGTGAGCCGCAGTCCGCCGTCGCCAGGGACCAGTAACTCTCTGGCGGCCAGGGTATCGAAAGCCTGCTGCCAGTCCACCAGATATCGGCAGAAATCGCCGGCCCGGCCAGTCAGGGCCTCCCGGGTGAGCGGGCGCTGGGCCTCCGCGGTCCTCTGCGCGGCGATCAGCACCTGGATCTCGGCCTCGTTGAGCGCGAGCATATTGGGCTCCTATCGGGGCGCACAACAACCACCAAAGGGGCGTCGCCAGCTGAATCAGGCGCCCGCCACTTGTCTTCTATCACGCCAGCCGCCGGGCGAGCGTCAGCTTTTCTTGGTCGAGATCCCCAGCAGGCCATAGAGGGGGCAGAAGCCCAAGATGCTCGTGAGGGCAAGGATAACGGCGACGATGCCCAGCACGATGGCCACCCAGCCTGTGAGAGTCCCCGTGAAATAGAGGATGCCGATGACCACCGCGACAGCCAGCCTGATGATCCGATCGAGCGAGCTCATGTTCTGCTTCATGATGTGCCTCCTGGTGTCCCCAATCAACCGTTGTGCCGATGACTTCTAGCGCTGCTTGCCGCTGAGCTTGTCCCCATGGTCCATGCCCGCGCCGATGGCAACGCCGATGGCAATGCCCATGGCCAGCCCTGCGCCGATGCTATCCAAGGCCACCCCAAAGACGATGCCGAGGGCCGCGCCGATGGCGAGGCCAGCGGCCAGGTTGCTGCGCGGCGGGCGCTCATCAGATGCGGCCTTGGGGCCGAGTTGATCGCTCACGAGCTCTTCCTTTCGCTGGCGGACGATTCGCAGAGACCAGGTTGCCCTCTCCGCCACGATCCCGGAGGGCTGGGATCATTATACGACAGAACTCGCGCGGTGACCAGATCGCGAGCTGGGCCCCGGGGGCAAGCTCAGGGCCTGGGCGTGCGCGTCGCGGTCGGCGGAAAGACCAGCGTGGGGCCGAAGGCTGGCGTCCGCGTGGGGGCGGGCGTCTGCGTCGGCGGAGGCGTGTCCGTGGCGGTGGGCGTAGGCGCGCTGGTCGGCAACTGAACCAGAGTCGGGCCTAGCGTGGGCGCGGCCGTGGGGCTCTGGGTGGGGGTAAAGGATGGCATGGGCGAAGCGGTTGGCGGCGCCGTCACCGTGGCAGGCGGCGTCGCCGTCGCGGTGACGGAGGGCAGGAGAGTCGACGAGAAGGTGGGAGACGCCGTGGGTGACTGGGTCGGGGCCCAGGTGAAGGTCGCGGTGGGCGAGAGCGTGGGCGTCACGGTGGTCCAGCGCGTGGGCGTCAACTCGCGCCCGCCGTTAAAGACATAGAGATGCACCCGCGCCTCCACGGTCTGCCCGTGGCTGTTGACCGCCAGCACGCGGATCGTGTGCGGCCCGTTCTCCAGCTCGCGGGTGTCCCAGAAACCCAGGGTGCCCCCATCCACACGCACGGTAGTGGCGCTGCGGACCAGCCCCCAGCCGCCGGGGTCGTGAGAGATGCCGTACTCCAGGATATAGTGCACCAGCTCGTCGATGATGGCACTGCCCCGGATCTCCACCAGGCCGCCCACGGTCTGGCCTTCGGCGGGCGAGGTGATCTGCACCTTGTTGCCCTGGTTGTGGATCGGGCAGATGTCCACGGGCGGTTGGGGATACCCTTGCGCCTCGGCCCATTGGCGGTAGGCCAGGGGAAAGGCGGTAAAGGCCTGCACGTCCACCAGGTCGGCAGGGCAGAGCTCCGTGGCGCGCTGGCCGCTAAGGCGGCAGATGCCGATGCGGGTGTGCACCGGGCAGGGCCCCTGGGGCGCGGCCTCCTCCAGGAAGAGATCCGTGCGGGCCGGCGGGCAATCCTCGGTGACGGGGTGGCCCGAGATCGGGCAGACCGGCAGAGAGACGATGCCCGGGGGCATCTGAAAGTCGTGCGCTGGCTGGTCGGCCAGGATCTCTTCCATATAATTCTGCCAGATGGGGCCGGCGCCGCGGACGCCCGGGAGGTTCTCCATGGGCGTGCCATCCGAGTTGCCGACCCAGATGCCGGTGACCAGGTCAGGGGTGTAGCCCACGACCCAGGCGTCGCGAAAGTCCTCCGTGGTGCCCGTCTTGGCTGCGGAGGGCTTGGAGAGGACCAGGTTGTTCTGGCGGCCCAAGGCAGGCGCGCGGGCTTCGTTGTCCGAGAGGATGCTGGTGATCAGGAAGGCGATGCGCGCGTCCAGCACCTGCTCGCCGCTGGGCTGGCTCGCGATATCTTCCAGCGTGTTGCCCTCGAAATCCACGACGCGTAGGATCGGGTTAGGCGTGACGCGCACCCCAGCGTTGGCCAAGGCGGTAAAGGCGCTCACCAGCTCGATCATGGTCGTATCGGCGGTGCCCAGCACCAGCGATAGCCCATAGTCGGGGCGAGTCCAGGTGGTGATGCCCAGCCGCTCGGCCATCTCGAGCATGGCCGGGACGCCCAGCTCGTTGAGCGTTTGGACGGCGGGGATGTTGTAGGACGAGCCCAGCGCCTGCCGCAGAGAGACCGCCCCGTGCTCCTTCTTGTCATAGTTGGCCGGGACATAGGGCCCGTCGGGGCCGCCGGGGTACTCGGTGCGGACGTCCATCAGCATGGTGGACGGGCTCCAGCCCCGCTCGAAGGCAGCGGCATAGGCGAGCGGTTTGACCGTGGAGCCGGGCTGGCGAGGTCGCAGGGTCACGTTGACCTGGCCCTGGATGCTGTCGTCGAAAAAGTTGACGCTGCCCAGCATGGCCAGTATCTCGCCGGTGTGGGCGTTGACCGTGAGCACGGCGGCGTTGCTGACGTTGTGCCCCTTCAGGCTCTCGATGTGCTGCTGGGCGACTCGTTCGGCGTCGCGCTGCATCTCCAGGTCCAGCGTGGTATAGACCTGCAGGCCGCGGCGGTAGATCTGATTGCCGTACCGCTCCTCCAGCAGCCCGCGCACATACATGACAAAGTGCGGCGCCTTGATCTCGATGGTCAGCGGGCGCAGGTTGAGCGGCTCCTGGGCGGCCAGGTCCGCGGCCTGCTGGCTGATGTGCCCCTGGCGGGCCATGAGGTTGAGCACGACCGCGCGACGAGCCTTCGCCCCTTCTGGATTGGTGTAGGGGTCGTGAGGGCCGGCCGCCTGAGGCAGCCCGGCCAGCAGAGCCGACTCGGCCAGCGTCAGGTCCTGGACGCGCTTGCCAAAGTAGGTCTCCGCGGCGGCAGCGATTCCGTAGGAGAGGTTGCCATAATAAATCTCATTCAGATAGATCTGCAGGATCTCTTCTTTGGAGTAGAGGCGGGTGATTTCGGTGGCCAGCACTGCTTCCTTCAGCTTGCGGTCCAGGGTCTGCTCCTGGTTCAGGTAGAGCATGCGCGCCACCTGCTGGGTGATGCCGCTGGCACCGGAGACGACCTCGCCCTCGGTGAGGGCCC
>JAAYEA010000172.1 GCA_012689325.1 Chloroflexota bacterium
GATGGTCGGCGCGCCCTCGCGCACCGCGTCCACGAGCTGCATCAGGTCCTCAAAGACGTGCGACTCGGCCATGGCGCCGTGCGGGCCGATGACGTGCGGCTGGTGCTCGCCCTCGATCTTGAGCTCCTGCTCGCCCATCTTGGTCCCCACGATCGAGCCGGCGGTGCCGAAAAAGCTGGGCTGGAAGCCGACCGTCACCCGCCCGGCCACCGTGCCATAGACGAAAGCGAACACCGAGCCGCCGAAATCCAGGAGCAGCAGGGTGCTATCGTCCATGTCGGCGCTGACCTGCTTGCCGCGGAACTCGCGCACCGGCAGCACCAGCCCGGACATGGCGCTAACCCGCTGGGCGGGGCCCAGGATGCCGGTGAGGTTGTGCAGCGCATAGACGGTCACGTCGTACTGCGGCCCGCCGCCGGGGCGGCGAAAGTACCAGGAGGGATCCACGTTGCTGAGCACGTCGTTGCCGGTGCGGAACTCTTCCTTGACGTGATAGTCGAGGATGGCCGCGCCCGCCGCCGCCCAGGCCAGCGTCCCCAGCGCCCCCTCCAGGAGGAGCTTGCGGATGCGCCGGTTGTGCGGGTGGAGCATCATCCCCGGCGAGGCCACCAGCCGCAGCCCCTTCTCCGCCGCGCGCTGGATCAACCGGTCGGCCTCGTCCACCTGGGTGGTCATGGTCTTGTTGAAGTGGATGTGCTTGCCCGCCTCCAGCGCCATCATCCCCTGCTGGTAATGGAGCCCGATGGGGGTGCAGAGGGTCACCGCGTCCACGTGGGGGTCGGCCAGCAGCGCCTCATAGCTGTCGTACGCCGCCGCCACGCCGAATTTCTCCGCCGCCGCCGCCGCCCGCCCCGGCACCGGGTCGCAGACCGCCGCCAAGCGCACCCGGTCCTGCACGTCCGGCTGGCTCAGGTGCATCATCGCTCCGCGGATGCCGATGGCCCCCGCGCCCACCACGCCCAATCCAACGATGTTGGTCATTGTCTTCTCCTTTACGATGCCCCTCTTGGTAGCCGCTGATCGCTAATCGCTTATCGCAGGCCGATCTCCGTTCCGACGATATGCGATCCGCGATCCGCGATATGCGATAAGCGCTATCGCCACGACGTGCGATGCCGCCAGCCGACGGTCTCGCGCAGCTTGAGGTTGGATAGAAAGGTGCTGTGCCCCTCCGCGTTGCGGAGGATGCCCAGCAGGTCGGGGCGGAAGCGCTCCACCAGCTCGCGGGAGCTCTCCAGCGCCGAGGTGTCGTCCGAGTTGCAGAAAAAGGCCCCGTGCGGCGCGATGTGCGTCGCCTTTTCCATCAGCAGGCGATGGGCACTGGCTACATCCTCGCTGCCGACCCAGGCCCATAGCCAGGGGCTCCAGCCGGCGGCGGGCTTGGCGTTCTCCCTCATGGCCCGGCGGCGCTGCTCGTTGCAGATCCCCGCCGCGCGCACGGCGTAGGTGCGCATGCCGTAGGCGCTGGTGTAGGCGGCCAGCAGCATCTCGCCGGCGATCTTGCTGTACGAGTAGGAATCCTCCGCCTGCGAGGGGTGCTCCTCGTCCACCGGCAGGTAGCGGAAGGGGAAAGGCTTGTCGCTGATGCGGTAGCCGTGGCCCAGCGCGCAGTTGCTGCCGGTCATGACGAAAATGCCGATATCCCCGCGCAGCGCCGCCTGCAACAGGTAATAGGTGCCCATGATGTTGGAGCGCATGGTGGCGTCGAAGGGCAGGCCGCGCTCCTGGGTCAGTTTCTGCTCGCCCGCGCCGGGGTGGTCGGTGGGCCAGGGCTGCGCCGCCAGGTGCTGGATGGCGTCGTAGCCGCCCGCCGCCGCCCGCAGGCAGTCGTCCCAATTGGCGATGTCACCTTGCACCCAGGGCCACTTGCGCAGCTCCTCCGCCGGCTCGCGCCGGGAGAAAAGCGTCAGCTCGTGCCCGGCCTCGGCCAGCTCGCGCACCACGAACGGCCCCAGCCGCCCGCTGCTCCCTGTCACCAATACTTTCATGGTTTCGCTCCTCCTGGAATGATCTCGCACAACGGCCACTGCGCCCATTATACCAGGATTGGCAAGAGATTGCACCGCAGAGACACAGAGAGCGCAGAGGTTTTTTTGCTTCTATCTCTCTGCGTCCTCTGCGCCTCTGCGGTGGATTTTCCTCTTTGCCAGCGTGGGAAGGATGTCGTACAATGGGGCAAGAGGCGTCATATCAATGTCCGGTCCCGGAGGAGTCCGGGCGCCTGTTAAGGAGGCAAGATGGACAAGCTCGCATTGATGGCCCTGGCCAAGGCGCTGGTCGCGCCGGGCAAGGGCATCCTCGCCGCCGACGAGAGCAGCAGCACCGCCACCCGCCGGCTCAAGTCCGTGGGCGTCGAATCCACGGCGGAGACGCGCCGCGCCTATCGCAAGATGCTCCTCACCACCCCCGAGATCGAGCGCTATATCAGCGGCGTGATTCTCTACGACGAGACGGCCCGGCAAAATGTGGACCACACCTCGTTCCCGGTCTATCTCGCCGACCGGGGCATCGTCCCCGGCATCAAGGTGGACACCGGCGCCAAGCCGCTGGCCGGCTACCCTGGCGAGCAGATCACCGAGGGGCTGGATGGGCTGCGGGAGCGCCTGGCCGAGTATGCCCGGCTGGGCTGCCGCTTCGCCAAGTGGCGCGCCGTGATCGCCATCGGCGACGGGCTGCCGACGCCCTTCTGCCTGGCGGCCAACGCCCGCGCCCTGGCGCGCTATGCGGCGCTCTGCCAGGAGCAGGGACTGGTCCCCGTGGTGGAGCCCGAGGTGCTCATGGACGGTGACCATACCATCGAGCGCTGCGAGGCGGCCACGCTGGAGGCGCTGCGCGCGCTCTTTGCCGCGCTGGCCGAGCATCGGGTGCTGCTGGAGGGGCTGTTGCTCAAGCCCAACATGGTGCTGGCGGGCAAGGGCTGTCCCGCGCAGGCGGACGTCAAGACGGTGGCGGAGGCGACGTTGCGCACGCTGCGGCGGGCGGTCCCCGGCGCGGTGCCCGGCATCGTCTTTCTCTCCGGCGGGCAGGAGGCCGAGCTGGCCACCGCCCACCTGGACGCCATGAACCGCGCGGGGGCGCAGCCGTGGCAGGTCTCCTTCTCCTTCGCCCGCGCGCTGCAAGAGCCCGCCCTGAACGCCTGGCGCGGCGTGGAGGCCAACGTCCCGGCGGCGCAGGCGCTCTTCCTCAAGCGCGCCCGGCTCAACGGCGCCGCGCGCAAGGGCGAGTATACGGTCGAGATGGAAAAGTAGGACGGGGCGCCGGACCAGGACGAGGTGACGCATGCCTGATCTGTTGACGCTGCCTGAATGGCTGGGCACGGCGGTGGTCGGCGCGGTGATCGCCGCGCTGGGCTACGTGGCCAAGACGATCCTGGAGTGGTGGGCGGGGGTGCGCGAGGCGAGACGCGCCCGGCGCGCCCGCTTGGTGGCGCTGCGCGCCCTGTTGCAGGCCGCCAAGGCCAGTTTCGAGATCCAGAACGACCACGCCCAGCGGCTCCTGGGGATGATCCATCGCAACCACCCGGGGCTGGGCGTGGAAGGGGAGGGCTACGAGCGGGCGTTCGCCGCGGCCTATCCCCAGTTCACGCCGGAAGAGATGGAGCTGCACGGCATCATCCGCGGCATCACCATCCACGCCCTGCGCGAGGCCAACGAGGCCATGCTGCAGTGGCTGCGCGAGGACACCTACTTTAAGGCGCAACAGCGGCCTGGGACGCTGGCGGGCGACTTGGCCCAGCAACTGGGCGCGCTGGAGGCCCATCTTTACCTCTGGCGAGCCAAGTACGCTGCCTGGATCCCCGACCACCCCGAGCACGCCTTGGTCTACCTGGCGGACGAGCAGGCCCATGGCGTGGGCTTTCCGTCCGGGCTGGACGAGTTGGTGGAGCAAGTGCTGGCGGGGTAGGGGGCTTGCGCTCAGCCGGCCAAGCTGGCCAGCGCCTCGGCGGGCGTCCAGACCGTGAGCGCGGCGGGGGCCCGCTCCAGTTGCTGCCGGTCCCAGGTGACCAGCGGGACGCCCTCGCGTTGCGCCAGCGCGGCATAGATGGCGTCGCAACCGCGCAGGCGGCACTGGGCGGCCAGGCGCGTCGCCCGGCTGGCCAGCTCGCCATCCACGTCGTAGAAGCGGTGGTAGGGGAGCAAGCGGAGCTGAGCGGCGGCGCGCTCGGCCAGGTCGCTGTCGTCGAGCCCGCGGGCGAGGGCGGCGGCCACTTCGGGCAGCGCGATCTGCGGGCAGAGGGCTTCCACCTGGTGCGCGAGCAGCGCCTCAAAGAACCGGGTGCTGGCGGCGTGGTACAGCTCGCCCGCGCGCAGGCGGCTGACGTACACGCTGGCGTCGATGACGACTCGGCTCATCGCCTGGCCTCGTCCAGCAGCTCGAGGGCCGAGCGCTCCGACTGCCAGTCGGCGGCGATCTCCTGCGCCAGCCGGTCCAGCTCGGCCCAGGCTTCCTGGCTGGCCTCTTCCGGGGCCAGCGGCACCAGCCGCGCCACGGGTTTGCCGTGCAGGGTGATGACGTACTCGGCGCCGCTCTCGCGGACGGCGCGCACGATCTCGCTGGCGCGGTTCTTCAGTTCGCGGATTCCCAGTTCTTCCGGCATCGGCGGCTCCCAAAATGTAGCTACTTGATGTAGCTACATTGTACCCCGGAGCGAGGCCGTTGTCAAGTCCGGGTGGGGCTTGTCAGGGCTCGGCCCAAGCCCTTGGGGGCGACAGAAGCGCCGCAGAGCCCTGGAGGTCGAAGCTTTAGCCGGGGCGGCGGCGCAGAATCCGGCTGGAGCCTCGGCCTCCCAGAGCGACGGAGCGACCAGCCGCGCTCGCGCAGCCGAAAGGATCATATGACTGAAAGGGACCATCGAGGCCTGCTCATCGTCTATACCGGGCGCGGCAAGGGCAAGACCACCGCCGCGCTCGGGCTGGTGCTGCGCGCCTGGGGCCAGGGGCTGCGCTGCTGCGTCATCCAGTTCATCAAGAGCGAAAAGGGGCGCTGGGGCGAGGTCCAGGCGGCCCAGCGGCTGGGGCTGGAGTGGCACACCCTGGGCGAGGGGTTCACTTGGCAGGCCGCTGACCTGGGCCCCTCCATCGCCAAGGCGCGGGAGGGCTGGCAATTGGCTCAGGACAAGCTCGCCAGCGGCGACTATGACCTGGTGGTGCTGGACGAGTTCACCTACCCGCTGCGCTTTGGCTGGGTGGACCCCGCCGCGGCGGTGGAATGGCTGCGCGCGGAGAGGTCGCCTCGCACCCACGTGGTCATCACCGGGCGGGACGCGCCCCCCGCGCTGCTGGAGGCGGCGGACCTGGTCACCGAGATGGCCAACGTCAAGCACCCCTTCGACCGCGGCGTGCGCGCCCAGCGCGGCATCGAGTTTTGACCCTTTCCGCATTTGCATAAAGCGCTGGACTGTGCTATACTACGAGCTACTTGATACCTCCCTCGCGAAAAAGTGGGCCTCCCCCACTTTTCTTCGTGTCGGGGGGACAAACTTTTGCTTCCAGTGCGTCGCAGGAGGCCGGCAACTTGAAGAATGATTTCCGTATCGCGATCAACCAGGTCTGCAATCAGAGAAGCCTGCCCAAAGAGGTGATCATCGAGGCCATCGAGGCTGCGCTGGTTTCCGCCTACAAGAAGGACTTTGGCGCGAACCAGAGCATCCGCGTGCGGCTGGATCCCGATAGCGGCAAGGCGCGGGTCTTTGTCGTCCGCGAGATCGTCTCGCAGGTGGAGGACCCGGAAACCCAGATCTCGATTGTGGACGCCCGCAAGGTGGATGCCATGGCCGAGATCGGTGGGGCCATCGAACAAGAGACCACGCCCAACGATTTCGGACGCATCGCCGCGCAGACGGCCAAGCAGGTGGTATTGCAGCGCATCCGCGAGGCGGAGCGCGATCTGCTCTACAACCAGTTCGTCGAGCGCGCCGGCGAGATCATCAACGGCACCGTGCGGAACGTGGATGAGCGCGGCAACGTCATTATCTCATTGGGCAAGGTCGAGGCGATCCTCCCGCGCAGCGAGCGGATTCGCACCGAGTCCTATCAGCCCGGCCAGCGCCTGCGCGCGTTCGTCACCGAGGTGCAAAAGACCAGCCGCGGGCCGCAGATCGTCGTCTCGCGGACGCACCGCCAGTTCCTCAAGCGTTTGCTGGAGCTGGAGGTCCCCGAGATCTTTAACGGCACGGTGGAGATCAAGGCCATCGCCCGCGAGCCGGGAGCGCGCTCCAAGGTGGCGGTGGTGGCGCTGCAAGAGGGCATCGACCCCGTCGGCTCCTGCGTCGGCGTGCGCGGCGTGCGCATCCAGAACGTGGTCACCGAGTTGGGCGGCGAAAAAATCGATGTCGTCAATTGGGACGCCTCCCCGGCGCTGTTCGTTGCCAACGCCCTGAGCCCGGCCAAGGTCGCCGAGGTGATCATCACGGAGGCGACCAACACGGCCACAGTGATCGTGCCGGATAGCCAGCTCTCGCTGGCCATCGGCAAGGAAGGGCAGAACGCCCGGCTGGCCGCCAAGCTCACGAGCTGGCGGATCGACATCAAGAGCGAGAGCGAGGCCGCCGTGGACGCCGAGGAGCGCGCCCAGGCCGCGGCGCTCGCCGCCGAGGAAGCGGCCAAGCGCGACGCTGCCCGGGCCCAGGCCATTGCCCTGTTGGAAGAGGCGGAAAGCCTGATCGCCGCCGAGGGCGAGGGGGCCGCGGCGGTCGCCGAGGTCAGCGCCGAGGCCGAGGCTGAGCCCGCCGTCGAGGCCGCGCCCGTCGCCATGGAGCCGGAAGCCGCCGCCGAGCCGGAGGTTGCCGCCGAGGCAGCCGTCGTCGTGGAGCCCGAAGCCGCCGTTGAGGTGGAAGCCGCCGAGCCGGAACCGGCTGCTGAGGCGGAGCCCGTCGCCGAGGCGGAGCTGCTGGACGAGATCGGCGAGGTCGCGGCGGCCACCGAGCCCGAGCCGGCCGCGGCGGAAGCGCCCGCGCCGGAAGGGACGTTCGTGGCCGGCGATGAGGAAGTCGAGGACGAAGAGTTCGAGCGCCAGGAAAAGCTCTCCAAGAAGCAGCGGCGCCAGAAACGTTGGCAGTACGTCCTGGACGAGAACTCGGGCAATGTGGTGGCCCAGCGCAAGCGCCGCCCCAGCCGCACCGGCAAGGGCTGGGACACGGAGTGGACGGAAGAGTAGCCGGGTATGCGCGTCAAGCACGTGCCGCAGCGGACCTGCATAGCCTGCCGCCAGATCGCCTCCAAGCGCGACCTGGTGCGCGTCGTGCGGTCGCCGGATGGCACGATCCAGATCGATCAAACCGGGAAAAAGCCCGGCCGCGGCGCCTATCTCTGCCGCCGCAAATCCTGTTGGGCGCGGGCGACCAAGGGCAAGCAGTTGGAAGCCGCCCTGAAGGTCGCCCTCTCGCCCGCCGATAAGGCGATGTTGGCCGAATTCGCGGCCACCTGGGCGCAGGTGGACGATCAGGCCGATGAGAACGCCATTGTTCAGCCAGATGCAGTGAATGACGATGAGGCATCCGAGAAAAGCTGAGCCAGTAACGGACAGAAAGAGCGAGGTCTGGCCGGGGGGTAGGGGCCAGAATGCTATCGGGAGGAACGCCATGTTGCCTTGATGTCAGGGCGCTGTGGATCGTTTCTCTTCCCGCCATTTGATGGCGCCGCCGGCGCTTTGCCGCGATAGCCTTCCCTCTTCTCCCTCTTGAGCTCGCCGCCATGACTATGGGCGTCGCGAGCGCTCCCGTTCCGCCGCTTGCTCGCCGCTTTCTGACCTCTGAACGCTCACCTGGCCGCGCTGATGTGTGGGCTTGCCATCCCACCCGTTTGCCGTGCCAGCTACCCGTGGGAAGGAGATGGAACATGGCTAGATCAACGAACGACAACCGAGGAAGAAACGATTACCGCGGCGGCTCCCGGGGAGGCAACCGGGGTGGCTCGCAAGGCAACCGCGGCTCCGGGCAACGCCCCGCGCCGCAACGCGGCCAGCCTGCGCCCGGGCCTCGCGAGGGAGCGGCGGCGGCCCCGCGGACGCCCGCGGCGCCTCCCGCGCCCAAAGTGATCGAGATCCCGGCCACCATCACCGTGCGGGAGCTGGCCGAGCGCATGAGCCTGAGCCTGATCGACGTCATCAAGCACCTGATGACCGAAGGGATCATGGCCAACATCAACCAGCAGCTCGACCACGACATCGCTGCCATGATCGCCGAGGATATGGGCTTCAAGATCAAGGTCGAGGCGCCGCCGGAGCCGGAAGCCCAGCCCGAGCCGGAGCCGAGCGAAAAGGCCCCCAAGCGCACCTATACCGACGCGGAAAAGAAGCGGCTGGCCGAGCGCCCGCCGGTGGTCACGGTGATGGGCCATGTGGACCATGGCAAGACGGCGCTGCTGGATGCCATCCGCGAGACGGACGTGGCGGGCGGCGAGGCCGGCGGCATCACCCAGCGCATGGGCGCCTATCAGGTGGAAAAACAGGGGCGCAAGATCACCTTCATCGACACCCCAGGCCATGCGGCGTTCACCGCCATGCGCGCCCGCGGCGCCAAGGCCACGGATATCGCCGTGCTGGTGGTGGCGGCGGACGACGGCGTGATGCCCCAGACCATCGAGGCGATTAACCACGCCAAGGCTGCCCAGGTGCCGATCATCGTCGCCATCAACAAGATGGACAAGGCGGAGGCCAACCCGGACCTGGTGAAGCAACAGCTCTCCGACCAGGGGCTGGTGGTGGAGGATTGGGGCGGCGACGTGATCTCGGTGCCCGTCTCGGCGCGCCAGCGCACCGGCATCGACACCTTGCTGGACATGATCCTGCTGGTGGCCGACCTGGGCGAGCTCAAGGCCCTCTCCGACGCCCCCGCCAAGGGAACGGTGATCGACGCGCGGATGGACCGGGCGCAGGGCGTGCTGGCCACGCTGCTCATCGACGAGGGCACGCTGCGCCCCGGCGATAGCCTGGTCATCGGCGCCATCCCTGGCAAGGTCCGCGCCATGTTTGACTACAAGATGCAGCGCATCCAGGAGGCCGGGCCGGCCACCCCGGTGATCGTGCTGGGCCTGCCCGAAGCGCCCGCCGCCGGCGATCGTTTCGAGGTGGCGGCGGACGATCGCACCGCCCGGACCATCGCGGCGGAGCGCGCCAGCGAGGCTGGCCGGGGCGCCCACGCGGGCGCGGCCAAGGCCACGACGCTGGACGAGATCTTTGCGCAGATCCAGGCAGGCGAGGCCAAAGAGCTGAACCTGATCCTGAAAACCGACGTGCAGGGCTCCATCGAGCCCATCGTCAACTCGCTGGAAAAGCTGAGCACCGAGAAGGTGCAGCTCAAGATCCTGCATACCGGCACCGGCGACGTGAGCGAGAACGACGTGATGCTGGCGGCGGCTTCCGCGGCCATGATCGTCGGCTTTGACGTCACGATCCCGCCCGTCGCAGCCAAGCTGGCCGAGACCGAGGGCGTCTCCATCCGCCTCTACAACATTATCTATAACCTGGTGGAGGACATGACCAAGGCGCTCAGAGGCATGCTCGACCCCGAGTACCACGACGTGGTGCTGGGTCACGCGCGCGTCCTGACCACCTTCCGCATCCCCAAGATCGGCGTCATCGCCGGCGCGCAGGTGACCGATGGCAAGGTCGTGCGCAGCGCCACCGTGCGCGTGCGCCGCTCCAGCACCGTGCTCTACGAGGGCAAGATCACCTCGCTCAAGCGTTTCACCGAGGACGTGCGCGAGGTGACCACGGGCATGGAGTTCGGCATCGGCTTGGGGAGCTATGAGGACTATCAAGAAGGGGACACCCTGGAGTTCAGCACCAAAGAGCGCGTCAGCGCCGACGAGGCTTGAGGCTAGCCAACGGCCCGCCAGCCGCGGCCATCTTGCGCCACGGCTCGGCGCCCGCCCTTGGCGCGTTTGGGAGACACATGATCTATGGCAACCAAAAAGAGACAAGGTCGCACCGCCGAATTCATCAAGGAGGTCATGGGCGAGCTGATCAGCACCAAGCTCAAGGACCCTCGGCTGGCGATGACCACCATCACCGATGCGACGATCACGCAGGACCTGCGCCAGGCCACGGTCTGGTATAGCGTCTTGGGCACCGATGAGGAGATCGAGGCGGCGGCGGAGGGGTTGCGCAGCGCCGCCGGCTGGCTCCGCCGCGAGTTGGGGACGCAACTGCACCTGCGCTTCGTGCCGGAGCTGTTCTTCAAGCGGGATGACTCGTGGGAACGGGGCTTCCGCGTGGATACGCTGCTGGAAAAAATCGCCGCTGAGAAAGCCAACCATGACGCCACCCGACAACCTGAAGACGCTGATTCTTGAGGCGCAGCGGCTGCTGCTGATCTGCCACGTGACCCCGGATGGCGACGCCATTGGCTCGCTCTTGGGGCTGGGCTGGTCGCTCCGCAAGGCCGGCAAGCAAGTGACCCTGGCGTGCCCTGATACGACGCCCACCGAGCTCCAGTTCCTGCCCGGCGCCGACGAGATCGGCCCGGCGCGGCCCGAGGCGCTGGCCCAGGCCGAGGTCATCGTGATCCTGGACTCGAGCGACCGGGAGCGCATCGCGAACCAATACGCGGAGGCGCCGTTCCTGGCCAAGCCCGTCATCGTGATCGACCATCACGTCACCAACGTCCTTTTCGGCGACGTGAACTGGGTGGAACCCACCGCGGCGGCCACGGCACAGATGTGCGCCGAGCTGATACGCCAGTTGGGGCTGCCGCTGGATGAGGAGGTGGCGCTCTGCCTGCTCACCGGCATCGTGACGGACACGCGCTGCTTTCGCACGTCCAATACCACCGCCGAGGTGCTCGCCGCCGCCACCCGCCTGATCGAGGCGGGCGCCTCGCTGGCCGACGTGACCGAGCGGGTCTTTCGGGATAACAGCCTGGCGCGCATCTGCCTGTGGGCCCGGGCCCTGGGCGGCGTGCAGATGAAGGACCGGGTCATCTGGACCGAGGTGAGCCGCGAGATGCTCAAGGCGTGCGGGGCGGGCACCCGCGACACTACCGGTCTGGCCAACTTTCTTGATGCCACCCGCGATACCGACGTTTCCATCGTGCTGGTGGAGAAAAACGGCAAGGTGGAGGCCAGCATGCGCGCCCAGCGCGGCGTGGACATCTCGGGCGTGGCCTTTGGGCTGGGCGGCGGCGGCCATCCGCAAGCCGCCGGGTTCACCCGCCAGGGCACGCTGGCCGAGATTCGCGAGCAGGTTCTGAGCGCCACCTGGGCCGCCCTGCGCGAACAGGGGCGCGCCTAGACCCGCGTGGCGCAACCCATGTGGCGCAACCCTCTGGGTTGCGCGTCCGCGCTGGGATGAGGGTCGGAAAGACACAAGCCAGAGGCTTGTGCCACACCGAGGGCAAGGCGATGAGCAAGGGAACACCGCGAGAGAGCCGCATATCCGGCCTGTTCAACGTGGACAAGCCCGGCGGGATGACCTCCCATGACGTGGTGGGCGCGCTCCGGCGGGCCAGCGGCGAGCGCCGTATCGGCCACGCGGGGACGCTGGACCCCATGGCCACCGGCGTCCTGTTGGTCTGCATGGGCCAGGCCACGCGCCTCTCCGAGTACCTGATGGCGGGGCGCAAATCATACGCGGCGGATATCCGGCTGGGCGCCAGCACCGACACCGACGACGCCGACGGCGAGATCGTCGCCGAGGCCGACGCCAGCGGCGTGACCCGGGACCAGATCGAGCGCGCGCTCCCCGCCTTTCGCGGCGAGATCGCGCAGGTCCCGCCGATGTACTCGGCGATCAAGCGCGACGGCGTGGCGTTGCACAAGCTGGCGCGGCAGGGCGTCGCGCTCGAGCTGGAGCCGCGGCCCGTCACCATCTATGCGCTGGATGTGGCCGCCTGGCAGCCGCCGGTGCTGAGCGTGGCGGTGACCTGCTCCAAGGGCACGTATATCCGCGCCCTCGCCCGCGACCTGGGCCAGGCGCTGGGCTGCGGCGCGCACCTGACCCGCCTGACGCGCACCGCCAGCGGGCCGTTCACGCTGGAGCAGGCCGCGCCATTGGATGCGCTGGTGGCCAGCCTCCGGGAGGGCTCCTGGGAGCGCTACCTCATCTCCATGGACGCGGCGCTGGCGCGCTATCCGGGCCGGACCATGGGGGCCGAGGAAGCGGCGCGCATCCAGCAGGGCCAACAGGTCGCGCTGCCGGGCGCCGATACCGCGGCGGAGCTTCTCAAGGCCTATGCCCCCGAGGGGGCGCTCCTGGCGCTGCTGCGTTACGACGAGGGGACCGGACGCTGGCAGCCCGACAAGGTTTTTGCGACGAACGGATAAATGCGAACCATCCACGAACTCACCACCGCCCATCTCGACCAGGAGACCGTGCTCACCATCGGCGCCTTTGACGGCATCCACCTGGGGCACCAGGCCATCCTGGCGCAATTGATCCAGCGGGCCCGGGGCTGCCATTGCCTGAGCGGCATGGTCACCTTTGACCCGCACCCGCGCGTCGTGCTGGCGCCCCAGGCCAAGACCGAGTTGCTCACCACGCTGGATGAGAAAGAGGAGCTGGTCCGGGCGCTGGGGCTGGACTTGCTCGTCGTCATTCCCTTCACCCCGGCCCTGGCGGCGACCTCGGCGCGCGACTTTGTGGAGCCGTTGCGCGCGCACCTGCGCCTGCGCGAGCTGTGGGTAGGGCCCAACTTTTTCCTGGGGCGGGGCAAGGAAGGCAACGCCGCTCGGCTGGCCGAGCTGGGGACGGAGCTGGGCTTTTCCACCCACGTGGTCCAGCCGGTGAGCAACGGCGGGCGCCTCATCAGCAGCACCGCCATCCGGGCGCTGCTGCACGCCGGGGACGTGGCCGAGGCGGCCCACCGGCTCGGGCGGCCCTACCGGATCGCCGGGACCGTGGTGACCGGGGCGCAGCGCGGCCGGCGGATCGGCATCCCCACCGCCAACCTGGAGCCCCCGCCGGGCAAGCTGATCCCCGCCAACGGGGTCTATGCCGTCTGGGCCGACCTGGGCGAGGGAGCCTATCCCGCGGTGGTCAATATCGGCGTGCGGCCCAGCTTTGACCACGGCGCGCGCTCCATCGAGGCGCACCTGTTGGAGCATTGCGGGGCGCCCTGCGAGGCGGCGGATGGTCTCTATGGCCGGCCCATGGCCCTGCGCTTCGTCCAGCGGCTGCGCGAGGAGAGGAAATTCGATTCGCCCGAGGCGCTGGTGGCCCAAATCCGCGCGGACGTGGCCCGGGCGCGGGAGATACTGGCGGCGAACTAGGCCAGGGAGCGGAGTCGCCAGGGACC
>JAAYEA010000173.1 GCA_012689325.1 Chloroflexota bacterium
CGTCCAGTTCCAGGCCCAGGCCTGGGCCGGGGGGCAGCGCGAAATGGCCGTCCACCGGCTCGATCTTGTGCCGCAACAAGTGGTTGTCCCGCCGCCCCGCCTGCAAGATCCACTCTTGCCGGGGGCAGAGCGTCGGCGACTGGGAGGCGATGAGGTGCGCCGAGGCCAGCCCGCCGTGGTGCGGGTACACCGGGACTTGGTGCGCCGAGGCCAGGGCGCAGATCTTGACCATCTCGCTGATTCCGCCGGCCCAGCTCGGGTCAGGCTGCAAGAGATCCACCGCCCCCGCCTCCAGCAGCGCCCGCATCCCCCAGCGGGTGTACTCGTGCTCGCCCCCGGCGATCAGCACGCGTCCCGCGGCCCGCCGCCTGATCTCGGCGTAATCGCGCACCATGTCCGGCATCACCGGCTCCTCGAACCAGCAGGGGCGATGGGGGGCAGCCAGCTCGATCATGCGCAGGGCATAGGGGACGTCCCAGCTTTTCCAGGCGTCGAACATGATCTCCACATCCGGCCCCACCGCCTCGCGGACCGCCCGGACCAGGGCCAGGTTGCGGCGCAGCCCCTCGGGGCCGTCGCCCGCGCCGTAGCGAAAGAACCACTTGATGGCGGTGTACCCCTGCGCGACCATCTCGCGCGAGCGCTCAGACGCCCGCTCCGGCTCGGCGGAATAGCCCAACATGGAGGCGTAGGCCGGGATGCGGTCGCGGGTCGGGCCGCCCAGCAGCTCATAGACCGGCGCGCCCAGCAGCTTGCCCTTCAGGTCCCACAGCGCCAGGTCGAGCTTGCTGATGGCCTGCATGGTGGGGCCCTTGCGGCCGGTCACGGCGGAGCGATAGAGCTTGTCCCAGATCCGCTGCACGGCGTGGGGGTTCTCGCCGATGACGATGCGCGCCAGTTGCGTGGCGATGATCCGCGCCTCGTCGGCAGGGATGTTGCCATAGAGGCCGCTGGCGCCCTCGTCGGTGTCCACGAGCACATAGATAGCCTGCAACGGGTAGGGGCTGCCCCCCTCCACGTGGGGGATCGGCCAGGTGCGCCGGGCCGGGGCCAGCTCGGGATAGAGCCCCAGCGGGCTGGCCGAGCGGTCCTCCCCCAATGGGCCGTCGTAATCCCAGGTCCCCTTGATGCGGACGAAGCGGATGCCGGTGATCTTCATGTGCTGCCCGCTAGCTCCGCCCGGAGGCGAGAAAGACGTCGAGGAAGCGGGCGCACTCGTCCTGGAAAGCCTCGCGGATCGGCTCGGTGATGTCGCCGAAGGAGGGGCGCTCCTGCGCGGCGCGCTGGGCGACGCGGCGCGTGGCCTCCAGCGCCAGGTTGGTAAAGATGTTGATCTTGGCGACGCCACCGCGGATGGCCGCCTGGAACTGGGCGTCGGAGAGGCCCGAGCCGCCGTGCAGCACCAGCGGGATCTCCACCCGGCGGCGGATTTCGTCCAGGAGCGCCAGGTCCAGCCGGGGCTCGCCGGCGTATTGCCCGTGCGCCGTGCCGATGGCCACCGCCAGGGCGTCCACGCCGGTCGCGGCGACGAACCGCTCCACCGCGGCGGGGTCGGTGAAGCCCTGGCCCCGCCCGCCGAACTCCTGGTACTCGCTCCCCGAGCCGACGTGCCCCAGCTCGGCCTCGACCGCCGCGCCCACCGCATGGGCCGCCTGGACGATCTGCCGGGTGGCGGCGACGTTCTCCTCTAGGGACAGCTTGGAGCCGTCGTACATCACGTCGGTGAAACCAAAGGTCAGCGCGCGGACGCAATGCTCGAAACTCGCCCCGTGGTCCAGCATGATCGAGACGGGGACCGTCGCCTCCTCGGCCATCACGCGGACGAACTGGGTCAGGGCCCGGCCATGGGGCTCGTCCAGCAGCCGGGTGTACAGGCCGATGATGCCCGGGGCGCGCCGGGATTCCAGCGCGGCGAATATCCCCCGCGTGCCTTGCATCTCGAACGTGTCAAAACAGGGGACGGCATAGCCCCCCTGCTGGGCCTTTTTCAGCTCGCCCAGCGCCGATACCAGCGTCATACTCTTCTCCTTGAGGGATGGCGCCACCGAGACACAGAGGGCACAGAGGGGATATCCTTGTTTTCTCTCCCCTGCCCCAATCCTCTCTGTGTTCTCTGTGCCTCTGTGGCTGTCTTTCGCTTACTCCAGCAGGGATGGCGCCACCGAGACACAGAGGACACCGAGATATCTTTCTTTTCTCTCCCCTGCCAAAATCCTCTCTGTGTTCTCTGTGCCTCTGTGGTTGTTTTTCGCTTACTCCAGATGAACCACCTCGCCGGTGCGGGCGGAGCGCGCGGCGGCGTCATAGACGCGCATGGCCTGATAGACCTGCTCCGGCTTGACGGCCAGCTCGGCGCCGTGGTGCAGCGCGCCGGCGATATTGCAATAGTACGCCGTCCAGCTTCCCCGCACGCTCTCCACGGTCCAGCTCTCCTCCTGGCCGCGGACGTGCGTGGTGATCCGCGCGCGGTCGGCGGGGTCCTCCTCCGCCGCCTCGATGCGGCCTTGCTTCAGGTACGCCTCTTGCGGATCGAGGCCGTACTTTACCAGCGCGCCGCCATCGCCCAGCACGTACCAGCGCGGCTTGGGCGCCGCAGCGAGGTTGCCCACCTCGATCTCATAGACCACGTCGTTGGCGAAGCGCAGGCTCAGCCGAGCATAGCTCTCGATGTCCGAATCCCAGTGGGCCCGCGAGAGGGTCTGGCAATCGACCGCGCGCACCGGCGCCCCCACCAGTTGCAGCGCCTGGTCCACCAGATGGGCGGGCCAGTCGAAGAGGATGCCGCCGCTGTGGGCCAGGCTGGCGCGCCAGCCGCCTGGGCTGCGGTAGCGCATGATCGCCGTCTGGAACAGGTACGGCTCCCCCAGCCACCCCTCGGCGATGGCCTGTCTCACCGTGAGATAATCCCAGTCCCAGCGCCGGTTGTGAAACACCGAGAGCAGCACGCCGTTGCGCTGGCTGGCCTCGATCATCTCGGCGGCCTGGGCGGCGTCCATGGCCATGATCTTGTCCGTGACCACATGCTTGCCTGCGTTCATCGCTTGGATGGCCAGGTCGCGGTGGGTGTCGTGGGGCGTGGCCAGCACCACCAGTTCCACCGCGCGGTCGGTCAGCAGCTCGCCCATGGTCGCATAGACCCGGGCCTCGGGGTGCTCGCGGCGGGCGGCCTCCTGCCGCGCCGGGTCGCGCGTCGAGATGGCATACAGGCGCAGCCCCTCGGCCAGCCCCACGAGGTAGGCGTGGAAGGCGCGGCCCGAATAGCCATAGCCCACCACGCCGACGTTGATCGCGCCCCGCGCCTCGCTCACTCGGCCGTCCCGGCGGCCCATTCGATGCAGCCGCGGATGTGCTGCAGGAACCAGGGCACGCGCCAAAGCGCGTCGGGGTGCCCCAGCGCGGTGTAGATGACGCGCCCCGCGCCGTAGGCGTGGCACCAGCCCATGGCATAGTCGTTGTCGTCGCGGTTGCCCTTGGCGAGGTCTACCGAAGCGTTGTCCAGGCGCATCAGGACGTGGGTCTTGGCGCGGTCCCAGTTCTTGAAAGTATAGATCTCGTCATAGATGCGGAACGACTTGCCCAGCCGGCGCGTGGCGGGGTGGGCGGTGTCCTCCACAATGACCTTGACCTCCTGCGTCCAGGGGTGGCCCTTGAACCAGCCGCCGATCAGCTCGCCGTATTCGGGCCAATCGTAGCAGGTGTCGGTGGCGTTGTGGATGCCCACCAGCCCCTTGCCGCCGCGCACGAAATCCAGCAGCGCCTGCTTTTGCTCGTCGGTGAAGGGGAGGTTGCCGGTGGTCGCCAGGACCAGCACGTCCACCTTGGCCAGGCTCTCCGCTGAGAGGCGACTCAGCAGGTGGGTGGTCCGCACCTGCCAGCCCTGCTCCAGCCCCATCTGCTTGAGCGCCACCTCGGCGTCGGGCAGGTAGGTGTGCTCGAAACCCAATGAGGTGCACAGCATCAGGATGTTCACGTCCCGCTCCTTTCGCAATCCCCGTGGTTGGCCCAACCTCACGCCTTGGGCCCAATCATCCCGGTATCCAGCATGGCGATCAGCGCCGAGTCGTCCACGTCCAGCGGGAGCCGGACCTGTCCGCGGCGGCGACTGGACTCGTAGGTGGCAAAGATCAGCTCGGTGGCCTGCAGCGCCTTGCGCCCGCTGAGCAGCGGCTCGCGCCCCGTCTTGAGCGCGTCGAGCAGGTCCAACACGGAGGCGACGGTGGCCTGGGCGTTGGGCACGCCGGCGTCCAGGGCCACGGGCTCCCACTCGCCCGCGCCGCGGCGGCGGATTCGCACCGGCGCGCCGTCGCTGCCCATGATCTCAATAATCCCCTCGCTCCCCAGGAGCCGGATGCGCGCCCCGCCCATCATGGCGCTGCCGGTGGCCAGCAGCCCCTCCACGCCGTTGCGGAAGCGGACCCAGGAGACGCCGCCGGTGTCCACCGGCGCGGCAAAGACCTCCTTGCGCTTGGCCACGTCGATCTGGGCGATGACCCACTCGGCGGGCTCTTCGTTGTTAAAGAAGAAGAACATGTCGAACCAGTGGGTGCCCCAGTCGAACATGTTGTCGCAGCCGGCCTCCATGCGGTAGAGGTCGCCGATGGCGCCCGCGTCCAGCAGTTGCTTGGCCTTGACGAAGGAGGCCTCGAAGCGGCGCTGGTGGCAAAAGGTGATCGCCACGCCGCGCTCCTGGCAGGCCTGGTAAAGCGCCTTGGCGTCGCCCCAGTTGGTGGCCA
>JAAYEA010000174.1 GCA_012689325.1 Chloroflexota bacterium
GCAGAACGTGTTATAGTGCAGCCAGATCCTGACGGCAGGACGCCCACATCTCACAAGGAGGCTGAGACATGAAAGACAAGCGGCTCAAGCTGGGCGTGACCTCGTACTCGGTCCGCAAGTTTCCGCTGGACGAGGCCATCGCCATCAACAAGCGGCTCGATGTGGAGTATATCTCGCTCAAGGACTTTCACCTGGCCCTGGATTCCACGCCGGAACAGATCAAAACCGCCGCGGCCAAGGTGGCCGATGCGGGGATCAAGCTCGTGGGCTGCGGCGTGGTGTACATGCCCAACGACGAGGCCTTCATCCGCAGGGTGTTCGAGTACGCCAAGACCGCCGGCATGGTGGTGATCACCGCCAGCCCCGATATCCCGGCGCTGCCCTTCTGCAACCAGATGGTCCAGGAGTACGACATCAAGCTGGCGATCCACAACCACGGGCCGGGCGATAGCAAGTACCCGCTGCCGCTGGATGCCTATAACCTGGTCAAGGACATGGATCCGCGCATGGGCGTTTGCCCCGATATCGGCCACACCAAGCGTCTGGGCCAGGACCCCATCGAGCATATCCAGAAGGTCTTTAGCCGGATGCACGATTTCCATATCAAGGATGTGGATTCCGCCGTGCCGGAAGGCCGGACCTGCGAGATCGGCCGCGGCGTCATCGACATGAAGGCGGTGTTGCAGACCTTGCTGCGCCTGGGCTACAAGGGCCATGTGGCGCTGGAATTCGAGAAGGACCCCGATGATCCGGTGCCGGGCATGGCCGAATCGTTGGGCTACGTCAAGGGCATGCTGGCGCTGCTCTAGCCAGCAGGCGGGGAATGACCAAGTGAGAAAAGGGCCTATTCCTGATCGCCAGGAATAGGCCTTTGCACATGGAGGTGCGATATGGTCGAGGGTTTCCAACGCCAGGTGCCAGCGGGCGAGATCATCAAACCCTGGCTGATCCTGGGGCCTTTCTATGAGGACCTCTCTGCGCAGGTGCAGGGCCTGACCTACTTTGAAAAGCGCGGCGCCTCGGTCGGCCATTCCGCCATGGCCGAGATCAACGAGCAGGCGCAGCCCCTACTGGCGGCGACCCCTTGCGAGGGGCAGGAAGATCGTTTCCGAGGCAAAGCGGAGCGCTGGGCCTTGGTGCGCCGCCCCGAAAAATATCTCTCCTGGGGCACCTATAACACCTCGAACCACCTGGGCGCGGCGTTCCTTTCCACGCGCCTCACGCCGGACCAGCCCGGCATGCGGCAATGGCGGCTGGTGACGCGCATGATCTCCCAGGCGCTCGTCTCTGTCAACGGCCGGGTCGTCTATGATACCGCGGGCCATCCCATCAATGCGGTGGGCGGCGTCTACGATTATCGCTTCGAGGCCCCCCTCTCGGCGGGCGAGAACGTGGTCAACGTGGCCATCTTTCGGCTGGCGCGCATGGCCCAGGTGGGGTTCCGCCTGGAGGTCACGGATGGCGCGGTCAGCGCCGCCGTGCCGACGGACCCGGCTATCCCGGCGGCGGCGCGCGAGCAGGTGGAGCGCGAGCTGTCCAGCATCACCCTGGAGCGGGACATCTTTTATCCCGAGCATATCGTTGGCCCCAGGTTGGGGCTCGCGCCGGGTCCGCTGCCGCTCAAGGTGAGCTTGCTCGCCGATGGCAAGGTGATCCGCGAGGTTCAGGCTGCGGCGGCGGGCGTGGTCGCGCTATGCCGGGGGGACGAGCTGCCTGACGGCCTGTACCAGATCGCCTGCGCCTGGCAGGACGCCCAGGGCCGCCCTGTCACCTCCGCCAGTTATGAGATCCACAAGGCCACGCCGGTGGCCGCGCCGCAGGGCTATGACCGCTACGACGAGCGCAAGCGGCTGGCCTTGGAGGTCTATGCCGGCAACATCGAGCGGCGGCCCATCTGGACCGAGGTGGCGCGCTATGCCCTGGGCCAGTACGACCAGATCGACGAGGGCGCCATCCGCGAGACCTGCGAGTTCATCGCCGCGCGCAAGGACTGCGCCGATTTCGTCATCCAGGGCATCCTGCGGCTGATGTATTGGGAGCGCGGGCGCGAGAGCCCCCAGCTCAGCCCGCAGATCAGCGCGATGATGAAGGACACGGTGCTGGGCTTCAAGTACTGGGTGGACGAGCCGGGCGACACGGTGATGTACATGGGCTCGGAGAACCACCGGCTGCTCTTCCACGTGGCCGAGTGGATGGCGGGCCAGCTCTTCCCCCTGGACGAGTTCACCAACAGCCGCCAGCGCGGCCTCTACCACGCCACCAAGGGCCGCATGTATATCACCGAGTGGCTGCGGCAGCGCGGGCGCTTCGGCTTTGACGAATGGCACTCCAATTCCTACTACCCCGTCAACATCGCGCCGCTGCTCAATGTCTATGATTTCGCCATCGGCGAGGACTATAAGCTGCAGCAGATGGCCGGGGCGGTGCTGGATTACGCCTTCTTTAACTTGGCCGCCGATAGCTTGCGGGGCGTTTTCGGCACCACCCACGGGCGCAGCTATGGCATCAATCTCAAGTACCCCGATTTCGAGGGGACCTCGCCCACCTGCTGGGTGCTCTATGGGACCGGCTCGCTGGTCAAGGGCTCCAGCGGCATGTCGCCGGTGTCGCTGGCCAGCAGCCTCTACCGGCTGCCCCAGCTCCTGCATGACATCGCCAACGACGAGAGCGCGGTGGTCGAATCCAAGCAGCGCCAGGGCATCTCGCGAGGGACCGCGCCCCACGCCGATTTCGTCGTCTATCGCACGCCCGACTATATGGTTTCCGGCCTGCAGGACCATCGCAAGGGCGAATACGAGTCCTCCACGCACGTGGCGCAGGTGACCCTGCAGAACAAGGTGAGCATCTTTTGGTCGTGCCCGCACACCTGCGGCGAGGGCTCCGGCCTGCGCCCCGACTATTGGTCGGGCCACACCACCCTGCCGCGCGTCATCCAGCACCGCAACGTGATGTCGCTCACCTGGCGGCTGAGCGAGTTCGCCTGGATGACCCACTGCTTTTTCGAGCGGGCGCGCTTGGACGAGGTGCGCCTGGAGGGCCAGTGGGCCTTTGCCCGCGTCAACAAGGGCTATGTGGGCATCTATTCGCAGCACGGGATGCAGGTGGGCGACTATGGGCAATACGCCGGGCGCGAGCTGATCTGCACGGCCCCGGAGAACACCTGGATCGTCGAGTGCGGGCGGGAGGCGGACTGGGGGAGCTTTGACGCCTTTGTGCGGGCGCTCAAGGCAGCGCGCATCGAGGAGAAGGACGGCGCGCTCGCTTACGAGTCGCCCTCCATCGGGCGGTTCGTCACCGGCTGGGACGTCGCGCCCACGGTGGCTGGGCAGCCGATCCAGTTGCACGGCTACCCGCTGGTGGACAGCCCCTGGGCGCACGCCGACTTTGGCTCCGGCGAGTTGGTGATCCGCCACGGCGAGCAATTCCGCGAGGTCTGGTTCAACCAGTAGCTTGCGCCAAGCAAGCGACAAGCCCCGGAGGAATGCCTCCGGGGCTTGTTTCGTTAGCGCGTAATCCGGGGTCAGCGCGACGCCGTGAGCAGGGTGGAGCGGCGAACCCGCGCCGAGATCTCTTGGGGCGCGCGCTCATCCAGCTCGAGCAGGCAACTGGCGGGCGCGCCGACGGCGCGCGCGATGCTGCCCAAGGCGGCCTTGAAGCCCTGGCGATAGGCCTGCATCAGGGCAGTGTTCTCCTCGTTGAGCGTCCCCGAGGCCAGGTAATAGTCCGCGTTGGTATTGGCCTCGTTGGTCGCGCTTAGGATCTGCGCCAGTTCCTCCACGCTCCAGATGTTGCGTCTCATGCCCTCACCCCTCGCCATAGCCATGCATGGCCAGACAGGCTGCCCGTACCTCCATGATACCAGCACGGGTTGGATGGGGAAATAGTACGCTGGTCCTATCTGGGTGGCTCCCTATTTGTGCTCGGAGCCGCCCCGTTGTAGAATGCCGCTGTGAAATCCGGCGGGTGGCTCCACCGGGGCCGCGCCGCAGAGTGGGTGTGGAAAATGATGTGGGGCATGCCTTACGAGCAATACGAGCACACGGTTGACATGAGCACCCTCAGCGGAAAGGGGCGTGACTTTTGGGGCTTTGGCCGCAATGACCTCGTCTATCAGGGCCATTTTCTTTTCGCCGAGGGAATCAACCTCTATGTGGCCCATCGCGGGCTGATCAAGGTGCTGCCCGTGATGCTGCTGAGGGGCTTTATGGCGCCGGAAGAGACCGCCGACGAGATCGCCCTGGCGATCGCCTGCGATGGGTCGGCCAACTGAGTTGAAAGGGAAAACCGTGGACAAGACGGCGATTCGCCTGGCCATGTTCGACATGGCGGGAACCACCATGGATGACGTGGTGGAGGGGCATCCCCTGGTCATCGGCGCGATGATGCGCGCCTTCGCCCAGCACGGCCTGGCGCTGGAGGCCAAGACGGTCAGCGGCCAGCGGGGCAAGGAGAAGCGCGAGATGGTGCAGGCGCTGTTGGCGGCCGTGTCCGGGCCGGCGGCGCTGGTGGACCCCATCTATGCCGCCTTTTTGGTCGAGCTGGATCGCGGCTTGCCGGGCGTGCGCGAGATGGCGGGCGCGCGGGAGGTCTTTGCTGCGCTCAAGGCGCGGGGTATCGCCATCGGCGCGGGGAGCGGCTTCCCCACCGAGGTGGTGGAGCGGATCGTGGCGCAGTTGCGCTGGGCGGAGGAGGGGCTGCTGGACTATTACGCCAGCTCCGAGCAGGTGGGAGCAGGCCGCCCCTCCCCGGCGATGATCCTGGATGCCATGGCCAAGCTGGGCGTGCGCGATCCGCGGGCGGTGGTCAAGATCGGCGACACGGTGATGGACGTGCTGGAGGGCAAGAACGCCGGCGTCTGGACGGTGGCGGTGCTTTCGGGCACGCAGACGCGGGAGCAGCTCGCCGCCGCCGGGCCGGATGCGATCCTGCCCAGCATACGCGAGCTGCCGGGGTGGCTAGAGTCAAGATAAGGGAGGGTGCGCGCGATGAAAGACTCCTATGCGGTCAAGCCGGGAACCAAAGTCAAGCTGTCCGACTGGGACCCGGAGGATACCGGCGACGAGTTCCACAGCAAAAAAGAGGCGGAGAAAGAGCTGGAGCGCCTCCGCGCCAAGATGCGCGATCTTCAAGAGGTGATGTTCGCCGAGGACAAGCACCGGCTGCTGATCGTGCTGCAAGCCATGGACACCGGCGGCAAGGATGGCGTGATCGAACACGTCATGCACGGCATCAACCCGCAGGGCTGCCAGGTGACCAGCTTTAAGGTGCCCACGGCGGAAGAGCTGGCCCACGACTATCTCTGGAGAATCCACCAGGCCGTGCCGGGCCGTCGCTACATCGGCATCTTTAACCGCTCCCACTATGAGGACGTGCTGGTGGTGCGGGTGCACAACCTGGCACCGGAGAAGGTCTGGAAGCAGCGCTACAAGCAGATCAACCAGTTCGAAAAGCTGCTATCCGACACCGGCACGACCATCCTGAAATTCTACCTGCACATCTCCAAGGACGAGCAAAAGCGCCGGCTGGAGTCCCGCCGCGACACGCCGGACAAGCAGTGGAAGTTTTCCTTCGGCGACCTGAAGGAGCGGCAGTATTGGGGCGCCTACATGGCCGCCTACGAGGACGCGCTGACCCGCTGCAGCACGCCCTGGGCGCCCTGGCACATCGTCCCCGCCAACAAGAAATGGTACCGCAACCTGGTCATCGCGCGGACCATCGTCGAGACGCTCAAGTCGTTCGACATGAAGTATCCCGCGCCGGAGGAGGGCGTCGAGACGGCGGTGGTGCCGGATTAGCGGCGACCGCTAATACTGCCCGTACGTCCGCGCTACCTCCACCAGCTTGAATATATTCTCGTCCGGGGTGTCGCGCCCGCACTGGTCGCCGGTGGAGAGGATGAACCCGCCGCCGGCGGCCGCGTCGTCGATGGCCTGCTTGGCGGCGCGCTCCACCTCCGCCGGGCTGCCCATGAGCATCACTTGCGTGGTGTGCAGGTTGCCCATCAGGCCGATCTTGGCGCCAAAGGCCCGCTTCACCTCGTCGAGGTGGCAGTCGCCCATGGGCGGGATCTCCAGCGGGTTGATGCTGCTCAGGTCGCTCTCCTCCGCGGCCATGCGCACCAGGGCGTATTCCGGCCCGCAGCAATGGATCTGGCTGGGGATGCCCGCGGCCTTGCACAGCGCCGAGACCTCTTGCAGCGTCGGCAGCGAGAGCTCCCGAAAGATCGGCTCGGGGTTGGCGATCATGTGCCCGGACATGCCGATGAGGACGAAATCGGGCCCCAGCTTGAGCAACTCCTTGGTCCGGCGCACGATGCGCTCGTGCTCGGCCCGGCAGCGCGCCACGGTCCCGGCGTGATCGTCATAGTAGGCATAGATCGTCTCCGGCTCGCGGACGTTGAGCCCCGGCAGCCCCACGGCCAGGCTGACCACACCGGCGTCGCCCATCAGCCGCTTGGCCTCCAGAAACGCCTCCACCCCCTCGTAATGCGTCCGCGGCTCCACGTCCTCCCACTCGGTAGGCGCGCGCTCCGGCAAGTCCACCTTGGCCAGGGCCAGCCCCCGCGTGGGCGGGTTGTCGATGTAATAGATGTTGCAGGTCTCCGACCAGGTGTCCACGCCGTCGATGGTGGCGTGCTGGCGGGTATAGATGCGCTCCGGCGTGCGGCGGACGATGGCCTCGCGCCAGGCGGGCTCCTCGGCGGCCTCCTCGATCTCGTAGGGAAGCTGCACCGGCGCGTTGTCCAGCCAGCCGTCAAAGCCGAAATAGCGCACGGCGTTCAGATAGGCCTTCCAGCGCGGCGGGTCCTGGTAGAGATAGATATCCCAGAACGGCTTGCCGGTGAGCCGGCAGGGGATCATGTTCGAGATGTCGGGCGCCACCGGCACGGCGTCCGGCTGCCTGTTGCGCATGGCGGTGAGCATGCGCGCGCGGGAGGTCATGGTGAGAGGCATGGGAGCAGCTCCTTGGGATCCTTGCTCGCAATAAAAAAGGCCCGGCCAAATTGATAAAGCCGAGCCTTGGGTCATGGTAGGGTGTACCATGAAGTAGCGCATAGGGGATTCGAACCCCTGATCTCCTCCTTGAGAGGGAGGTGTCCTAGGCCGCTAGACGAATGCGCCCCGATTCAAGCGAGGGTATTCTACCTGATTCCCCCAGATTTGTCAAATCTCGCTTCGCGCGCGGATTTGCCCATTCCGGAACCAGACCCTATAATCGGGGCATGCAAGGATTCGCGCAACGGGTGTTCAAGCTCATCGCTCAGGTGCCGGAGGGGCAGGTGGTCACCTACGGGTCCATTGCGCGCGCCCTGGGAGAGCCGCAAGGGGCGCGCATGGTCGGCTGGGCCATGCATCAGTGCCCGGAGGGGCTGCCGTGGTACCGCGTGCTCAACAGCCAGGGGCGGGTCAGCCTGCCGGGCGAAGGCGGTGCGCTGCAACGGAGCCTGCTGGAGGATGAAGGAGTGGAATTCGACGAGCGCGACCGCGTGGACCTGGCGCGCTATCTCTGGGATGCCGAGGCGGAATATGCCGAGTGAGCTGCGCAAGTTGCCCAGCGTGGATAGCGTGCTGCAACAGCCCGAGGCCCAGGCCGCCGTGCCGATCTACGGCCGCGAGCTGGTGTCCGGGGCGGTCCGGATGGCGCTGGACGAGGCGCGGCAGCGCGTGCTGGGCGGCGCGGCCTGCCCAGCGATGGCCGAGGTGCTCTCCGCCGTGGCCGACCGGCTGGCGGCGCTGGCCCAGCCCACCCTGCAACTCGTCATCAACGCCACGGGCGTGATCATTCACACCAATTTGGGGCGCGCGCCGCTGAGCGCGGCCACCATCGCGGCGATGCAACAGGCCGCCGTAGGGTACTCCAACCTGGAATATGACCTGGAGCAAGGGCAGCGCGGGTCGCGCTATGCCCACGCCGAGGGGCTGCTCTGCCGCCTGACGGGGGCTGAGGCGGCGCTTTTGGTGAATAACAACGCCGGGGCCGTCTTGTTGGCGCTCTCCGCGCTGGCCCAGGGGCGCGAGGTGGTGATCTCGCGCGGGCAGCTTGTGGAGATCGGCGGCGGGTTCCGCATCCCCGACGTGATGGCGCAGAGCGGGGCGCTGCTGCGTGAGGTGGGGACCACCAATCGTACCCGCCTGCGCGATTACGAGGCGGCCATCGGTGAGCAGACCGCCCTGCTCATGCGCGTTCATACCAGCAATTTCAAGATCATCGGGTTTGTGCAACAGGTCGAGCTGGACGAGCTGGTGCGCCTGGGCCGGGAGCGCCGCCTGCCCGTGGTGGACGATCTGGGCAGCGGCACGCTGCTGGACACCAGCCCCTATGGCCTGACCCACGAGCCGACGGTGCAAGAGAGCGTTGCCGCCGGGGCGGATATCGTCACCTTTAGCGGCGACAAGCTGCTGGGCGGCCCCCAAGCGGGGATCATCGTGGGCCGCGGCGAGCTGGTGGAGCGGCTGCGGCGGCACCCCCTCACCCGCGCGCTGCGGGTGGACAAGACCGCCATCGCCGGCATCCAGGCCAATCTGTTGCACTATCTCAAGGGCGAGGCGGCGCGCGAAATCCCCGTCTGGCGCATGATCGCCCTGCCGCTGGCCGAGCTGGAGGCCCGCGCGCAGGCGCTGGCGGCGCAGGCCGCGCGGCTGGGCGTGGCGGCGCAGGTGGTGGACGGCCAGTCGACCATCGGCGGGGGCTCCCTGCCCGGCGAGATGCTGCCCACCAGGTTGGTGGCGCTCCCGGTGCGCGGTGCCGATGCATTGGCTCGCGCGCTGCGCCGCGGGCAACCCGCCGTGGTGGGGCGCATCGAGGATGATCGGCTGCTATTGGACCTGCGCACGGTGCTGCCGGGACAGGACGAGGCGCTGGCCGGCTGCCTGGCCCGGGCGCTGGCGAGTTAGCAAGAGAGAGGAATGCAACCCATGTCTGAGGAGCAGATGCCCGTGGAGACGGGCGCGGAGGCCAGGGCGCAGCTCGAATCGGCCATCAGCGCCCGTCTGGCGACGCTGGATGAGGCGACCTTGCAAGAGCTGGGGCGCTGGGTGGAGGGGGCGAGCGCGCCGCCGAAACAGGCGCCGCTCAGCCGGCGGCAGTTCCTGGGCCAGGTCGCCGTGGGCGGGCTGGCTCTGGTGGCCTCCAACACCGCCACCTCCATAATCGCCCGGAAACAGGCGGCGGAAGAGGCCGCAGCAGAGGCCGCGGGTCAAGTGCGGGCCGAGCTGCAGCCCCGGGTCACCACCCTGCAGGACCTCCTGGCCCTATACGAAAAGCTCGAAAACATCGGGCTGGACGGCTCGCTCCTTGGCAGCCTGACCTCCATTCGGCCGATCTTGCAGGCGGTGCGCGAGGCCAGCAAGATCGTGGTGTTGGGGCTGACGGTGGTCGAGGCGGCGTTGGTCCAGCTCAAAAAGGCCGAGGCGGTGGTGCGCGATGGCATCGCCTTTGTGGAAGGGCTCGTGGATCGGCTGGAGGAAAAGGTGGCGGGGCTGTGGAAGCTGCTGGGCGAGGTGACCGGGGTGGCCGTGCCCATCTCGGACTCGCTCGGCGCCTTTTTCCGCAGCATCCTGGACAAGATCCCCTTTGGCATCGGGGCCAAGATCCAGCAGATCATCGACTGGATCCAGGACCTGGTCTCGGCCCTGCCCGAGTCGCTGGCCGTGATGCGCGCCCAGTTGCTGGGGCCGCTGCGCCTGGATTGGTTCGATGAGGCGTCCGAGAACAACCTGGACGCCAGGCTCGTCAAGCCGCTGCGGGAGGAACTGCTGGCCCCCGCCAAGCGGCTGCTGGCCGAGACGGAGCGCCTGGATAGCGACTGGGATATCCTGGTGCAGCAGCCGATGGATCAGGCGCTGCAGGCCCGCGCCGAGGTTCTCAGCGAGATCAAGGATTTCCGCGCCAACATGGCGGCCTGATAGTTTACCAGATCAGAAAGCGCATCGCAGGTCGGTTCCGCGATGCGCTTTTTGTTGGGGCTTGTCGGTTTACCCGTCCTTGCGCGCCCAGTCGTAGGGGATCTGGTCGGTGTGGGCGGGCAGGCGGTACTCGTCCGGCTGCTGATAGTTGTACATCTCGGTGGGCACGTTGACGATCAGCGCGACCTCTTCGCTGATGCCCTTGAAGCCGTGCATCACGCCCGGCGGGATCTTGACCAGCATGGGGTTCAGCGAGCCGATAAAGAACTCATTGATCTCGCCATGGGTGGGCGACCCCTCCCGGCTATCGTAGAGCACCACCTTGGCCATGCCTTGCACGCAGATAAAGTGGTCGGTCTGAATCTTGTGGTAATGCCAGCCCTTCACCACGCCGGGATAGACGGCGGTGATGTACACCTGCCCGAACTTGTCATACTCTTCCCAGTCGGGGCGCAGCATCTCCATCAGGTATCCCCGCTCGTCCGGGATCACGCGCAGCTTTTTGGTCTTGACGCCCTCGATCACCGCAAGGCCTCCTTCTTGTTAGTTATCGCCCCGCTCACACCAGCCCGAAGGCTCGAAATACCAGCAGCGGGCCGCACAGCCCGACCAGGCCGCCGACGATGGTTTGCCAGCGGGTATGCGCGCCCACCGTGATGCGCGCCCAGGCCACCACCGGCACCAGCAGAAACGAGGGGGCGGCAAAGGGCCCCACCAGGATGGTGAGCATGGTGGAGAGCGCCGTGATGCCGATCATGTGCTGGCTCACCTTCCAGATAAAGGTGATGGCGATGCTGACCACGATGAGCGCCAGCCCCGTGGCAAAGACGGCCTGCAGGGCGCGCGGCCCCTGGCCGAACTGGAGCGCCACCAGCGGCAGCACCGCCGCCAGCAGGGCCATCACGATGAGCGGGAGTTGCACGCGCTCCTCGCGCCGGGTGATGTGCCAGTCGCTGATGCGCCCGCGGCGCCGCTGGTCCAACAGGAACAGGATGGGAAACCCCACGCTGACCGCCAGCACAAAGGCGGCCCAAGCGAGCCCTTCCCACGTCGAGCTGACGCCCTGCATGGCGGCCACCACGAAGACGATCCCCAGCCAATAGATGGGGTTGAGGAAATAGGAGACGAACTTGGCGGAGGCCATCGGCTCGCGCAATTCGGCGATGAACATGGCCAGCAAGATCATGCAGCCGCCGAACAGAGCCCTGGGCTCCAGGCGCTCCCCCATCAGCAAATAGCCAAAGATCGCGGCAAAGACCGGCTCCATGGCGAAAACCACGCCCGTGTGGGTGGGGGTCGTGTACTTGCTGACGCTGTTTTGCACGCCAAAGGCCAGGGCCGTGGCCAGGATGCCGGTAAAGGCGGCGGCGTTGAAAACATCTTGCGGCATGGGGAGGGGGATGCCCCCTTCAAAGTAGGAGGCAACGGCGCTGGCGGCTGCCACAAAGGCGATCTGCACGATGGTCAGGCCCAGCGCGTCGGTGCGGGGGGCCAGGAACCCCACCGCCGTGATATGCGCGCCAAACGAGATGGCGCAGCCCAACACCAGCAGGTCGCCGCGCTGGATCGACAGGTCGCCCTGGAGGGAGACCAGCGCCAGGCCGATGACCGCGACCGCCGTGGCCAGGAGGATTTGGCGCTTGGGCATCCGGCGCGTCCAGATGGCGGCGATGATGGGCACCGAGACGGTCTGCAACCCTGTGATCAGCCCGGCCTTGGTGGCGCTGGTGTACTTGAGGCCGGTGGTTTGCAGCGTATAGCCGGCGAACAGGAGCAGCCCGATGAGCGCGCCCGCGCCCCAGCCCCACCAGCCCAAGGACTTGAGCCGCCGGCCAAAGAGGAGGAGCATCGCCAGCGTGGCCATGCCGAAACGGATGGCCAGAAAGCCAAAGACGGGGTACTTGCCCACCGCCTCTTGCACGGCGACAAAGGTGCTGCCCCAGATCAAGGTCACGAATAGGAGGGCCAGGTCGGCCCTGATTTGTCGCTTGCTCGTCATAGATCTCTCACTCGACCGTCACAGACATGATCGTCAATTGCCCGCCTCGGCCAACCCCGGGTAGTGGCAGATGGCCGCCAGAAGCATCCGCGTCAACAGGACAAGCTCGTCCACCGAGACGTGCTCGTTGCTGGAATGCGCGCCGTGCCCCACGCCCAAGTACCCGGCCGGAATCCCGGCCTCGCGGGTGAGGATGGAGACGTCGCCCACGCTGCGCTGCCCTACCTCCACCAACGGCTGGCCCAGAATATCCCTGGCCGCGGCTTGCAGGACGCACCGGGCCAGGTTGTCCTCGGCCATCCGGTATCCCTCGCGGGTCTTGCGCAGATCCAACGAGATGGTCACGTGGTGCTTGCGCGCCATCTCGTCCACCAGCTCCTCGAACTCGCGCTGGATGTCGCGGTGGCTTTTCTCCGGCGCGTAGCGGCGCGTGCCCATGATCCGGCAGGTGGTGGGCAACCGGTTGTAAAAGTCGCCGCCCTCGAAAATGCCGATGAAAATGCTTTCCGGCCCCGTCAGGGGGATGTCCACGCGCGCCAGCTCGGCGTTCCGTTCCAGCAGGCGCCCCACCAGCTCGTGCCCCACCAAGATGGGGTGCGGCGCGCCAGGAGGGGCTTGCAGCTCGTGGACCACCTCGCCCTCGCGCCGGATGACGATTTCGAAGGTGCTTTGGCCCAGCCCCACGACTTCCAGCTCGCGGATGCGCCCCTCGGTGACGATGGCCATGTCGCCGTGGATGCCGTGGGCCACCAGCGCCGAAAGCCCCTCGCCGCGCCCCGTGGGCGCCTCGTGCAGGCCATGCGCCGTCAGCAGCAGGTTACCCTTCAGGCGGGCGCCCGATTCCATCAGCACCCGGGCCGCCTCGGCCATGGCGGTCAGCCCGCTCTTCATGTCCGTGGCACCGCGCCCGTGGATAATGCCATCGCGGCAATAGGGCGCCGCGTGCTCGGCTGGGATCGTGTCCAGATGCCCATCCAGTTGGAGGGTGGGTCCGGGCCCGCCGCGGAGCCGCGCGGCAAGGCTGGGGCTCTTGGGAAAGCGGTCGGCGACGTCGTAGCGCAGTTCCACTTCCAGCCCAATCCGCCGCAAATAGTCGGCGTAATGCTCGGTGACCTGGACCGAATCGCCGGTGGGGCTGGGGATCTGGACCAGGCTTAGCGCCAAATCCTGCAAGCGCTGCGCGCTGATGCGCCCCAAGAGCTCGCCGAGTTGCATGACCCCCTCCTCGCGCCTGATCGCCGGATCATCGCTTGACCGAAAGCGCATTCTAGCATAAAATGCCCCGGAGGTCAAAGCTATCCGTCGGCCAAGCCAACAGGAGGACGCTGCCCATGCCGGAACCAAGTGCTCGGCTATCCCCAGAGCCGCCCGCCGGGTTCGGCGCGCTCTTGCCCCACATGCGCACCGAGGCGCCCGGCCCGCGCTCCCGCGAGCTGGCGACGCTGCTGGAGCGGCACGAAGCGCCCACCGCCTCGACCCTGGCGCGCGGCCAGGTCCCCGTCTTTTGGGAGCGCACGCGAGACGCCAACATCCTCGATGTGGATGGCAACCTGTACGTGGACCTCACCGCCGGTTTCTGCGTGGCGGTGGCGGGGCACTCTAATCCCCGGATCGTGGCCGCGCTGAGCGAGCAGGCCGCCGTCATGATGCACAGCCAGGGCGCCTCCAACCCCAACCCGCTGCGGGCCCGGCTGGCCCAGCGCCTGGCCGAGTTGGCCCCCGGCAACCTCTCTGTCTCGCACCTCGCCAATACGGGGGCGGAGGCCATCGAGGTGGCGCTCAAGACGGCGCGGCTGCACACGGGCCGCAGCATGGTGATCGCCTTCCAGGGCGGCTTTCATGGCAAGACCATCGGGGCGCTGGCCGCCACCTCGCAGAACTATTACCGCGCGCCGTTCCAGGGCGAATTGGGTGGGGTCGTCCACCTGCCCTATGCCTATTGCTATCGCTGCGCCTTTGGGCGTGAATACCCTGCCTGCGACACCTTTTGCGCCGATTACGTGCGGCACGTCATCGAGATGCCCGATTCCGGCGTCGCGGATATCGCTGCCCTGGTGGTGGAGCCGGTGCAGGGGCATGGCGGCTGGATCGTGCCGCCGCCGAGCTTTCTGGCCAAGCTGCGTCGCATCTGCGACGACCACGGCATCCTGCTTATCGCCGACGAGATCATCACGGGCTGCGGGCGCACGGGCCGCCTGTTCGCCGTGGAGCATGCGGGGGTCGTGCCGGACATCTTGACGGTGGCCAAGGGGCTGGCTAGCGGCTTTCCCATCTCGGCCATGATCACCACCCCCGAGATCGCGGCGGCCTGGAAGCCGTTGCAGCATACCAGCACCTTCCTGGGCAACCCCGTGGGCTGCGCGGCGGCCCTCGCCTCCCTGGCCGAGATCACGGAGCGGGGGCTGGTGGCTCGCGCCGCCGAGATGGAGGGGCGTTTCCGGGAGCGCCTGGACCAGATGCAGCGACGCTGCGCCCTGATCGGCGACGTCCGCATCCTGGGCAGCATGGCCGGGATCGAGTTGGTGGAGGATCGCCGCACCAAAAAGCCCGCCGCTGCGCAGGCGGCCCGAGCGGTGGCGAACGCTCTGCAGCGCGGCGTGATGGCGACCAACCTGGGCGGGACCTACCATAACGTGATCAAGATGTCGCCGCCGCTGGTCATCACGTGGGAACAGCTATCGGTGGCGCTGGACCTGTTGGAAGAGAGCGTCCAGCAAGCCGCCTGAGCTCGAGTCGGGGAGATTGAAGGGGAGCGCGAGGCCATGATCATCGAAGTGCGCACGCCGGCGCGAGCGGGGCTGATCGGCAACCCCTCCGACGGCTTTGGAGGGGTCACCATCTCGCTGACCTTTGACGCCTTTTGCGCCACGGTCCGGCTTTGGGAGTCGCCCGAGCTGGACATCCGCCCGTCGCAGCGCGACCGCGCCACCTTTGAAAGCCTGGACGACCTGGTCCACAACGTGCAGAACGATGGCTATTATGGCGGCGTGCGCCTGATCAAGGCAGCGATCAAGGTCTTTTGCGACTATTGCCAGCGCCTGGGCATCGAGCTGGAGCAAAAGAACTTTACCATCGCGTACGATACCGATATCCCTTCCCGGGTCGGGCTGGCTGGCTCCAGCGCCATCGTGACCTCCGCGATGCGCGCGCTGATGCGCTACTATGGCGTGACCATCCCCAAGCAGATCCTGCCCAACCTGATCCTCAGCGCCGAGTCGGACGAGCTCAAGATCGGGGCGGGGCTGCAGGATCGCGTGGCCCAGGTTTATGGCGGGCTGGTCTATATGGATTTCGGCGAAGAGCATATGCGGCGCGGCTTTGGACAGTACGAGAACCTGGACCTCAAGCTCTTGCCGCCGCTGTTCATCGCCTATGACGCCACCTCCTCGGAAGGGACCGAAGTGGTGCACAATCCTCTGCGCGAGCGGTTTCAGAAGGGCGAGGCGGTGGTGGTGGATACGCTGAGCATCATCGCCGGCAACGCGCGCCAGTTCCGCCAGGCCCTGGAAGGGGGCGATCTCGCCGAGATGTATCGCCTCGTGGACGCCAATTTCGACCTGCGCGCCCAGATCATGGGGATTAACCCCCTGCACCGGCGGCTGGTCAACGTGGCGCGACGGGCGGGGGCGGCTTGTCACTTTTGCGGCTCCGGCGGCGCGGTGATCGGCATCTACCGCGATGAGGCGATGTACCGCGACCTGGAAGAGGCGTATGCCAAGATCGGCGTGCCCATCCTCAAGCCGCGGGTCATCGAGTACCCCGAGCTGGGCCCGCATCCCATGAACGCACCCAAGCCCAAGTGAGCAGCGCGCAGCGCTCCCAGAACCCATAAGGAGACTGATCATGCCGAATTACCGATCGTGGCCCTTTGCCGAGGCGGACAAGCTGATTCGCCGGGCGCAGGACCTGGATCCCGCCAAGCCCGTCCGCTTCCAAACCGGCTTTGGGCCGAGCGGTCTGCCGCACATCGGCACCTTTGCCGAGGTGGCGCGGACCACCTGGGTGCGCCACGCCTTCGAAACGCTCGCTCAACGTCCCACGCAGCTCATCGCCTTTAGCGACGACATGGACGGGCTGCGCAAGGTGCCGCTCAACGTGCCCAACCGGGAGATGCTGGCCGAGCATATCGGCAAGCCGCTTTGCCACATCCCTGATCCCTTTGGCTGCTGCGCCAGCTATTCCGCCCACATGAACGCCAAGCTGATCGAGTTCCTGAACACCTACGGGTTCGACTTTACGTTCCAAAGCTCGCAGGAGGCCTATGCGCGGGGCGACTTCAACGAGGGGCTGTCTATCCTGCTCGCCAAGGCGGAGCAGGTGCGCGCCCTGATCGTGCCGACGCTTAGCGAGGAGAACCAAGAGGACTGGTTCCCCTTCTTTCCCATCTGCGAAAACTGCGGCAGGGTTTATACCACGCGGGTGACGGAATATCACCCCGAGGACAACACGCTCGAGTACGCTTGCGATGGCGAGGTGCATGGCGTCATGGGCTGCGGGCACCAGGCGCGCACCTCGATCTTTAATGGCAAGGTCAAGGTCGGCTGGAAGGTGGACTGGGCGCTGCGCTGGTACACCTATGACATCGCCTACGAGATGTACGGCAAGGACCTCATCGAGTCCGCCAGGCTCTCCAGCCGGATCATCGGCGTGATGGGCAAGCGCCCGCCCATCGGCATGGTCTACGAGATGTTCCTGGACCAGGAGGGCCGCAAGATCTCCAAGAGCGTGGGCAAGGGGTTGACCGTGGACGCCTGGACGACCTATGCGCCCATCGAGTCGCTGCTGTACTATTTGATGCAGAGCCCCACCAAGGCCAAGCGCCTCTATTGGGAGATCGTGCCCAAGTGCGTGGACGACTATTTGGGCGAATTGCGCCGCTATCCCGCGCTGGACCCGGAGCAGGCGCCCGACTCGCCGGCCTGGCACATCTATAACCGGGGCCAGGGCGTGCCCGCCTATGGCGCGGGGATCGACTATACCACCGTCAACAACCTGCTTTCTGCGTTGGCCACCGACTCGGCGGACCTGGTGATCGAGTACCTGGAGCGTTACGACCCCAAGGCCGCGGGCTACCCGGAGATCATTCGCGACCTAGTGGACAAGGCGCTGAACTATTACCGCGACTTTATCCTGCCCACCAAGACCTACCGGAAGCCGGCGGAAGAGGAGCGGCGCTGGCTGCTGGACCTGCGCGATCGGGTGATCGAGTACGATGGGCAGAGCGAGGACGAGCTGCAGGCCATCCCCTTCGATATCGCCAGGGAGAACGACGTGCCGGCGGCGGATTTCTTCCGGCTGTTCTACGAGGTGGTCTTGGGGCAGGACCGCGGCCCGCGCTTTGGGGCCTTTACCATGCTGGTGGGGAAGGACAAGGTCGCCGACCTGATCGCGCAGCGCTGTCAAGAGGAACCGAGCGGGAGCTGAAAGCAAGGGCCTCCCGGATCGAGGATCGGGGAGGCCAACACCGAAAGGTATGTGATAATGAAGCGCCTTGCTCCCTGACATGCGCTGCCGGAGTGCTCAGCAGCCCCCTCATGCCGAGGAGCAAGGCTATAATCGGGTCGCTTGGACCACACTGCAATGCATTATACGCAGCCAAACTGACGAAAAAGTCACGGAATCGCTGAACGTCAAAGCGGGGGCCTTCGGAGCCCCCGCTTTATGTTTTGCCTCGCCTTATCCGGCGCGCAGGATAAAGGTGCGGATCTCGTAGGGGGCGATGTCAAAGCGCAGCGCGTTATCCGCCACGCTCACCGGCGCGCGCCCCTCTTCGAGCAGGTTGCATTCCCAGGCTTCGTGGACGGGCAGGCCGAAGCGCAACGCCACCGGGCCGCGGTGGTTGTGGCATTCGTAAGCGCGCACCACCAGCTCGTCGCTGTCCTCGGCCATCTTGACCGCCTCGACGATGACCCCCTCGCCCTCCACCTGCACCAGCGCATGGCTGGCGGGCAGGCTCCCTCCCGCGCTGCCCTTGGCGGCGGCCAGCAGCGGCACGTTCAGCTCGTAGGCCGTGGGGATGGTCCCCTGCCGCCAATCGCCCTGGTGCGGGTAGAGGCTATAGGTGAACTCGTGGTGCCCGGCGTCGGCCTTGGGGTCGGGCAGCAGCGGCGACTTGAGCAGGGTCAGCCGCATGGTGTGGCCGCGGATGTCGTGGCCGTACTTGCAGTCGTTGAGCAGGCTCACGCCATAGCCGCCCTCGGAGAGGTCGGCCCACTTGTGGGCGCAGGTCTCAAAGCGCGCCCAGTCCCAGCTCGTGTTCCAGTGGGTGGGCCGCTCCACGTTGCCATATTGGATCTCGTAGGTGGCGCGGGGGCTATGGACGGCTACAGGGAAGGCCACCTTCAGCAGCGTCTGGCGCTCCTGCCAATCCACCTCGGTCTCGAAATCGATGCGCGGCATGTTCGCATACACCACGATTCGCTGGGTGATCGTCGAGCCCAGGAACTGCCGCTTCACCTGCAACTGGCCGCGCACCGGCCCTTGCTCCACCACCGCGACCTCGGCGGGGTCGTCGGCGGCCCATTCCTTCTCCTGGTAAAAGATGTCGATGTCCCAGGCGTCGAAGCGCAGCGGCTTGTCCTCGAAGGCGAGGAAGCGGTTGGCGGCCTCGCCCTCGGCGACCACCTCACGGCCAGCTCGTTTGTCCCACAGCGAGGTGATCTGCCCTGCCGCGTTGAGCCGGATGCGCCAGAAGGGCGTCTCGATCTCGCCGGGCGTCACGCGCAGGGGGCTATTGGCGTCGGATGGCTGGGAGACCGGCTGCAGGCGATAGGCGTGCCAGCCGCACGGCGGGACGCCCTGGGCGGCGAAGAGCAGCTCTTTCCGCCCGCGCGACTCGATGACCTGGTAGGGGAGCGGCGTCTCGTCGGGCGCGATCAACTGGAACGCCGCGGGGGCATCCGCTGGCAGCTCGGCGCGGACCAGGTCGCGGCGCGGCCAGGAGGCGCTGTTAAAAACGAGGATGCTGCCTTGGGCCGCGTTCACCGCGCCGGCCAGCGCGGCCAGCGCCTCGTCGCGCACGCGCTCGCCGGACTGGCGCAATTGGGCGTATTGCTGCAAGCTCTCCCGATAGACCTCGTTGATGGACGAGCCGGGGATGATGTCGTGGAACTGGTTGAGCAGGATCAACTCCCAGCCCTGGTTGAGCGCCTGGCGCGGGTAGGGGCGGCCCAGCAGCGTCGTGACTGCCGCGGCCAAAAGCTCGGCGTCGCGGTAGAGGAGCTCGCTCTTGCGGTTGGCGCGCTTGTTCCGCGCCTGGGTGGTGTAGGTGCCGCGGTGATATTCCAGGTAGAGCTCGCCTACCCACTTGGGGGCTTTGTCCGCGACGCGCTGGGCCAGGCGGTCGAAAAAGGCCTCGGGGTGGCCCAGCTTGATCCGCGGCATGGCGGGCATGTTGGCAAAGCGCTCGGCCCGCTCCAGCATCTCTTTGGTGGGGCCGCCGCCGCCATCGCCATAGCCGTAGGAGGTGAGGATCTCGTCGTTGATGCGCTTTTGCTGGTAGAGGTCCCACGTGGCCTTGATGTCTCGCGCCGAGACGAGGCCGTTATAGGTGGCCCACCAGGAGTGGTCGCTGGGCGTGGTGACGAAGTGGGTCAGCACCTCGGTGCCGTCGATCCCTTGCCAGTAAAAGGTGTCCACCGGCACGCGGTTGAACTGGTTCCAGGAGATCTTGGTGGTCATGAAATAGTCCACGCCGCTGCGTTTGAGGATCTGAGGCAGCGCCGCCGAGTAGCCGAACACGTCCGGCAGCCAGAGGAGGCGGGCGTTGACGCCCATCTCGCGCTGGAAGAAGCGCTTGCCAAAGAGGATCTGGCGCACCAGCGACTCGCCCGACGAGATGTTGCAGTCCGCCTCCACCCACATGGCGCCGGTGGCCGCCCACTGCCCATCCGCCACTTTGCGCTTGATCCGCTCGTAAAGGGCGGGGTGGTCTTCCTTGATAAACTTGTAGAGCTGGGTCTGGCTCTGGGTAAAGACGTAATCGGGGTATTGCTCCATCAGGTGCAGGGCGGTGGCAAAGGTGCGCGCCGTCTTTTCGCGGGTCACTTGCAGCGGCCAGAGCCAGGCCACGTCGATGTGCGCGTGGCCGGTGCCGATCACCGTCGGCGCCTGGCCCGCGTCCATGGACTCGTACAGGTTGCGGCGCAGCGAATCCGCCGCCTGGGCCACCGAATCGCGAAAGGCGGGGCTGCCCGGCGCGCGCCAGTCCAGCAGGCGGAAGGCGTCGTCCAGGGCGTTGGTCATGGCGATCCGGCGATAGTCGTCCACCTCCAGCAGGCGGATCACCTCCAGCGCTGTGCTGGCGTCATAGTAGAGCTGCTCGGCCTGGGGGTCGATGATGCAGAGGTCGGCCTTTTGCCAGACCTGCTCGCGAAAGGCGGGGTTGGGGTCCATCTCGGGCGAGTCAGCCAGCAACTGGCGCACCTCCCAGGTCTTCCAGCCGGGGTAAGTGCCGCAGTAGGCATGGATGGCGAGGTGATGGGTCTCGCCCGCTTGCCAGCTCGCGGGCAGCAGCAGCTCCAAGTGGCGGGGATCGATGCCCTGCGCCTCCGCGCCGTCCAGGTACACCAGCGTCTCGAACCCGGCCAAGCCCCCGCCGCTGCGGTCGCCGCCGGGGATCAGGCGCAAACAAGTCCGCCCGGGCACGAACCAATCGGGAAGGGCCAGCTCGAGGCGGAACCAGTTGCGCCGGGCGTCGCCGCCCCAGGACTGTCCCACGCGGAAATCCTCCCAGGCGCTATCATCCAGGCCCGGGCTGGCCGCGCCGCCCACCTCGCCCACGTGCCGCTTGAAAGGCCCCAGGGGCTGGTTCTTGGCGCAGATAAACATCTCCAGCTCGGCGACGCGCTGTTCCAGCTTGTCGAGCGTGAAAGTATAGTCGGTGATCATGGCGATCCTCCTTGTGGAAGCGCGAATTCAGTCTTGGATGGCGCATTATACGCGCGGGTGAACGGGCGTGTCAATCCTGCGGGGCCAGGCGCAGCCAGGCAAAGGCCAGGCCCAAGAGCCGCGGGTCTTCGGGGTTCGCTGCGGCGGCTCCGGGGATATGGAAGGCGATCTCGTTGACCTCGTTGCGGCGAAGCAAGCGTCCGTCGAAGGCCAGGGCGCGCACCGCGGGCGAGATGGTGCCGCCGGCAAAGCTCGCGCGGCCGATCTCGACGCCGTTCACGAGGACCGTCACCTGTTGTTCTCCAAAGGCGCCGGAGGCGATTTCCAGTTGGTAGGCTCGGTCGAGATCTTCCTCACCCAGGCGGAAGAGGATGTGTGGGGTCTCGCACTGCGACCAGCGATAGCCGCCCTCGCGGCCCGACCAACCGGCAAAGACGGCGTTCTTGGCGCCGGGGTAGGCGGGCTGGCGCGTCGCCTGCATCATCATGGGAAAGTATAAGCGTGCCTCCGGCTGCTTGCTCGCGAGCTCGACCAACGAGCGGAGGATGCTGGCGGGCCTGAAGCCTTCCAGGTAGGCCTCGCGATCGGCGCCGCGGATGCCGTCGGGGTCGCTATCGTAGCTGATCTGGCTGCCCAGTTGATATAGCCCCACCTGCTGGCGGTCCATCTCCAGGCCGTCGCGCATATAGTCCAGGTTGCGCGTGCAGAGGTCCTCGCGGTTGGCCAGGAATTGCGGCATCTCCCAATCAAAGAGGTATTCCGGGTGGTTATCCACATCCGGAGGCATGATGGCGCCATTCCAGTGGGCGGTGTTGACGTCGAACAGCCCCAGGTAGGTGTTGACATAGATCGCCCAGGCCCCCAGCAGGATATAGGCCGCGGCGGCCAGCCAGCGGGCCCCGGGCCGGGCGTGGCGCTGCAGCTCTCGCCAGGAGAGCGTCGTGAGCAGGATCAGCGCCGGGATGGCCTCGGTGAGGATGCGCGGGCCAAACGAGTGCCCGCCCCACCAGCGCGCGCCGCGGGACGAGATCACCAGGTGCGCGCCGAACCAGACGACACTCAGCCAGAATAGGGGTTGTTTGGCGAGGCGCTTGAGTTGGGCGAGCGCGGCCAGGATGGCCACGGCGAACATCGGGCTAAAGATCAGCACCCCGCGCGAGGGGCTGAGCAGGTGCGCATAGAAGGCGACCCACAGCGGGATGGCGGTGTGCGTGGCGAGGCGATCCACCGAATAGTACTGCGGGAAGGGGCTGCTGTGCTCGTAGGTGGAATAGCCGAGGAAGAGCAGCAGCAAGAACAAGGCGACTGTTGCGGCGGGCCAGAAGTGGCGCCGGCTGCGCCAGAATAGATAGAGCAGGACCACCAGGACAAAGCCCGCGGCAGAGGCCCGGCAAAAGTAGGCGCCGAACAAGCAGATCCCCAGCCACACGGGCCGCGGCGTGGGCGCCAGGCCGGCCTCATGGCGGGCCAGCAGCCAGAGGGTCAGCAGCACAAAGAGGGTCGTAAAGTCGATGCTCCAGAGCGCCGTGCCCATGGTGCTGACCAGGGCGCTCCCCAGCGTCGAGATGGCGGCGATGGCCAGGCTGGACCAGGGGCCCACGAAGCAGCGGCAGAGGGCATAGACCAGCGGCGCCGCCAACGCGCAGAGGATCGCGGAAAGGACGTCCTGGGCCAGGTGGTTGTCGGCCAAGATGGCCATGTCATACCCCAGGGCGCGAACAACCGCCACGTAGGGAACCGCCAGCACCGACGAGCCGATGGGGTGAAAGTAGTAATAGTGCCCGTTTCGCTGGGCCAACGCGCCGGACTCGGGGTACGTGGCGAAGGGCGGCTCGGCGGCCTCTTGGTAGGCATCCAGGCGGACGGTGCCGTGTTCGATGATGGCCTGCGACACCAGCAGGCTCAAGTGGGGGTCCGAGATGGCGTACGAGACGTGGTCCTGGTAGGTCAGGAGGCCGATCATGAGGCTCAGGGCCGCCACCAGCAGCGCGGGAAGGCGCGCCGCTCGGGCCAGGGCCGTCTCGGATCGCTTGTCTGGTGTCATGGAGCCGTCACCATCGCCGGCGCGTCGGCGCCGATTCTGCCGGCTCGGAGCGCGGGCCGTAACCAGGCGAGGTACAAGATCGCGCCCCCAGCGGCCAAAACCCAGCCGCAGACGCCAAAGATCGCCATCACCTGGCCCGGCGTGGCGTGGAAAGCGGCCAGAAGGCCATATTGGACGATGGCGGTGATCACCAAGAGCGCCGCGAAGGGCCAGGGCTTCACGGCCAAGAAAAAGTTCATCCAGATCGAGGCCAGGGTGTAGCCCACCATGGCCGCGGCCATGCCGCCCAGCAGCGGCCCGGCGGCGGCATAGCTGGGCCCAAAGGCGAGGCGGATCATGGCGGGGCCCAGCCCCCAGAAAAAGAGGGCGAGCAAGGCCCCGGACACCGCCACCGCCGCCGACGTCAGGGCCAGCAGACGATCGGGCAGCCGCCCCTGCGCCACCTGCGCCACCGCCCGCGGATACATGGTCACCACCACGGCGCCGGGGAGCAGCGTCACCACGCGGCGCAGCAGCACGGCGGTGGCATAGCCGCCGGCCAGCTCGGCGGTAAAGCTGCGGTTGGCCCAGATCAGGTCGTTATTGAGCAAGAGCATGTAGGCGGCAAAGGCCACAAAGGCCGCCAGCGACAGCCGCAGCCCCTGGCTCAGCCGGTGGGGCGCCAGCTTGGGGGCGGGCTTCCAGATGGCGAACCCCAGAAAGGCCAGCCCGCACAGCACGGCCAGCGCCCCGCCGATGGGCATGGACACCAGCGCCCCCGCCGCGCCCATCCCCAGGGAGATCAGCGCGACGCCGGCGGCCACGCGCCCCAGGGCGTAGGCGGAGCGGGTCAGGCCAAAGGCCACAAAGCGCTCGCGCCCCTGCAGGATGCCTCCCACGACGGGACGCAACAGCGCAAACAGGGCGATGCTGGCGGTCAGCCGCACGGCGAATGGCGGCACATTCAGCCAGCGCGCCAGCGGCTCCTGTCCCAGCCAGAGGATCGCCGTCAGGGCGAGCCCGGCCCACAAGGCGTGGCGCCAGAAGGCGTGCAAGATGCTGCGGACGGACTCGGCGGAGCGGCCTGCGTCCTCGCGGACCTGCGACTCGGTCACAAAGCGCGCCACCACCGGCTGCAACACGCCGAATACCGTCATGGCGATGATCACCATGGCGTTGACCGTCTGGACGATGGCAAAGTCGCCCGGCGTCAGGGCGCGCCCCACATAGATGTGGAAGCCATAGTCCACGGCGTTGGTGGCCATGTCCACGGCGAACAGGAGCGCCGTCTGGCGGGCGAGTTGAGGCGCGCCGCGGCGCAGAGACAACAGACCCATCCCGAGTCCTCTCATGGGGCGCACCCGGCCAGGGCATAGACCCTGACCGTGGGGCCCTGCGTGACCCCCTCGACGGGCGCGACCTCGTGCAACAGCTCTCCGCAGGCGAAGAGGTCGCGATAGGTGGCGGCGTGCGCGGGGTACTGGGTCGCCTCGGCGAGGTAGCGGTCATACATTCGGCTGCTGGCCAGGGCGTAGGCGTAGCCGTCGCGGGCATAGGCGGCGATGGGTTGCCGGCCCAACGTGTCCACGGCCAGGACGTCATAGCGGGTGGGCAACACCCGGGCGGTATAGGCTTCGTGCACGATGCGCGCCCCGACGGCGATGTGCGCCTCGATCCAGCGCGTGGCCAGCGTGCGCGTGTCCTCCCGGTTCAGCTCGCGGATGGCCTGGAGGTCGCTACGGACCATCGGCGCGACGATCAGGAGCGGAAGGAGAACCCCCCAGGCCCAGGATGGCCACCGCCGCGCCAGGGGCCGCCCATCCAACAGCGCCGCCAGCCGGTCCAGCGCCAGCCCAGCATAGAGCGCCAGGAAGGGTAACAGCGGCGCGATCCAGCGCGCCCAGCGCAACGAGCCGTTGGCGATCACCAGGTAAAAAGGGACCATGAACGCGAGCAATACCCCATCGGCCCGCTTGGGCCGTCGAAGGGCGATCAGCAGCCCCGCCGCGGCCAGCAGCTCGATCAGCCAGCCGTAGCCCCAAGACAGGGGCTCGCGGAAATACCACCAATAGTTTTGCAGCCCCGGCAGCCGATTCGCCCCGACGTGGTCGGCGCGGAACTCGGCCCGGATGCTCGCCAGCGCCGTCTCCAACTCGGGCAGGAAAAAGGGGGTCAGCGCCACAAAGACGACCAGGGCCAAGGCGAAGCAGCCCCATAGCCGGATATCCAGCAGGCGGCGCCAGGCCGTCGAGCCCGGCTGCGGGCGGCTCAGGTGGGCGGCCAGGATGGGCAAGGCGGCGATCAGCGCCGGATACTTGGTGGCCAGCCCCGCGCCCAGGGCGATCCCGGCGGTGACGTAGAGCGAGGTCCGATCCTCTTGGGCCAGCCGAAGGGCCAGCCAGGCGAGCAGCGTCACGAAAAAGGTGAGGGGCACGTCCGAGGTCGCCAGCAGGCTCAGCCGCACGTGCAAGTAGCTGGCGGCGAGCAGCAGGACCGCATACAGGCCCACTCGCGGGCGAAAGGCCAGCGTACCGATCCGGTAGACCAGGTATACGGTCAGCGCGGCGCAGAGCATGGTCAGCGCCCGGCCCGCCACATAGAAAAAGGTGGGATCCTCCAGGGCCCAGGCGGCGAACGAAGCTGTGGAAAACGAGCTATCCAGGGCCGCGCGCAGCCAGGCGGCTCCCTGAAAGACCAGCCCAAGGATGTAACGCAGCGTGGAGGCGGGATGGGAGAACTTGTGCGGGCTCCAGTCGCCGGTGGTCACATAGCCGATGGCCTTGCCGACAATGTCCTCTTCGTCGATGGCGTAAAAGTAGGGCAGCCCCCAGAAGATGCCATAGAGGCGCACGGCGAGGGCGAGCAGAATGGCAACCCAGATCGCCTTGCGCGTCATGGGCGCACCCCTTGCGGGGCCAGACGGCCACGAAGGCTATCTGGCAGGCAGGGCGATCCGGGGCAGGGTGTCGGCTGCCGAGCGCTCTTGGGGCGTGGGGCGAAAAGGGTTAGGTCGGCGCGCGGAAAGGCTACCTCTGGTTGGGCGGGGCGTCGCTTTCGTCCAGAAATGCGTTGGTGGGCTGGTTGTCGAGCCATTTGGTGCCGATGAAGGTCAGGATCAACGCGATAATCACCACCAGTTCCATCGCTGTCCCCCTGGGAAGAATCTGGGGCAACCCATATCTTCACCAGGTAAGACGGTGAAAGCGGCGAAAGGATTCGTGACATCGCGCCTTTCTCTCTTTCAAGCGCACAAGCGCCCTGCTTCCTGCTGCAGGGCGCTTGGTTTCGATCTTGGGTCCAGGCCGCGCTAGGCCAGCTTGTAGACGCGCTTGACGTTGTTGATCAGCACGTCCTCGGCCAGTTGCAGGGCGCTCTCCACGCTCAGCGGGGCCATGTTCGGATGGATCTGGCTCCGCTCGATCCGGTTCGCCAGGGCCACGGCCAACTCGAACTTGTACATGCGGAACTTGGGCGCAACGAACTCGAGATAGTAGGCGTCCGAATAGTAGCCGATCAGCTTGCGATAGGGCACGGCGTTGAGCCGACGCTCCAGCTCGCGCGCGATATCGGTGGGCTGGTTCGAGTACCACCAGTGGCCGGAAGGCCACACATTGTGCCGGATCCACGCCGCCGCGGTCAGCTCCAGGCCGGAGGTGTCCGAGAGGACGGAGGTCGGGAAGGTGACGTCGGCGTACTCGTTTAAGAGATAGTCGTAGCCCTTCATCGAGTTGACGGAGTCGAACAGGTCGGTGCCGCTGGGCACGCCCTGGGCGTAGGTGGTGCGGTTGACGCCGATCATCAGGTGGAAGGGGCGTCCGTACCGGCGGCAGCGCTCCGCCACCTGGTTCATGCCATAGGCCGCCCACAGCCCCTTTTCCTCCGCCGAAAGCGCCGCGCCCGTCACGGCCTTGGCCAGCACGCGCGCCGCGTCCTCCTCCGCGACGTAGCGGGTGACCAGGTTGGGCGGCGAGCTAAAGGCGGCGTAGGCCATGCCCAGCTCGGCGAACCGGGCAAAGGCCTTGTCCAGCCCGGCCTTGTACCCAGCCACGGTGCGGCCATCGGTCCCGGCGAACAGGCCGAGGGAGGCCCATTCCTTGGGCGAGCTGGCATAGTCCATGAAGGGGTCCACGCGCAGGCAAGGGACGTAAAAGCTCGTGTCCACGCCCGCCAGGTCCTCGTTATACGCGTTGGTCAAAAAGACGCGCTTGATGTTGGATTTGCGGATCACGTCCTGGGGATAGGAGGGCTGATCGATGACCTGTTGCGCGCGGTCGAAGAGGCTCGCCCAGTTATCAGGGGCCCAATCCTGGCGGGAGATGCCGTACAGGTTCTGCGCGAGGGACAGCAGCCAGTCGTACTGCACCGTGTTCGAGATGATGGAGAGCTTTTCCAGCAGCGTCTTGGTAAAGCGCCGCGGGTCGTCGGTGGGAAAGCCGCCCGGCTGGAACTCGGTGGCGTTGACCAGCTCGGTGTAATAGTGATAGCTGAGGATCTCGGCGATGCTGAGCGCCGTGCTATGCCGGGGCCTGATGTGGGTGTGGGGATCGATAATGGGCAGCTTGTCGATCTCTTGCCAAAGCTGCTTGACCAGTGCGTTATTCATCCAAACCTCCATATGGCGGCGCCGAGGCCGCCTTGATGATACTCATCGAATTATGCCTCAAAGAAGGCTCGGGTCCAAATTCGGGTTGGCGTCACGCGCCATAGGGGACGGCCGCGGGCGGCGTGGGTTCGCCGATGGGCAGCCAGACGTGAAAGACGTGCTCGTCAGCGAGTTCTTCCGCCCAAATCTTGCCGCCGTGGGCCTGGACCGCCAGCCGGCAAAAGTACAGCCCCATCCCGGACGAACCCTCGGCATGAAAGGCTGCCTCGGCCTGGTTGGAGGCGGATTCCCAGAGCCGGTGAAACGACGGCTGTTGTCCCAGCGGCTTGGTGTGCTGGCTGGCAATCGAGATATGCACGCCCCCCGATTCGGGGCGGCCCCCGATGCTGACCCGGCCAGGCCGCACGCTGCGCTTGACGGCATAGTAAACGAGGTTCCCCAGGGTCCATTCCAGCAGGTCGCGATCGGCGTTAAAGACGGGGAGCGGGGCGGGGATATCCTCGGCGAAGGTCACGCCGCGCTCCTCGGCCTCAAAGCCATAGAATTGCCGGGCCGCCTCGATGAGCTGCGGCAACGAGATCGCCACGCGGTTGAGGGCATAGGCGCCGGCCTCGAGCTGGTTCACCGCCAGCAGGATAGAGGTCTTGCGTTCCAGTTGCACCACCCCCTCCAACGCCAACGTCAGCCCTTGCAGCGCATCCGGGTTGGTGCCATCGGGCAGAAACATCTGCGCCGCCTCGATGCCTACGTGGACGAGGCTGAGCGGATTGCGCAAGTCGTGCACGATGATGTAGCCCAGCTCCTCGTGCCAGCGCGCGACCTCTTGCTCTCGCGTCACGTCACGCCAGGCCACCAGGCGAGAAACCGGCTTGCCCGCAGGGTAGCGGACGGGAGCGACCAGGATGTCCAGGACCAGCGGCGGGCTGGCCTGCACCGTTACCACGAAACTGCGGCCTTCGGCGGCGGTGGCCAGGCTTGCGGCCAAGGAATGCCAGGTCGCTCCGGCGGGCGAAAGGACCTTCAGTCGACCGCCATAGTGCGCCAGCAACGCCGCGGCATCCTGGCCCAACACACCGCCCTCATGCCGGTCAAAGAGCTGGGCGGCCGCGGCGTTGTAGAAAGCCACTTTGCCCTTGGCGTCGATCACGGTCATGCCGTTGCTGGAAGCGCTCAGCGCCGCCTCCAAGAGGTCGCGGTCCTCCCGCTGCCGCCGGTGAAGCAGGGCGTTCTGCAGGGCGGCTGCGGCGGGCACAGCCAGCGCCTCCAGCAGCGCCTGGTCTCCGGCGGTGAAGGCGCCCTCGGCCCTGTTCACGGCTTCGATGGCGCCGATTACCTGGGACTGGACGCGCAGCGGCACGGCGAGCAGGTTGCGCGTCTTGTACTCGCAGACGCGGTCGATCCCGGAGTAAAAGCGCTGGTCGCGCTCGGCGTCGTTGCTCAGCACGCTCTGGTCGTGTTCGACGCACCAATTGGCGATGCCCCGCCCGATGGGCACCTGCAACCCCCCCAGGCTCTGCATCCCATCGCTGCTGGCCCAAAAGACCAGCCCGCCCTTGTCCTCATCCACCAGGAGCAACGAGGCGCTTTCCACGCGCAGGATCTCTTTGGTCTCCGCCAGGATCATGTCCAGCACCTGGTCGGGGTCCAGGCTGGCGGTGATGGCGTTGGTGGCCCGCTGCAAGGCCCGCATCTCCCGATCCTGGCGTTGCGCCTCTTCGTCGGCCCGGCGGCGAAACGCCTGGACCTCCGCGCGTCGCAGGGCGGCCTCCACCAGCGTGGGGGCGCACGGCTGGGGCAGATAGTCCCAGGCGCCGCTCGCCAGGGCTTGGCTGGCCTGGGTCGCGAGATCGTCCACGGGGATCAGGGCAATGGCCACGAGCAGGGGGTCTTGGGAGAGGATGCTGCGCAGTGCGCCGCCAGTCTCGCGGCTGGACCAATCGAGAACCAGGATATCCGCCTGACTCGCGCGCAGCGAGGCGGCGGCCTGAGCGATATCGGCGACCAGGATCACCTGGTGACCCATGGCCAGGGCTGCCTCGGCCACGTCGTGTTGCAGGGCGCCTTGGGGGTCTATGATGAGCAACCGCAACGGCTCGGCCATGCTTCCATTCCTGCCTGCGTGAGTAGGATGCCGCTGGCCTGGCCGCTGGGGCGAGGCCTCGATAGCGCGAAACAAACGCGAACTCGTGCTGGGCCGCATTATACCACCGAATCAGCGCTTTTTCAACTAACTCGTCAACTCCGGGCCGGCTGGCGCGCCAGCCGCCATTGACGGCGCCGCCCGGGCGAGTATAATCGAAGCGGGAGGAGGTGAGCAAGATGCGCGAAGCCATGTTATACGCCAAGCTGGACCGCGAGCGGGTGCAATGCGCGCTGTGCGCCCACCGCTGCATCATCGCGCCCGACAAGTTGGGCATCTGCCAGGTGCGCCAGAATCGCCAGGGCGAGCTGGTCTCGCTGGTTTACGGCCAGGTGATCTCGCAGGCGGTGGATCCCATCGAAAAGAAGCCGCTGTTCCACTTTTTGCTGGGGACGGAAGCCTTTTCCGTGGCCACGGTGGGCTGCAATTTCCGTTGCACCTTTTGCCAGAACGCCGAGATCTCGCAGATGCCCGTGGATGACGGGCGGATCGTCGGGCGGAGCGCGTCGCCCGAGCAACTGGTGGCCGCCGCCAAGCGCTATGGCTGCGCCAGCATTGCCTATACCTACACCGAGCCGACCATCGCCTTCGAGTACACCTACGAGGTCGCCACGCTGGCCCACCAAGAGGGCCTCAAGAACGTCTATGTCACCAACGGCTACATGACCGGCGAGATGCTGCGCGCCTTCCACCCGCTGCTGGACGCGGCCAACGTGGACCTGAAGGCGTTTCGCGACGAGTTCTATCGCGCGCAGTGCGGGGCGCGCCTGCAGCCGGTGCTGGATAGCCTCAAGACGATGAAAGAGCTGGGCGTCTGGGTGGAGGTCACGACGCTGATCATCCCCACGCTGAACGACGCGGAGGGCGAGCTGCGCGAGCTGGCCACCTTCATCGTCCAGGAGCTCGGCCCGGAGACCCCCTGGCACGTGAGCCGATTTCACCCCACTTATCGCTTGCTGGACAAACCGGCCACGCCGCCCGCCACCCTGCACCGCGCCGCCGAGATCGGTCGCGAGGCCGGGCTGCATTATGTGTATGAGGGCAACATCCCCGGGCAAGGCGGGGAGAACACCCGCTGCCCGGGCTGCGGCCAGACGGTGATCCGCCGGCTCGGCTTTAGCGTGCTGGAAAACCACGTCCGTCAGGGCCAGTGCCCGCATTGCGGCGCGGCCATCGCCGGGGTCGGGCTATGACCGCCGAAACCGCGGGCGCCGCCATGTCCGTCAATGGCATCGTGACGGGGCGCATCGGCGTGGGCAAAACCACCGTCTGCCAGCAGGTGATCGCGCTGGCGCGGCAGCGGGGCCATATCGTGCACGGGCTCTTGACGCCCGCCATCATCGGGCCGGACGGGCTTAAGGTCGGCATCTCGATCACCGACCTGTCCACCGGCCGCAGCCGCACCCTGGCGCGGATCGAGCAGGATGGCGCTGGCCTGCCGGTCGGCAAATACACCTTTGACCCGACCGTGCTGCGCTGGGGCTGCGCGGCGCTGGAGCGCGCGGCGGAGGGCGGCTGCGACCTGTTGCTGGTGGACGAGATCGGCCCGCTGGAGCTGCTGCGGGGCCAGGGCTTTGTTCGCGCGGTGGAGATACTGGGGGCGGGCATCCTGCCCCACACATTGCTCGTGGTGCGGGAATCGCTGCTGGAGGCCATCCGGGCGCGCGCCGGAGGCGCGCCGCTTCTGGAATTCCAGGTGAGCGAGCAGAACCGCGATCACGTGGCCGCCGAGATCGTGGATCGGCTATTCGCGAGGCCGGTCGCGGAGAAATAGAACGCTCCCGCGTCATGAGCGATGCGGGAGCGTTATTGGCTCTTTGCTGGCGCCGGCTCAGGCGGCTGGGCGCTGGGGGAGCGGGGCCTCGCCCGTGAGGAAGCGGCGCGCGGTCTCGGCCAGGATGGCCGCGCCGTAAGCCAGGGCGCTCTCGTCGAGGTCAAAGGTGTCGCTGTGCCCCAGGCGTTCCTCTGTGCCGGGCATCGTGCCCAGGCGGAACATGGCGCCCGGTGCGGCCTCCGCCAGCAGCGAAAAGTCCTCGGCGCCCATCCCCTGCACCCGCGGCAGCAGCTTGTCGGCTCCAAAGAGGTCGGCGACCACCTGGCGCATGACGGCCACCACCTGCCCATCGTTCACCACGGAAGGCACGCCCTTTTCGATGCGCAGCGCGTGGGTGGCGCCCAGTGCATCCGCCACGCCAAAGGCCCGCGCCAGCTCGCTGTGCAGTTGCGCGCGCACCTCCTCGCTCAGGCTGCGGATGGTACCGTTCAGCTCCACTTGCTGCGGGATGACGTTGGGGGCGACGCCGGCATGGATGCTGCCGATAGAGATCACCGCCGGCTGGAAGGGGTCGATCCGGCGCGAGACGATGCCGTTGAGGGCGTTGATCACCTGGGCGGTGATAAAGATCGGGTCGGTGCCGCGCTGCGGGTAGGCGCCGTGGCAGCCCTGGCCAACGATGGTGGCAAAGAAGGTGTCCACCGCCGCCGAGTTGGTGCCTGCCTCCACCTCAAAGTAGCCGGTGGGCAGCGAGGAGCCGACGTGCAGCGAAAGCACCGCGTCCACGCCCTTCATGGCTCCGTCCTCGATCATGCGCTCGGCGCCGCTTTTGCCCTCCTTATCCGCGCTCTCTTCGCAAGGCTGGAAAAGGAGGCGCACCTGGCCCGGCAACTGGAGGTCGCGCAGCAGCATGGCCACGCCCAAGAGGATGGCGGTATGGGCATCGTGGCCGCAGGCGTGCATCAGGCCGGGCACCTGGGAGGCGTAGGGGACCTGATTCACCTCTTGCAGCGGCAGGGCGTCCATATCGGCGCGCAGGGCGACCACCGGCGAGCCCTCGCCGAGGTAGCCGACCACGCCGGTCTTGCCCACGCCGGTGCGCGCGCGGACGCCCAGCTCGCGGAGCGTGTCCGCTACCAACTGGGCGGTGCGCGTCTCGCGAAAGCCCAGCTCGGGATGCTGATGGATGTCGCGCCGGAGGGCCACCAGGCGCTCCTGGATAGCCAGTGCCCGCTCGTACATTGGCGTCTCTCCTCCTCTTCGATCCACAAAATGCCGGTCAGGCGGGGTCACGCTTCCGATGGCGGCTTGGTCTCGGGGGCGGCCTCAGGAGCCGCGGGCGCCTGCGCCTCAGCCAGCAAGGGCGGGTGCTCGGCGGAGCTCAACCGCCCCTCGGCCAGGAAGCGATCCAATAGCTTGCGCGCCTCTTCTTGCTGCAGGAACCCCGAGAGGAGCACTTGCTTGTAGCGGATGGCCTGGGCGTTGTCCCGCACCTGCTCATCCAGGCGATCCAGCAGCTTGCCGGTCAGATCCCCCACCAGGTCGCGGATCTGTTGCTGTTTCTCGGTCACCAGCTCGTGCAGCTGCTCGTTCTCCAAGAGGAGCGAGCTGATCACCTCGCGCTGGCCGCCGCCGAACATGCCCAGCAGGCCGCCCTGCGCCACTCGGTCCTTGAGGCGCTTGATCTCTTTGTCTTGCGCGCTGGCCTGCTGGCGTTGCTCGCGGAGCTGGGCCTCATAGTCGGCGATGATCTCGTCCTTGCTCTTGGAGAACGAGTCCAGGATGCGCGAGACGGCCTCTTCTTGCTGGCGGCGCTGGTCGGTCAGGCTTTTGTCATAGCGGCGCTTGGTGGCGGTGACGGCCGCCCATACGGCCACCCCGCCCAAGATGGCGCAGATGATAAACGTCACAAGGACGCGCGTATCGAGCAGAACATCCCAGATGTTCATGTGATCCCCCTAGCGGATAGGATTGCCCCTCATTTCGAACATTATAGGCCATCGCCTAGGATCGCCAAACGGGGGCCAGGTGGCGAGAGCTGCGCAAGAGGTTGAGGAACGCGGTGGATTTGAGCCGTTTCTCCAGGTGGTAGGCGATATAGGCCTGCAAGATCCGCTCCATCTCGCGGTGGGTTTCGGCGCTGATGCGCACCCGGCGGCAGGCGGCATAGTCGTTGCTCTGCAGGAAGCGCAGCACCTTGAGCGGGTTGAGCGCGATGGGGAGCGCGTCAGCCCGGCCCGCGCCGCAGGATGGACAGAGGAGGCCGCCCTCGCTGGGGCTGAAATAGTTGCGCTCCGGCCGGATCTCGTGGTCGCACTGCAGGCAGCGGAAGAGCTGCGGGCGGTAGCCGGTGTAGCTCAAAAGGCAGAGCTCGTAATAGCGGGTGGGCAGGTCCAGGTCGGTGTCGGTGCTGATCCAGCCCAGGGCGTTGATCAGGAGCGTATAGACAGGCTCGTTCTCTTCCTCCTCCTGGGCAAAGCTGTCCAGCAGCTCGCAGAGGTAGGAGGCATAGCCCAGGCGCCACAGATCCGTGCGCAGCGCCTGATAGGGCTCCACCACCTCGGCCTGGGAGATGATGTCCAGGTCGCGGCCGCGGGCGAGCAGCAGCCGAGTGCGCATAAAAGGCTCCAGGTGGCCGCTCTTGCGGCTGGTGGTCTTGCGGACGCCCTTGGCGATGGCGCGCAGCTTGCCCATGAGCGGGGTGTAGAGCGTGAGCAGGCGATCCGCCTCGCCGAAATCGGCGTACTTGAGCACGACGGCCTCGGTGCGGTATAGCCTTTCCTTGTCAACCATGGC
>JAAYEA010000175.1 GCA_012689325.1 Chloroflexota bacterium
GCTGGTACGCGCCGGTAGACACCCCGGAGGAGGCCAAGTTGGCGCTGCGTTTCACCCTCTCGCTGCCCGTCACCGCCGCCGTGAGCCCCGGCCACGCCGACCTGCTCTGGTGGATGTGCGAAGCCGCGCACGAGTTCGCCCCGCTCACCCCCGCAGAGGAGGCCCTAGTCAAGGAGCGCAGCGCTGGGCTGGCGCCCCTCTTCCCGCAGATGTAGGGCCGCTGGGCCGCCACCTCCGGACAAACGGAAGGCCCTGCTTCTGTTGGTTGAAGCAGGGCCTCGTGCGTTGTATGCGATTGTTCAGGAGGACGGACACCCTTTTGTCTGCGACCGATCTAGCTCCGCGCTTCAGCGGTCAGGTTCTGGCTCCAGGCCAGCGGGATTTGCTCGTCGCGAGCGGTGTCCATCTTGCGGTTCGCTCGCTTCAGCGAGCGGAACAGGCGGCGGTTATCCGCCTTCTTCAGGTTCTCCTGCCGATACATGTCTGCGGCCATCCCCGCGTGGTACATCTCGTACATCTTGTGCCTCCTGGTGCCTCTGTGTCCGTCTTCTGGCTCCAGTATAGCAGGTGCGGTTCACTTTGTCATCAGCCAGGGGGATGGTTCTATCTACGCCAAAGCACCCACCCGCGACCCCTCTCGGGGCCATCCTTGCGGCTTAGGCGCCTACGTCATTTGGCGTAGGTCTTGGCGGCCCCAGCCGCCCAGACCGTCTCGAGCGCCTCGCTGTACTGAGCCGCCAGCGCCTTGGCCACCAGGTGACGATAGCCCGGCAGGGAGAGCAGGCCCCAGGACTTGTCGGCCAGTCCGACTTGGCCATCTGCCTTCACGATGGGGACCTCCCCACCGGTCATAACCACCGGCTTCTGAACTCGCCAACTGACGTCGCCATCGGAAGAGAAGGCCATGCGCGTCTCCACCTCCGCCCGGGCGTACACAGGCGTCCAGACGATCTCCTCTCGCACGATCTCGATCCGCATATAGATGTCGCCTGCGGCGTCGGGCGCTCCGTCGACCATCTCGACATTTCCGATCTGCGGGTTGTTGCCCCACAGCTCGGCGCGCAGCGCGTCCCGAAACGCCTCCGCGAACGCCCCATCGCCCTCCACGGCCACCGACACCACCGGCGCGTTGGCCATCTTGGGGGGCAACTTGTCGCCTCCGCGATAGGTGCCGATCCCTCGATCCCCCGCCGTCCTGCTCCGCGCCAGGCGCAGGTCCAGAAAGAGCAGGCCGCTCACCAGAATGACGACCAATGCAACTGCCACCAGGAACCACTGCCTTCTGCTCATCACCGGTTTCCTCCCTCACCTGGCCGCATCCGGGCCAATAGCCTTACTTGCCCTTCGACTTGTCCAACGCCGCGCCCAGCGCCAGGCCAATCCCTGCGCCGAGGCCCGCGATGCAGATGAACCACGCTTGCCCGGTCAGACTGAACAGGATAACGCCCAGCCCTCCCGCAAGGGCCGTCCCCAGAAGCATCCCGAGGCTGGCATGGGTATATGCGCGCTTGGTGTTTTCCATCTCGATCAGGTCTCCTTGTCTTGGTTGTCTCGTTTCGCAAGTATACCAGGTCAGGCTCCTGTTGGCATCGGCAGAATGGACCAAACTCGCTGCGACAAAAGGCCCTTCTTGACCTCATCTGGGTAGTCCTTTGGTCGTAGGCCGCCCCCAGCCACTGTAGCCAAGCCTGCGACGCGCTGGCCGCCGGGCCGCTTGACGGCCCGTCCGGCCCGTGTAGAATGTGGCAGGGCTGATGTGCCCGGAAGGAGGAAGCGATGAAATACCGACCCTTAGGCAAGCTTGCCATCCAGGTGTCCGCCCTCGGCTTTGGCGCCATGCGCTTGCCCACGCTGCCTGACGGCGCAGTGAACGAGCCGCTCGCCATCGAGATGCTGCGTTACGCCATCGACCACGGGGTGAACTATATCGACACGGCTTACCCTTATCACAACCAAACCAGCGAGGTCATCGTCGGCAAGGCGCTGCGAAATGGCTACCGGGAAAAAGTCTATCTCGCTACCAAGCTCAACGCGCGATGGGTCGAGACCGCCGCTGACCTGGATCGGCTGCTGGACGAGCAGCGCGCCAAGTTGCAGGTGGATGCGCTCGACTTTTACCTGCTCCACGGCATGCGCCGCTCACGCTGGGACCAGTTGCGCGCGCTGAATGTGCTCGATTGGGCCGAGAAGCGCATGGCGGAGGGGGCCTTCGAACACCTGGGATTCTCCTTCCACGACAACCTCGATCTCTTTCACGAGATCATCGACGCCTACGACAACTGGGCGCTGGCCCAGGTGCAGTACAACTATATGGACGTGGAGAACCAGGCCGGGACCGCCGGGGTCCAGTATGCGGCCAGCAAGGGCCTGGGCGTGGTGGTGATGGAGCCCTTGCTGGGCGGCAAGCTCGTCTCCGCGCCCCCGCAGGTGCAAGCGCTGTGGGACAGCGCGCCAGTCCGGCGGTCGCCCGTCGAATGGGCCTTCCAGTGGCTGTGGGACCAGCCCGAGGTCTCGCTGACCCTGAGCGGGATGAGCACCATGGAGCAGGTCGTGGAGAACGTGGCCTATGCGGAGCGCGCCGGCGACGGGCACCTGACCGAGGCCGAGCGGGGTCTGGTGGCGCGGGCGCGCGAGGTCTATAACCAGCTCTGCCCCATCCCCTGCACTGCTTGCGAGTACTGCATGCCCTGCCCCAATGGGGTCAACATCCCCGGCAACTTTCGCTGGTACAACTCGGGGGCGATGTATAACCAGTGGGCGCAGGCCCGCGGTCGCTACGCCCGCATGGCCGAGGGGGAGCGGGCCAGCGAGTGCGTCCAGTGCCGCCTCTGCGAGGAGCTCTGCCCGCAGAGCATCGAGATCAGCCAGTGGATGCCCGAGGTCGACGAGGTGCTGGGCCAGGGCAAAGAGTACGTCTGCCGGACGCGGTAGGCCAGGCAAGGCCGAAACCCTCACGCCGCGTGCGCGTATATATGGGTGGAAGCGAGGTTGCGAACGCGCAGCGCAAGGAGGGTATCATGGAGAGCAATCGCCCCATCAACGTCCACGCGGACGTCGCCGGGCCCATCTGGTTCATCGGTTGGCTGTTCACCATCGGCTTTGCCGAGATCACGGGCTGGAAGATCCTGCTGGCCCTGATCGTCTGGCCGCTCTACCTTGGCCAGGCCGCTGGCTAGATCACCGCTCTGCTGACAACAACGAGAGGCCATCTTGATCA
>JAAYEA010000176.1 GCA_012689325.1 Chloroflexota bacterium
GCGATGCTCGCGCGCCCACGGCTTGCACCCCGGCAGCGTCAGCGGGGCGGTGGTGCGATGGAAGCGACCCAACGCCCGCGCCGCCGCCGCCAGCTGCTGCCGACTGCCCGGCTGGTATGGCGTCAGGCCCTCGATAACGGGAAAGAGCTCGTAGGCCCGCTCGCCGAGGCGGACCGAGGTGCGCCCGTCGCGAGCCACCACGGGGGCAGCGCCGGGCAGGCCCGCATCCACCACGGCCCGGATCACCCCATGATCGAAGGCAACCACCTCATCAGCCGAGGCGGCGGGCCGCCTGGCGCGCAGCAGATAGCGCCGTTGCGTGGTGGTCACCCAGACCTTGGGCGCGGCGGTGCCGCCGCCGGCCTGCAGCTCGAGCGTCGGGCCGAGGTTGTAATGCGCCAGGACGTGGCGCCAGGGCGCGACTTCCTCCGGAGCGAGCATGCTGGCCCCGCCCCTCCTTTCACGGATTGAACGATGCCGCCATTATAGAAGGTTGGTTCGGGCCGGGCAACTGGGGTTTGACATTCGGCGTGAAGGGCGGTACAACAGTGCCAGGCGCCCGCTGGGGATGGGCCTGCGAGCGTTCCCTGCTCGGCGCGGCAGGAGCGAGGGTCGGCGATGCTGGTGTATAGGGTGCAGGATCTGGTCAAGGTCTATCCGGGGCAGCGCGAGGCCGCCAACGACCACATTGGCTTGGAGGTGGGCGAGGGCGAGGTGCTGGGCATCCTGGGCGATAACGGCGCGGGCAAGACGACTCTGGTGCGCCAGATGGTCAACCTGCTGCGCAGCACCTCTGGCCGCATCGAGCTCTATGGCGAGCCGGTGGGGCGAGACCCCCTGCGCGTGCCGCGGCTGGTCGGCTATATGCCCCAGGAGAGCCGCGCGCTGAACAACCTGACGGTGGGCGAGGCGCTCTATTTTACCGCGCACCTGCGCGGGCTGAGCCGCCGCGACGCCCAGGCCGAGCGCGAGCGCCTGCTGGAGCTGTGGGAGATCGGCCCGCTGTGCGACCAGATCAGCAATCGACTCTCCGGCGGGCAGGGGCGCCTCCTGCGGCTGGCCGTGGCCACGGCGGGCGCGCCGCCGGTGCTTGTGCTGGACGAGCCGACCAACGACCTGGACCCCCAGCGCCGCCGGCTGGTCTGGAACGTGCTGTGCCGGATCAACCAGGAGCGGGGGAGCACGATCCTGTTCATCACTCATGACGCCATCGAGGCCGAAAAGGTGGTGCAGCGGGTGGCGATCATGCGGCGGGGGCAGATGGCTGCCGTGGGCCGCCCCAGCGAGCTCAAGCGGCTGGTGGATCGCAAGCTGCGGCTGGAGCTCTTCTTCCCGCCCGACGCGCCGCCGCCCTTGCCGCCCCATCTCGCCCCTCGCCAGTTGCAGCCCGGGCGGTGGCTGGTGCTGCTGGACCGCGATGAGGCGCTGCGCGTGCTGGCGGATCTCGATCAGGATCACCTGGACGATTGGCGGCTCTACTCGGCGACGCTGGAGGACCTGTACCTGCACTATGCCCAAGATGCGTAAGCCTCCCGCCTTTTCCACCCAGGTCTATGACCTGCTGATGATCGAGCTGACCAACTGGCGCTGGTCGTGGCGGAGCTCAGTCATCGTGGGCGCGCTGGCCCCGCTCCTCAGCATCGTGGCGCTGGGCCTGTTCGCGCGCGACTCGGGGCCGCGCACGCTGGCCTATATCCTCACCGGCAACGCCGTCATCTCGCTCATGTTCGGCAACATGGACAAGCTGCAGAGCCACTTTTGCTTCATCCGCTTCCAGGGCACGCTGGATTATCTCGCCACGCTCCCGATCCGCCGTTACGCGCTGATTGTGGCGGCGATGCTGGCCTTTCTGCTGCTCTCCCTGCCATCCCTGGCGGCCACGGTGCTTCTGGGGTCGCTCTATCTGCGGGTGCCGCTGCATCTGCATCCCCTGCTGCTAGCGGTGGTTCCCCTCTGCGCCCTGCCCCTCGCGGGCATCGGCGCGCTCATCGGCACCACCGCCCGCGGCCCGCAAGAGGCCGGGTCGCTCAGCCTGCTGGTGACCCTGGCGCTGGCCGGGCTGGGGCCGGTGGTGGTGCCGCCCGAGCGGCTGCCGGGGATCATGGTGGCCCTGGGGCGGCTCAGCCCCGCCACCTATGCCGCCTCGGCGCTGAGGCAAGCGCTATTGGGCCCGGTGACGGGGCAGTTGTTGGCGGACCTCGCCGTCCTGGCCGCCATCAGCGCGCTGGTGCTTTGGCTGGTGGGGCACAAGATGGACTGGCGGCAGCGTTAGGCCTCACGGCGCGAGCCGGGTCAGGTCCCGCGGGAAGAGCGTCGTCAGGCGCAGGTTGTCGGAGCGGGTGAGCTGCATCAGGAGCCGCTCCAGGCCGATGGCAAAGCCGCCATGGGGCGGCATGCCGTAGCGGAACGCCTCCAGGTAGGACTGGAAGGGCTCCGTGGGCAGATTGGCCCGCGCCAGCGCCGCCAGGTAGTCCTCGTAGCGGTGCAGTCGCTGCCCGCCGGTGACCAGCTCGGTCCCGCGAAAGAGCAGATCGAACGAGTTCGAGTATTCCGGGCGCGATGGGTCGGGGTGGGTGTAAAAGGGCCGCTTGCGCATGGGGTAGCCGGTGACAAAGAGGAAATCGCTGCCATGCTCCGCGTGCGCCCATGCGCCCAGCCAGCGCTCATCCTGCGGGGAGAGGTCCGGCTCGCCGCGAACGTCCACGCCGTGCTGCCGGTAGATGAGCTCCTGCGCGTCGGAAAAGTGGATGTGCGGGATCGTCGCGGGGATGGGCGGCAGGGCGATTTCCAGCAGCCCCAGCTCGGCGGAATAACCCTCGGCCAGCGTCTCCCAGATGCCCGCCAGCGCCTCACGCAGCATCGCCATCACGGTAAAGTGGTCGCGGATAAAGCCGAACTCCACATCGAGGCTGACGTACTCGTTGGTGTGCCGAGTGGTGTCGTGCGGCTCGGCGCGAAAGACCGGCCCCACCTCAAAGACGCGCTCGAACACCCCCACCATGATCTGCTTGTAGAATTGCGGGCTCTGCGCCAGGTAGGCGGGCCGCCCGAAATAGTCGATCTTGAAGACGTTGGCCCCGCTCTCGGTGGCGGAGGCCACGATCTTGGGGCTCTGGATCTCGGTAAAGCCGAGGGTGGTCAGCGTGCGGCGGAAGCCGAGCATGGCGCCGGCGGCCAGGCGAAAGACGGCGCGGCGCGCCGGGTGGCGGTTGAGCACCACGGCATGGTCGAGCAGGTTGCTCAGCGCGGTGTTGACCGCGCGCTTGTTGAGGGGGATGTCCGGCGGCGTCGGCACCGGGGTGATGATCTCCAGGCGCGGCGATTGCAGCTCCAGGCCGCCGGGGGCCTGGGAGTTGCTAATCACGGTCCCCTCGATGGCCAGCACCGTCTCCACCGCCAGGTTGGCGTCGCGGAGGGGAGCCAACGCTGTCTCATCTTCGGTCACTGCCTGAATGGTGCCCCAGCCGTCGCGGAGGATGATAAAGCTGATCCCGCCGAGGCGGCGCAGGTTGTGCAGCCAGCCCTGCACCCGCACCCGCTCGCCGATATGCGAGCCAGCTGCCGTGGTCCTTATCCGTTCCATGGGTTCCCCTTTCCTGGCCAAGAAATGGACCGTCTTTGGAGCATCGCCGCCATTGGCGCGTCTGAGGTACAAAAAAGCCCTCGTCCTTGGTTAGGAGGACGAGGGCCATGGGGCCGCATCGTGGTGCCACCGCCTTGCGCCCCATTGGGTGGGGCCTTGAGCAGTTCTCCGCGCCGGGCGCAGGAGACCGCGGCGCGCTAACGGGCGCCACCCGGATCCGGCTATTGGGGCTTGGTCGCCCGTTCGCCGGTCGGCTCGAGGGGGTCATCGCGCGGGGCCGATGGCGACGCTTCCAGCCAATGGCGTCGCTCTCTGGGCATCGGCGGGGCCAGGCGACCTGTCCCTGTCATAGCCACTACAGTATTGAGCCATTGTAGCACAGGTGGCGCAGTTGGTCAAGCGGGCGTTTCGGTCGTTCGGAACGCAGGTCTTGACAGCGCCCAGAAGGTATGCTACTATCAAACTAGTTGATATAGTGATTATAGTGGAGCTGATCATGGACCATGCGCATAACTGGACCACGGCGGAGGTCTGCGAGCGATACGGCATCTCCAAGAGCACCCTCTTTCGCTGGGAACGGGACGGCGTCATCTCGCCCCCGGAACGCGATCTGCGAGGCTTTCGGGTCTATACGAGCCAGCACCGCTCCGAGATCTCCAAGCTGTTGCTGCGGCGAAGTCACAAGCGTCTGGCCAGGCGCGAGTCACCTCTTGCGGAAGAGCAGCAACGCCTTCTTCTCGAGCAAGGGTCGCTGACCAAATTCCTCGACCGCAACGAAATCCTGGGCCTCTATGAGCTGGCTGAGCACCAGCATTTGAGCGCCGCCGCGATCCGCCTGCTCCTGCGTCGGGCGCAAGAGCTTGATCCCGCTGATGAGACGTTCCAGGAGATCATCCGGGTGATCTACGACAAGACCACCGGTGGAGAGCGCAAGGGCTAAGGGGACAAGTCCGTGTCAGAAATATCGGTTGACCACAGGCAGCGGGCGGCGCGCACCATGCTGGGGGTCTTTGCCTCAATGACGGGGCTGCCAGTAGCGCTGTACGAGGAGCAGAACGGCAACGTGGTAGGGACGCGGCTCGACGAGCGCGAGGACTATTACGAGCCCTACTGCCGGATGGTGCATCGCCTCCCGGGCGGCTATGCCCTGTGCCAGAGTGATGAGGCTTGCCGGGCGCGAGAGGTCTTTGCGACCGGCCAGGAGTGCATCCTGCTCTGCCATGGCGGCCTGTATAACCAGGCCATCCCCATCGAAGTCGACGGACAGATCAAGGCCGTGCTCATGTACGGCGAAACGCTGCTGGACGACGAAGAGGCCCAGCAACGCGCGCGGGTCCGCCACGAGGGGCTATTGGCGCGCGTGTCCCCGAGCCCGGAGGAGCGGGCAGAGTTGGGCAGGCTGTTCGCAGCGACCAAGGTGTCCTCGCCCGCCATGCTCCAGGTAGCGCGCGAGACTCTGCCGGTTGCGCAGTGGTTCTACCGGATGATCGCGGAGGAGGACGCCCTCAAGCGTAACATGGAGCGGACTGCCCACGAGCTGCAGACGCGGTTGCAGGCGCTGCTGGCCAACGCCGAGAACTTTGCCCGAAAGCTGGCCCAGCCGCAGGGTCTGGATGCCGAAGTCAAGGAGCGCGGCGCGGAAATCCTGAACAGCGCGCTGGCCCTGGGAACGCTGATCCAGAACCTGACCGAGTCCGTGGGCGAGTATCGCTTCGACCTGAGGCCGATCTTGCCCCTGATCCACGAGGCAAGGCGCATCTATGCCGCAGAGGCCCGCCGCCGCCAGGTGGAGGTCCTGATCGAGCCACCGGAGAATGGCTCCTGGCCGCACCTGGAGATCTCGGCCGATCACCTGCAGTTCGTCTTTAACAATCTGGTGCAAAACGCGATCAAGTACTCCTTTCGCGGCACCGAGGACCGCCAGCGCTATGTCCGCATCGCTGGGTGGATCGAGGGAAAAGAGTTCGCCGTGGCGATCGAGAACTATGGGGTGGGCATCTTGCAGAGTGAGATCGAGAGCGGCAGGCTCTTTGAGGACGGCTACCAGGGCGAACTGACCCACGGCGAGTATCGCACCGGCACTGGCAAGGGTCTCTTCTTTTCCAACAAGATCGTGCAACGACACCATGGCCACATCGAGATCAGCAGCAAGCAGATGGGCGACGCCGATACGCCGGAGCACCAGCCGCACCTGAATCGGTTCACGGTCCACTTGCCCTATAGACAACCCAAGGAGGGGTGATCCGATGAATCCCCATATTGTGTGGATCGAGGACGATGTGGATATCATTGGTCCGGTGGTGGAGCCGTTGGAGGAGGCTGGCTATCGGATCACGCGCATGACGTCTATCCGAAGTGCGCGAGCCCAATTGGAGACCATCCGCCGGGCCGACCTGCTCCTATTGGACGTGATCGCCCCGCTGGGCGGCAATGGGCCCTATCCCCGGTACGCGGGCGTGCAGTTTCTGCGCGAGCTGCGCCAGGAACACGGCATCACCACGCCGGCGGTGGTATTCACCGTGGTCATCCGGCCGGAGGTCCACCAGGAACTGCGCGAGTTGGGGGTGCTGGACATTATCGGCAAGCCGACCCTGCCCAGCAAGTTGCAGGAGCGGATCGAGCGCGTGCTGGCGAGCTTGCGCGGCTGAGCCATCCGTAGCGAGAAAAGGGCTCTGAGGGCGACCTCTCAGAGCCCTTTTTCTTTTCCCTCTCGCTATCTTCTTAAGAGTTCTATTGACAATATTAAATATATGTGATATATTCATACTAGTTACCAATGAGTGGTAACTGCCGCTCCCGCACGAGAAAGGAGAGTCACCATGGGCATCGAGGTCTACTATCGAGCGTGTCCGCACTGTGGCCGACGTCCTTTCATCTTTAGCTTTCCCATCTATCGTTGCCCTGCCTGCATGACGCTCTTTTGCGAGCAATGCGCTGACAAGGGCTGGTTCCATGTCGCTTGCCCCAAGTGCGGCGGTCGGGCGAGATGGACCCCCTACGCTCACACGACGGGGTTCTAGCCACTGGCCGGGCGCCAGAATGAACACAGCTCCAGTCACTCCGGCAAGGCCGGGGCAACTGGAGCTGTCTTTGTTTCTGAAGGACGGGTCACACGCTACTTGTGTATGAACAGCACCGCATGCCCGGCAAAGGGCGCGGTGAACCGGCGCACCGCGCGGCCCCGCGCATCGGCGCCCCGGTAGCTCTGGCCGCTCTCGGGGTCCAGCCACTCCACTTGCAGCCTCCCCGCCGCCGCCGAGAGGTCCACGGTGGCCTTGCCGCCCTCGGGCAGATAGACGAGGTACTGCTGGCCTGCGGCGGCCAGGCAGTAGCCGGTGCTGGCCAGCGTCGGCCAGGGGAGGGCGCGGTCCAGGTCCATGCGCTCGGCATAGGCCAGGGTATAGCCGAGGTTCCGCCGGATCGGCTCCCAGCGCGGGTCCAGGTCAGTGCGGTCGTTTAGGTGCTCGGTAAAGCTCGACTCTGGATAGGGCGGCTTGCTGGGATCCTCGCGCTCCCGATAGGGGTCCATGAACAGAAGATTGTGGCCCCGGCAGAAGCTCTTCCAGACCCAGGCGTTGTTGCCGCCGATCCCCCACAGGTGATCGGTATCGGTGAGGATGACCTTGCGCCCATCGGCCACGGGCGGATCGCTTTGATAGCCACCCTCCGGGTTGGGCGAGATCCAGTCGGCGGGGCTGTTAAAGAGGTTGGCGTTGGCGCCTCGCAGCTCGAGTTGCCGGTGAAACTGGAAGGTCATGCCCACGGGGTGCTGTTTGGGCTTGGTCCGCTCGTAGGCGTGGATATAGTCGATCATGTGATACTGCCAGGAGGTCGAATAGGCGCCGGACTCGTTGACGATCTCGTACAGCACGTTGTCGAGGTCGTTGACCGTGTCCACGATCCGGCGGACGTACGCTTCCTGGACGTGCGTGACGGCGGGGATAGCCAGGGTCTGAATGGCCAGGCCGCGGCCAGTGCCCTGGGGATCGCCGTCGATGCCGTTGATGTTGTTATAGACGTTGAAGGGGTGCCCATCCCAGCACCAGGGCGCCAGGGAGGCATGAATGCCGTGCCCCTCGAAGCACATGATCGAGACATAGATGCCGCGCTCCGCCGCGGCGGCGACGCGCTGGCGAAGCCGCCGAAAGTAGGCGGGGTCGAACTGCAACAGGTCAAAGCGAGGCTTGCCGTCCAGCGCCGGGCCCAGCCCAACGCGCGGCCAGGGGAAGGGCGAGGTGTGCTGGACCGCCTCGTCATAGGCCCATTTGCAGAGCTCCCAGGTCCACAGCCGGACCAAGTTGTGGTTGTGCTCCACCAGGAAATCGAGATAGGCGTCGAAGTCAAAGGCCGGCGGCGGGTCGGTGGCACCCAGGTCTTTCAGGTTGCTCCAGGTGTGGGCGCCGGTGAGATAGATGGCTTTCCCGGAGCCGTCGGCAAAGTAGCGCGGGTTGGTGGGGTGCTGGCGCAGGGGACCGGTGATGGGTCTCATGGCTCTCCTCCTCGAGTGATATGGGGGCATGCCCCGACAGGCTCGGCAGCGATCGCAGTTGCCGGCGTGGCGCTCGGCGCGCGCCGGACGCCTCGTATGATACTGGCAAAGGTCATCGGCGCCAAATGCCTCAGGCTTGGCCGCAGGGCTTGTGCAAAGTCGGCAGCTGGCTTGGCGCGCCGCCCCGCACGGCGATCAATGCGGCATGGAATGCCGACGCCGTGCTACGCCACCGCGCCCGATGAAATCGGGCTTCTGGAGCCTCCGCGGCACGGAACGCCGAAGCCTGATTCCATCAGGCGCAGCCCCGGCATTCCATGCCGCCTTCTCGGCGATTGATCACCGAGCGCGACTTTGCACAAGCCCTGGCTTGGCCGTCGGTCTTGACAGCCCCCCGCGCCGGTGTTATAATGCGCACGGAGCGCGTTGGTGCCATCTGGTTCGGCATGCTCAACCCCTTTCACCCATCGCCGGACCGCTTCGGAGGTTGTCCCCTCGAGGGCAGTGGATCACGGGCCTGCGCCGTATCCTATCCTGCGGCGACGCGATTCCCATCCTAGGTTGACAGCGCAAAAGGAGGTGGCAGATCCGATCAAGGTGTTGTGGCTCGGATAGATCAGGACCATATGTGATTCGACTTGTGCGAACAGCTAGAGTTCCGAGAAGGAGAGTTACGCAATGGACAAGGTGAAATTGAACCGACGGGATTTTCTGAGGGCCTCGGCGATCATGGCCGTGGCAGCGGCTGTGCAGGCCTGCGCGCAGACCGATCAGCAGGCCCCCGAGCCGACCAAGGCTCCTGCCGGCCAGGTCACGCAGCCGACCGCCGCCCCCGCTCAGCCGACGGCCGCGCCGGCTCAACCGACCGCCGCTCCGGAAAAGGTGACCTACAAAGAGTCTCCCATGCTCGCCGAGCTGGTCAAGGCCGGCAAGCTGCCGCCTGTTGAGGAGCGCCTCCCCGAAGACCCGCGCGTGATCCCCGTGTGGGAAGAGATCGGCCAGTATGGCGGCACCTGGAACCGCCTCTTCATCGGCCCGTCCGATGGATCGAACTGGGGCCGCGTGCAGCGGCTCGGCCTCCTGAGCTGGGACGCCAACGGCACCGAGGTTGTGCCGCAGACGGCCAAGGGCTGGGAAGTCGCCGCCGACCTGAAGAGCGTCACCTTCCAGCTGCGCAAGGGCATCAAGTGGTTCGACGGGCAGCCTTTCACCACGGGCGACGTGATGTACTGGTGGGAGGATATCGTCATGAACGACGAGATCACCCCCTCCAAGCCCGACTGGATGAAGATCAAGGGCGAGTTGGGCAAGGTCGAAAAGGTCGACGACTATGCCTTCCGCATGGTCTTTGCCCACCCGTATCCGCTGATCCTCGACTGGCTGGCCAACGTCGAGGTCTACCAGCCCAAGCACTATATGAGCCAGTTCCACCCCAAGTACGCCAAGGACCAGGCGGCGCTGCAAAAGATGATCACCGACGCCAAGTTCGAAAAGTGGAACCAGCTCTATAGCCCCAAGAACGACTATGCCCAGAACCCCGAGCGTCCGGGCTTGGGCGCCTGGCAGCCCTATCAGTCCACCCGCGCCGACAAGCGTTTCGTTTGGCAGCGCAACCCCTACTACTATGCGGTGGACCCCGAGGGGAACCAGCTTCCTTACCTGGATGAGGTGGTCTACACCTTTGCCGATAACGCCGACATCCTCAACCTGAAGGCGACGGCGGGCGAAGTGGACATGCAGAGCCGCCACATCAACCTGGTGAACTATCCGGTGCTCATGGACGGCAGGGAGAAGGGCGACTATCGCATCCTGGTCTGGCCTTCGGACGGCGGCTGCGATGCCGGCCTGATGTTCAACCAGAGCTACCTCCTGAAGGATCCCCTGGTGGGCGAGTGGCTGGCCAACAAAAAGTTTCGCCAGGCGCTCTCCATCGCGCTGGACCGGGACGAGATCAACGAGTCGGCGTTCCTGGGCCTTGGCGAGGCGCGCCAGTTGACTCCCGCCCCGTACTCGCCGTACTATCCTGGCGACGAGCATGCGAAAAAGTACACCCAGTACGATCCCGAGACCGCCAAAAAGTGGCTGGACGAGATCGGCCTGGACAAGAAGGGCCCGGACGGTTTCCGTCTGCGCCCCGATGGTCAGGTGCTTAGCCTGAGCATCCTGGCGATCAACGCCTTTGGCCCCTGGCCGGATGTGGGCGAGTTGGCCGTCAAGTACTGGGAAGCGGTGGGCGTCAAGGCCACCGTGGATGTGGTGGAGCGTACCCTGTACTATGAGCGCATGAACGCCAACGACATGCAGATCGGCATCTGGGAGACCGGCGGCGCCTCCAACACCTTCATCTACCCCTACTGGACGGCCGCCTATAGCAACAGCTCCCGCATTGGCCCCCTCTATGGCCTCTGGTGGACCTCCGGCGGCAAGAGCGGCACCGAGCCGCCGCAGGGCCCGCTGCACCGCGTGATGGACCTGCACGAGGAAGGCAAGGGCGTCACGGCGGAACAGCGCGTCGCGATGGGCAAGGAGATCTTTGAGATCAACTGCGAGGAGCTCTGGACCATCGGCACCATCGGCATGTCGCCCATGTCTCAGGGCATCGTGGTGACCAAGAACAAGTTCCGCAACGTTCCGGAAACCATCGCCAACAACGTGTTGCTGTACACCTGCGGCAACGCCATGCCCGAGCAATTCTTCTGGAAAAAGTAGGGTGAGGGGCATTCACCCGGAGTGATCCCTGGGGGAGCGAGGGGTTCTACCCTCTCGCTCCCCCTCGCTGAGCGGCGCGACCCGCTCGCGTTCGAATGCCTTGGCTGGGGCAAGGGCGCTGCCAGTCGCCATGTTCCTGGTTGCACACTCACCGAACCGAGGTAAAGGTACATGCTGCAATACATCTTGCGTCGGGTGATGTACCTCATCCCGACTCTGATCGCGATCTCGATCGTGTCATTCGTGATCATCCAGTTGCCGCCGGGGGACTATCTGACCACCCACATCGCCAGCCTAGCCCAGTCAGGCATGCAGCTCCAGCAGCACGAGATCGACATGCTCAAGCGCGAGTACGGCCTGGACCAGCCGATGCACATGCAGTACCTCAGATGGCTCTGGAAGGCGCTGCATGGCAACTTTGGCCTCTCGCTAGAATATCGCCTGCCCGTCTCGGACCTGATCTGGGAACGGCTGTGGCTGACGGTAATTCTCTCGTTGACGACGATCCTCTTCAACTGGGCGCTGGCCATTCCCATCGGCATCTATTCCGCCACGCACCAATATACCCCGCTCGACTATCTCTTCACGTTCGTTGGCTTTGTGGGGCTGGGGACGCCGAACTTTTTGCTGGCGTTGATCCTGATGTGGATCGCCTACTCGTCGTTCGGCTTTAGCGTCGGCGGGTTGTTCTCGCCTTCCTTCGAGGAAGCGCCGTGGAGCCTGGCCAAGGTGGTGGACCTGATCAAGCACCTCTGGATCCCCATCTTTATTCTGGGCCTCTCCGGCACCGCCGGCCTGATCCGCACCATGCGCGCGCAGATGCTGGACGAGCTGCGCAAGCCCTATGTGGTGACGGCGCGGGCCAAGGGCCTGACGGAGAGCAAGGCGATCTGGAAGTACCCGGTGCGGGTGGCGCTGAACCCCTTTGTCAGCACCGTGGGCTGGGCCCTGCCGCAGTTGGTCTCCGGCAGCACCATCGTCTCGGTGGTGTTGAGCCTGCCCACCGCGGGCCCGCTGCTGCTGCGCGCCCTGCAGAACCAGGATATGTACCTGGCGGGCAGCTTTCTGATGTTGTTGAGCATCTTGACGGTGATTGGCACGCTGATCTCGGACGTGCTGTTGGCCGTGCTAGACCCGCGCATCCGTTTTGAGAGGAAATGATCATGGAAGAGCAGAAAAAAGCCCCCATTTCCCAGAAAGAAGCGCTGGTCAACGATGGGACCGCGTCCAAGACCGAGGATCGGCTGTTTGTCGCTTCCCAGTGGCAGCTCATGTGGTGGCGCTTCCGCAAGCACAAGGTGGCCCTGTGGAGCATTTTGATCGTGGCCTTGTTCATCTTTGTCGCGCTGTTTCCCGAGTTTCTGGCCACGGAGGATCCGGAGTACTTTCAGGCCAAGTATAGCTTTGCCCCGCCGCAGGCCGTGCACTTGTTCCGCGACGGGGGCATCCATCCCTTCGTCTATGGCTGGACCTACGGCCGCGACCCCGAGACGCTGCAACAGATCTTCAAGGTGGACAAGACGCGCGCCTACGCGGTCCACTTTTTCGTCAAGGGCCAGGAGTACAAGGTGCTGGGGCTGTTCCCCTCGGATATCCACATCATGGGCTTGGCGCCCGGCAATCCGGACGTGGATAGCCGGAAGGTGCGGCTGGCGCTGCTGGGGACCGACCGCATGGGGCGCGACATGTGGTCGCGGCTGATGTACGGGACCCGCATCTCGATGTCCATCGGTCTGGTGGGCGTGGCGGTGAGCCTGATCCTGGGGATCATCCTGGGCGGGCTCTCGGGCTACTACGGCGGGACGGTGGACGAGGCGATTCAGCGTTCCATTGACTTTCTCCGCTCCATCCCCACGATCCCCTTGTGGATGGGCCTGGCTGCGGCCATGCCCCGGGACTGGCCACCGTTGCGGGTCTACTTTGGGATCACCATCATCCTCTCGCTGATCGGGTGGACCGGCCTGGCGCGGGTGGTGCGCGGGCGCTTTCTCTCCCTGCGAGAAGAGGACTTTGTCATGGCAGCGCGGCTCTCGGGGACCAGCGAGATGCGCATCATTTTGGCGCATATGGTCCCCTCGTTCACCAGCTATATCATCGCCTCGGCGACGCTGGCTATCCCCAGCATGATCCTGAGCGAGACCTCGCTGAGCTTCCTGGGGCTGGGGCTGCGCCCGCCGGTGATCAGTTGGGGCGTGCTCTTGCAGGAGGCGCAGAACATCCGGACGGTGGCGCAGGCGCCGTGGCTGATGGTCCCCGGCCTGGCGGTGATCATCATCGTGCTGGCCTACAACTTTTTGGGGGACGGCCTGCGCGACGCCGCTGACCCCTACTCGCGATAGCCGTTGGTCACAAAGGAAACCTCCGGGGTCCCTGCGAGCCCGGAGGTTTTTTCGTGTTGGCCAGATGACTGGTTTGGCTATTTCGGCAGCGCCGCCAGCATCTCTTCCGCCACCTTTTGCCCGTAGGCGATGGCGTAATTCGTCCCCCGGTCCTGGGGGTAGATGTGCGCCATGGAGCAGAGCCACAAGCCAGCGACCGGCGACTGGAAGGGCGGCTTGAGCGCCGAATAGTCCAGCCCGATCACCGGCTGGGTGTAGCGCTCCCGCCAGGCCCAAAGCTGCTTCACCCAGTCACGGCTAAAGCCTTTGAACATCTTGGCCAGATGGGGCAGGTACGCCTCCAGCAGCTCCTCGGCGGACATCTGGTAATAGGGGTCGTCCGCGTCCAGGTAGCGGGAGAGGTAGGCCAGGTGGGTCCCGCCGTAGGTTTCTGGCCGCTGCATATTGGTGTGCTCGATCACGCCGGTGAAGGGGATGGTGGGATCGCCGACGTTGAGCCAGTAGGTGTCCGAGAGGGAGCGGTCCAGGCTCATCACCAGGCAGACGTTGGCCAGGTATTCGATCTTGGCCAGGCGCTGGCGGAAATCAGACGGCAGGCCGGGCGCCAGCTTGGCGGCCAGCTCGGGCGCGGTGGTCACCAGCACGGCGTCATAGGGGCGAAAAGCGCCCTGGCAGACGACGCCGGTAGCGCGGCCATCGGCGATGGTCACTTCGTCGACCCGCGCGTTCAGCAAGACCTCCACCCCGCGCTGGCGCAGGGTCTGCTCCCAGGTATCGATCACTTGGCCGAACCCGCCATTGACATAACCAAGGCGCTCTTCTTGCTTTTTGCCGCGGGAGCTGCCGCGCAGCTTGAGCTTGTTCCAGATCCAGACCGCCGCCACCTGATCGGCGTACTTGCCGAACTTGCCGCGCAGCAACGGCTCCCAGACGCCGTGATAGACCCCCTTGCCCGCCATCTTGATGAGCCACTCCTTGGCGGTGATCTGCTCCAGCGAGCGCCAGTCGTTGACAAAGCGGGTCATGACGTAAAGCAAACCCAGTCGAAATCGGTCGACCAAGCTGATGTAAGAGAAGCGCAGCACGTCCAGCGGCTTGCTCAGGTGATAGATGCGGTTGACGAAGTAGCTGTTGGTGGTGGGGAGCCATTCCAGCTTGTGGCCCCAGCCCAGCTTGTCGATGAGCGCCACGGCGGCGGTGTCGCTGGTGAAAAAGTGGTGATAGAACTTTTCCAGATAGACGCCGTTGACCTTGAACGACCCGGCCAGGCCCCCCACCGTCTCGTCTTGCTCATAGATGGTGCAGTCGTGGCCGTGTTCCGAGAGGACGTCGGCGGCGCTTAGGCCGGTCATCCCTCCGCCCACAATGGCGATGCGCATAGGTTACCCTCCCCGGAAATGGTACGCAGATTCTCAGGATCGCACGGATTTGGAATGCAGCGTTGCTTCTGCTCCGGCGTTCCATTGCAGTACGATCATCGCGCGCCTGGCCTTCAATGGAACGGCTCGCCTAGAGCAGCGGCGCCAGCAGTTTCTCCGCGTTGCGGTGGCAGATGTTGTGCCGGTCGTCGTCGCTGATATCGGCGTTGCAGAGCACGCCGATGGCCTGGTGCGGGTCGAACCAGGGCAAGTCGGTGCCAAAGAGCATCCGATCCGAGCCGGCCTCGCGGACGAATTTCTCCATGATCCCTCGGTCGTCAAAGAGCGCCGTCAGCTCCAAATAGACGTGCGGAAAGTCGCGGACCAGCGCCACCGCCGCGTCCCATTCGCCGTGGCAAGAGTGGCCCATCAGCAGCTTGATATTGGGGTAGCGCCCGGCGATCTCGCGCAGCACGCCGGGGCCGTCCACCACGCTGTGGCCCCAGGTATGGGTCAGCACCAGGAGCTTGTGCTCGTTAGCGTATTCCCAGGCGGGGGCGTTGCGCGGGTCCGTCAGGGGGATGCCGTGGTAACCGGCCAGGAACTTGAAGCCGACAAAGACGTCGCGGTGCTGCTCGAACTGGGCCAGGTCCGCGGCGGTGTTCTCCGGATAGTTGGGGTTCACCAGGCAATAGGCGCGCAGCCGGTCGGGGTGACGGCGCACCGCTTCGATGGCGGGGCGGTTGCCCTGGTCCGGCGAAAAGAGCGCCCAATGGTGCGAAAAGGTGAGCATGCGCACGCCCGCCTCGTCCAGGGTGCGGATCATGTCCTCCGCAGTGGGCCGGGGAAAGTGGATGGAGTGAAAGACGCCCATATGCCCGTGCATGTCATAGATGGGGCAGGTGGCCGACTTGCCGGTCTCCCAGAACTCGCGGGCCAATTCCGAATTGCCGATCATAGCTGCACCTCCCCCAGGATACGCTCGAGATTGCCCCCTGCGATGGCTTCCTTCGCCTCGTCGGGAATGCGAGCATGCTTCAGGGCCATCATCATGCCGCCGAAATAGGACTCGGGGAAGCCGCTCCCCCACAGGATGCGGGACGCGCCATAGTCCGCCACCAGCGCCTCGATCCCGCCGTCCAGCAGGTACTGGGCCAGGTCGATGTGCAGGTTGGGGTAGCGCTCCATAAGCGGGCGGAAGAGCCGGTCCTGCCCCCAGCAGCCGTGGTCGCAGAGGATGCAAAGCAGGTCCGGGACGTCCCGCAGGAAATCATAGACGTCGCGCCAGTCCATGCCGCGCCGCACCGAGAGGATCAGGGGGATGCGACGCTCGGCCATCGGCCCCAGCCAGCTATCCAGCGACACGGCGCGGGCCAGGAAGCGATGCGAGCTCGGAAAGATGCGCAGCGCGGCCACCCGCGCCTCGCGCATCTGCTGGAAAAAGGCCTGCGGGGCGGGGAACTCCCGGGTCTGGTTGGGCAGGATGGTCCAGCAGCCCACCAGCCGCGGGTGTGGCGCGATGGCCTTGGCCAGCAACTCGTTGCCCATCTGCGGCGAGGCGTCGTGCTGGGCGACGTGCCAGGCGAGCGCCCGTTCCACTCCGGCGCGGTCCATCTCGGCCAGCAGCTCCTCAGCGGTGGCCACCGGCGCCAGCGGCCGCTTCATCGGCAGCCCAAAGAAGGCATTGCAGTCAAAGAAGCGCATCTAGTCATCCTCCCTGGCGGGCCATCCGCCATGTGGTGATGCGCCCATTATCGACATCTGGGCAAAAACGTCAACCCGAGTTGACAGGGCAAGCGGAATGCCTGATAATGTGACCAAGTTCTGGATCGGCGGCGTTCACAGTGCCTCTGTGAGAAAGGGGATGGAACCGTAACAGCCCGTCAGGTGATCGGTCGTGGCGAGTCAGCCAGGCAACGACTGCCTGGCACCAAGACATGATTGAGGAGGATCGTAATGTCCAGGCTTTCTCGTCGTGATTTCCTGCGGACCTCGGCCCTAGTGGCGGTGGGCACCGCGGTTGCGGCCTGCGCGCAGCCGACAGCCCAGATCATCGAGAAAGAGGTCCCCGTCGAAAAGATCGTCAAGGAGACGGTGGTCGTCGAGAAACAGGTCGCCGTCGAAAAGGTGGTCAAGGAGACAGTGGTTGTCGAAAAGCAAGTGGCCGTGGAGAAGGTGGTCACCGCCACGCCGATCCCGGCCAAGTTCCACGAGGCGCCCATGCTCGCCGAGCTGGTCAAGGCCGGCAAGCTCCCGCCGGTGGAGGACCGCTTGCCAGAGAACCCGTCGGTCTGCCCACTGATGGAGGGCGTCGGCAAGTACGGCGGCACCCTGCGTCGAGGCTTTAACGGCGTCTCCGATCGCGTGGGACCGCAGAAGGTCTCGCAGAAGAGCCTGGTCTGGTACAACGCGGACCTGTCCCTGCGTCCCGAGGTGGCCGAAAAATGGGAGGTGAACGCCGACGGCTCCCAGTGGACCATCAGCTTGCGCAAGGGGATGAAATGGTCCGACGGGCACGCCTTCACCAGCGCGGACAGCAAGTGGTGGTACGAGAATGTCATCAAGAACAAGACCCTGACCGCCGCCGTGCCCACCGCCTATTCGACTGGCACTCCCAAGGTTCTGGCCGAGTTCACCTACCCCGATGACTATACCATCGTCATCAAGTTCGCGAACCCCAACCCGTTGTTTGCCTATAGCGTTCTGACAGGCAACTATCCTTATGTGCCGTCCCACTATTTGGCTCAGTTCCACGGCGACCTGGTGAGCGACAAGGCCGCGCTGGACAAGCTGGTCAAGGAGAAGGGCTTCAACTCTTGGGATCAGCTCTACACCAACCAGAACACCTGGCAGCTTAACCCGGAGTGCCCTACCCACAACGCCTGGATCCCCACCACCTCGATGACCGAGGAGCTCTTTGTCATGGAGCGTAACCCCTACTTTTTCCAGGTAGATAGCGAGGGCAACCAGCTCCCGTACATTGACAAGGTGGTGCACCGCCTGTTCAGCTCTGTAGACGTCTTTAACATGTGGATCATCGGCGGCGAGATCGATTATCAGCAGCGGCACGTGGCCGTTGGCAACTTTACCCTGCTCAAGGAGAACGAGGCCAAGGGCGGGTATCGCGTGCAGATCAACGCGGACGACGCCACCCACGGCATGGCCCTGAACCACACTTGCAAGAACCCGCTCATCCGCGAGTTCTTTAACAACCGCGACGTCCGCCACGCCATCTCGCTGGGCATCGATCGGACCCAGGTCAAGGAGTTGGTCTACGACGGCATGGTGACCGAGCGGCAGTATAGCCCGCCGAGCCAGTCGCCGCAGTACTACGAAAAGTTGACCACGTCCTATATCGAGTACGACCCCAAGACCGCCAATGAGCTGCTGGACAAGGCCGGCTACGACAAAAAGGGCGCCGACGGCATTCGCCTGTGGAAAGACGGCAGCGGCCCCATCAGCATCATCGCCGAGACCTATACCCTCGGCTTGGAGGACCAGGCCGAGATCGTGGTCAAGAACATGGCCGACCTTGGGCTCAAGTTCACCTACAACTTTGTCGAGCGCTCCCTCGGCGAGCAGCGCGGCCGCGCCAATGACGTGGAGATCGAATACCACTCTTGGAGCCGCGCCATCCTGCCTTTCGTGGATCCGGCCTTCTTCCTGGCCAAGGCGCAGGACAAGAGCTGGTGCAAGGCCTGGACGCTCTGGTTCAACAATCCCACTGACCCCAATGCGGAAGAGCCCCCGGCGGATCACTTCCTTCGCAAGATGTGGGCCCTCTGGGACCAGATCGCCGTCATTGCGGACGAGAAGAAGCAGACCGAGCTGCTCTTCCAGATCTTTGACATCTTGGCGGAAGAGATCCCCATGCCGGGCGTGATCGGTGAGTTGCCCGCGCCCACCATCGTCAAGGATGGGCTGCGGGGCCTCGACCCCAAGTTCGTCATGCCGATCAGCAACCCGACCTATCACGGCTGTCTCATCCCGCTGCAAAGCTACTACTGGGACGAGCCCGAAAAGCACGTCTAGGGCCCACGGGCGCTTGTGACCACCAGGGGGCGGAGCCGACCTCCGCCCCCTGTTTCGTGCCGGGAAGCGAAGGAGGCCGAATGTCAACGCTGGCGATCCACGGCGGTCCCAGGGCCGTCACCGTCGAGCCGAAGGAGTGCTGGCCGGCGCCCAAGGAAGAGATCAAGGCGCTGGTCTGCCGCCTGATCGATGAGGGGGTCTGGTCCAAGGCGGGCGCGGGCCTCGCCCTCGAGTTCGAGAACGCCTTTCGTGATTATCTCGGCGCGGGCTATTGCCTGAGCCAGCACAACGGGACCTCCACGCTGTGGAGCGCCTACTATGCGCTCGGGCTGGGCCCCGGCGACGAGGTGCTGCATCCCGGCTATACCTGGATCTGCTCCATCTCGCCGGCGATCCACATGGGCGCGCGGCCGGTCTTTTGTGAGATCGACCCGCAGACGCTGTGCATCGACCCCGCCGACCTGGAGAAGCGGATCACGCCCCGCACCAAGGTGATCAATGTGGTGCACCTCTATGGCAACGTCTGCGACATGGACGCCATCATGCACATCTCGCGCAAGCACGGCATCCCGGTGATCGAGGATGCCAGCCACTGCCACGGCGCCGAGTGGGACGGCCGCAAGCTGGGGACCATCGGCGACGTGGGGGCGTTCTCCATGCAGGGCGAGCCGCCCGGCGGCAAGCCGATCTGTGGCGGGGAGGCGGGCGCGGTGGTGACCAACCGCCGCGAGCTCTACGAGCGCATCCTCTTCTTCTGCCACTTGAACCGCGCGGGCATGGCCGCCGAGTTCACCGACGAGACCTTTCACGCGATGGCGCCCACCAATCTGGGGCTAAAGTTCCGCGCGCACCCCTGGGCTCTGGCCGCCTGCCTGGTGATGCTCGGCAGCCTGGACGAGCGCAATGCCAAGCGCGCCGCCTATCGGCACAAGATCGAGCGGGGCCTGGAAGAGATCGAGGGCATCACCCCGCTCCGGCAGTATCCCAAGGCCAAGCCCGCCGGCTTTTACGGCGGCATGCACATGATCTACCACCCGGAGGAGCTGGGCGGCCTATCGGCGGACGCGTTCGTGGCGGCCCTGCACGCCGAGGGCGTGGCCATGACCCAACGCGGGTTCGAGCTGACGCACCGGCTCAAGCTCTTTGCCGAGGGCTACGATCTCTACGGCAAGGGCGGCCCGCTGGCGGGCGACTATGCCGGTTACCCGGCGGGCAGCCTGCCCGTCACCGAGGAGGTGCATCCCCGTATCCTGGTGATGCCCACCTATATCGAGGAAAACCCGGGCTATTCAGACCAGGTGCTGGAGGCCCTCAAGAAGGTCACGGCTCGCTACCGTGATTTGCTGTGACCCCACTCGCCCACTGAGGAGGCATCGTCCATGACCGTCCAACGCAGCGGCACCGAAGCATTCACCTTCACCGACCGGATCACCGGGCGCAAGATCCTGCAGCTCACCAACTCGAGCCTGCGCTCGGTCCACGGCTACTATGACCTGCCGCCCTGGTCGCCCATCACCGGGGATATCGCCTTCACGAGCTTGGCCCCCCGCGCCGCGGAGGGCGATGTCTACCGGATGAAGCGCGACGGCAGCGACATCACCTACGTCGCGCACTCGAACGCCGTCAGCGCCAACGACGGCGCCATGGCGCAATGGTCGTACGATGGCCGCCGCATCTATTACCGTGACTGCGTGGATGATCAGTCGGTGGTCGCCTGGGCCGATGCGGCCACGGGCAAGCTGGGGCACTTTGCTGGCGATCTGCGCATGATGTCCCCGGTCGCCAACGAGAACGTGCACTTCACCCATGCGGCAGGGGCCATCCCCGACGAGATGGTCCCCCTGAGCCAGGACAAGCTCGCCGTCTTTGTGCAGAACTTGGACACGGGCGTGGCGCGCCAGATCGTGACCGTCGCCCAGTGCTTGGAGATCAACCCTCGGCGCGACGAGGCGCGCCACTGGCATCTCTACATCAAACACACCAAGTGGTCGCTGGACGGCAAGCGGATCATGTTCGTGTTCACCAACGAGATCAGCTACGCGCCCAAGTATGGCGAGCTGCCGCACGTCAAGGACATCTATGTCATCAATGCCGACGGCACCGGCCTCAGGCGCGTGGGCGAGTTCGGCAACCACCCGCTATGGCACCCCAACGGCACCGAGATCCTGACCAATAGCCCCTATCCCGGCCGCCCGAACAACAGCCTGGTGCTGCTGAACGCGGACACTGGCGAGCGGCGGCTGGCCACGGCCAAGATCGCCGGGCTGGGCCACCCCTCCTTCTCGCCCGATGGCAAGTGGATCGCGGTGGACCACGCCCTGGCCGGTGAGGGCTCCGGCTCGATCAACCTGGTGGACGTGCGGCGGGACGAGGTGATCCACGCTGCGCAGTTGCGGGTCATGGACCACTCGCATGTCGGCACCCACCTGCACCCCGTCTGGTCTCAGGATAGCCGGCAGGTGCTGTATGCCAGCGACGCCAGCGGCGCCGCGCAGCTCTGCGTAATCGATGTGTGAGTGCAAGATCCTAATGGTTTTCATAAACCTTTAGGATCTTTTCGTGTGAAGGAGGCCCGATGCGACAGCTTCCGCCTACCCGCAAGCTAGACCCCCAGTTTGGCGAGGAGACGTTCCCGGGGACAGCCACGCTGCTCTTCGAGTACGCCGACGGCCAGCGCAGCGAGCGGGCGCAACAAATCACCGTCTTCTCCGGCCGCCAGGGGACCTGGGTGCTGGACTTTTGCCCGGCGCGCGCGCTGCCCGCTGGGTCCAAGCTGGCCTTTGCCAAGATCGAGAACGAGTTCCGCTTCGCCTGGCGGCATCAGGACTATTGGCCCGATGCGCTCGAATACACCAGTGTGGAGGACCCGAGCGGCCAGCCGCTGCCCTTCGAGTCGGACACCTGTCTCAAGAGCCGGGTGGCGGCCATTGTGACGCTGCCCCGGGACTGGGCGGCCGGCGAGCTCGTGCGCATCCGCCTGGGTGACCGGCGGTTTGGCGGCGCCGGCTGCTTCGTCTGGCCTGCCACCTACGAGTGCGCGCGCATCGCCGCGGGGGTGCTCCTCCCTGGCGAGGCGGCCTACCGCCAGGTTCCCGAGGCCACCGTCGCCGCGCGGGTGGTGCCTTGCCCGCCGGTGAAGCGCTACCACGCGTTCGCTCCCTCCAACGCCCGGCCCGGCGAGATGGTCCGGGTCATTGCCATGCCCGTGGACATCAATGGCAACCCCATGGAGGGCGGGCCGGTGCAGGTGCTCGGCGCCGGGGGCGCGGCCGCGCTGCGGCCCACCGGCTTTGAAGCGATCCAACTGGCCGCATTGGTGCCCACGGACGCGCAACGGACCACCCGCCTGCTGGTGGCCGACGTGGGCAGGAGCATCACGGCCTGGACTAACCCCATCCGCGTGCTGGACGAGGCGCCCTATCACGTCTATTGGGGCGAGTTCCACTGGCATGGCTACGACGCCGACGAGATCAACGTCCTCAACGCCGACACCCACCCCGAGAAAGCCTTTCGCTATGGGCGGGACGCCACTGGGCTGGACTTTAGCGGCGTGGGGTCGCATATCTTTCGGCAGGCCCCCCAGGCGGTGCACCAGTGGTGGGAGCTCTATCGCGAGGCCGCGCGTAAGGTGGACGAGGAGGGGCGTTACGTCCCCTTCCTGGGCTGCGAGTGGCGCGACCGTGAGCTAGAGGGCGGCGACCGCAACCTCATCTGGCGGGACCTGGACGCGCTGGTCCCCGACCCGACCTGGAAGATCGACCGCATCTATGAGCTGTTCCGGGGCCAGCCGATGATGGTCACGCCGCATGTGGGCGGGACCATCGCCATGCCCTACAAGCATGATCCTGACGTGGAGCGGCTCTGCGAGATGACCTCCGGCCACGGCAATTTCGAGTGGTTCGCGCAGGCCTACCTGTCCAAGGGCTACCGCGTGGGCCTCATCGGCGGCTCGGACGGGCACCGCGCGGCGCCGGGCCACCCGCGCATGGTCAGCGCCGAGGGTGGTCGCTTTGTCAACACCCTGCGGCGGCGCGATGCCGGCTGGTACGGCGGGCCGGTGCTGGCGGTGATGGCCGAGCGGCTGGACCGTGAGTCGCTCTGGGAGGCCTTCCGTCAGCGGCGCACCTATGCCTCCACGGGAGCGCGGGCGCTGCTCGATTTTCGCGTCAACGGCGCGCCCATGGGCGCCGAGATCGAGGCCCAGCGCGACGTGCAGATCGAGGTGCGGGTGGATGGCGCCGCCTTGATCGAACAGGTGACGCTGATCCGCGACCAGCAGCGGCTGCATCGCTGGGAGGGCGGCTCGCTCGCCTTTGCCGCCAGCCTCATCGACCGCCCGCCGGACGGGCCGCACTATTACTATGTGCGCGTGGAGCAGCAGGACGGCGAACTGCTCTGGTCGTCGCCCGTTTGGGTGGATTCGAGCTGCGGCGGCCCGGTGCTCGAGTTGCCCGCCTGGAACCAGGAGGACGAGGTGAATCTGGCGGCGATCGGCGAGAACGCCGCCACGCCCTACCTGGACGATCTGCTCCACTACCTGCGCACCGAGGAAAACGCCGAGGCTTTCCGCCAACTCACGCCCATCAAGCTGGTCAAGTCGCCCATGGGCGAGTATGCCGTGTTCTATGGCTATATGCGCGAGCGCAAGGTGCGCATCCACTGGTTCCACGAATTCGAGGTGCCACGCATCCGCTTCGAGATCGGCTGGGCGCAGTACGGCGTCGAGCGCATCGTCGGCCAGCCCTGGGCCAAGCCGCTCTTCGAGAACCAGGACCGTATGGGCTGATGAAAGGAGCCAAATGAAGATCACCGATGTCAAGCTCTATCTGACCACCGACGTGCGCAGCAACGCGGTCTTTATCAAGATCGAGACCGACGAGGGGATCTGCGGCTACGGCGAGGCCACCAACCACTTTTTGCCGCACGCCTCCTACGGGATGCTGCAAGACTTGACGCCCTACCTCATCGGAGAGGATCCGGAGCGCATCGAGTACCTTTGGCAGTCCTGCCTGCGCCGCCGCTTCTATCGCGGCGGCCCGGCCACCGGCGCCGCGCTGAGCGCCATCGACATGGCGCTCTGGGATATCAAGGGAAAGAAGTATGGCGTGCCCGTCTACCAGTTGCTTGGCGGGCTGGCCCGAAAGAAGGTGCGCCTCTACGGGCACGTCACCGGCCGGACGGCGGACGAGATCGCCGCGCAGGCCCGGCAGCGCGCCGCCCAAGGCATCACGGCCATCCGCTTTCGCGGTTTCCACGACTATGACGACCGCGACCTGCACGAACACGCCCTGGCGGTCAAACAGCAGATCGAGTACACCGAGGCGATCCGCGATGCGGTGGGCGACGATGTGGATATCATCGTGGAATGCCACGGGCGCTATGACCCCGAGTGGGCCGTCAAGCTGGCCAAGGAGATCGAGCGGTTCAACCCCTTCATGCTGGAGGACCCGATCCGGCACGAGAACCCCCAGGCGCTGGCGCAGCTCCGCGCGCAGACGTCCATCCCCCTGGCCACCGGCGAGCGCTATCACAGCAAGTGGGACTTTCGCGAGATCATCGTCAACCAGTACGTCAACTATCTGCGGCCGGACGTCTGCCACTGCGGCGGCATCACCGAGATGCGCAAGATCGCGGCGCTGGGCGAGACCTACTTTATGAACCTGATCCCGCACAACAACGCGGGGGCGCTCGGCACGGCGGCGACCATTCACGCTGCGCTGGCGATCCCCAACGTGGTGCTAGTGGAGGCTCCCTTTGTCAACCGCGAGCCGATCACCGACGTGGTGGGGCCGTTCCCCGCGGTCCAGGATGGCTACGCCCTGCCGCTAGAGGGGCCTGGGTTGGGGGTCGTCTTTGACGAGGCGCTCGCCGCATCCAAGCCGTTCAAGCCCAGCATGCAGCCCCGGCTGGACGCCCTGGATGGCTCCGTGCGGGACTATTAACTGGGAGGTGATGACCCATGACGCACGGCTTTTCCGACCAAGATATCGCCCACTATACCTGCTATCGCACCCAGTCCCCGCCGCTGATCGACGGGCTGTTGGGGGAGGAGGCCTGGCGCCGCGCTGCCAAGTCGCCGCGGTTCGTGGACATGGCCTCCGGCGCGCCCGGCTTTTACGACACGCGCGCTGCGGCGCTCTGGGATGACAAGAACCTCTACGTGGCCTTTTGGGTGGAGGAGCCGTTCGTGCGGGCCACGCTGGCCCAGCGCGACGGCATCGTCTTTGCCGAGAACGACGTGGAGGTCTTTATCGACGGCGGCGACTGTTATTACGAGTTCGAGATCAACGCCCTGGGGACCATCTATGAGGTGCTGTTCATCTGGCGGGATGCCTTCACCCGCGGCAGCCGCTTCGACGTGCCCGAGTTCGACCTGCTCTCCCGCCAGGCGTTTTCCTTCGGCGGCGACTATGACCGGCGCGCGGAAAGCTTCTGGCGGGGGACGCACCCGCGCGGGGTCCGCTGGGCCTTCCTGGACTGGGACTTGCCCGGCCTGCGCTGGGCGGTGCACGTGGATGGCACGCTCAACGACGACTCGGACGTGGACCGGGGCTGGACGGTCGAGCTGGCCTTCCCCTGGGCGGGGATGAAGTGGCTGGCCGGCGGTCGGCCCTTGCCGCCCCGCGATGGGGACACCTGGCGGATGTTCTTTGGGCGCTTTCAGCGGCTGCTGGCGGGCGGCGCCGAGATCCAGCCGCACCCAGCCTGGGCCTGGAACGCGCACGGAGTCTATGACACCCACAAGCCCGAATGCTTTACCTACGTCCACTTTTCCGAGCGCACCGTGGATGAATCGAGGGGGGGATCATGAGCCAAGCGAACCCGCTCGTCTTTGACGGGCACAACGACACCCTGCTCAGCCTGACCCGGCCGGACCGGGGCGGCGGGCGCAGCTTTTTCGAGCGCAGTGGGGTTGGGCACATCGACCTGCCCCGCGCCCGAGAGGGCGGATTCGGCGGCGGGCTGTTCGCCGTCTATGTGCCGCCGGAGCTGCCGCCTGGAGCGGAGCCCTCTCCGGCCATCGCGGGAGTGACCATTGAGCTGGGCTATGCCCTGCGCGCGGCCATGTCCATGGTGGCGCTGCTCTTCCGGCTGGAGGCCGAGTCCGCGGGCCGGGTCAAGGTGGCGCGCACCGCGGGGGAGATCGAGGCCGCCATGGGCGCGGGGACGCTGGCCACGGTGCTGCATTTCGAGGGGGCGGAGGCGATCGACCCTGGGCTCGATTCCCTGGAGGTCTTTTATCAGGCGGGGCTGCGCTCGCTGGGGATCACCTGGAGCCGCGCCAACGCCTTTGGCCACGGGGTGCCCTTGGCCTTCCCCGGCTCGCCCGATGGCGGTCCCGGGCTGACCGACGCGGGCAAGGCGTTGGTGCGCGCCTGCAACCGGCTGGGCGTGATGGTGGACCTCTCGCACCTGAACGAGCGGGGCTTTTGGGACGTGGCGGCGCTGACCGACAAGCCGCTGGTGGCGACGCACTCGTGCGTCCACGCCCTGAGCCCCTCGCCGCGCAACCTCACCGACCGGCAGATGGATGCCATCGCCGAGTCGGGTGGCGTGGTGGGCGTCAACTTTTACGTGGGTTTTCTGCGCGCGGATGGCCAGCGCGACACGAACACCCCCATCGCCGAGATCGCCCGGCACGTGGACTATATGGCGCGGCGCATGGGCGTCGAGCACGTGGCGCTGGGCTCGGATTTCGACGGCTGCACCATCTCGGACGAACTCCGCGACGTCACCGGGCTGCCCAAGGTGTTGGACGAACTGCGGCGCCTGGGCTACGACGACGCGGCGCTGGCCCAGGTCGCCCACGGCAACTGGCTGCGGGTGCTGCGGGAGACCTGGGGAGCATAGCAGGAGAGAGAACGGGCGCTGGCCGATCAAGCCAGCGCCCGTTTTGTTTGGAGCGGGGGATGGAGCTACAACCCCGCCAGTTCGGTCAGGCGGCGGAGGTTTTCCAGCCCGATGGCGATGCCCTTCATGGGCTCCTCGATGCCCTCGAACTCGATGGAGAGCACACCGTCATAGCCCGCCTTCTTGAGGATGCGCAGGCAGGAAAGCAGCGGCACCTCGCCGTGGCCGATGACGGCCCCGCGCAAATAGTTGCCCGCGCGGGTCTGGAACCAGCCGCGCCCCGGGTCGGGGGCGGTGCCGGGCTTGACGTGAAAGTCTTTGGCGTGCACGTGGAAAGCGTGGGGCGCGACGCGTCCCACGGCGATGGCGGGGTCCTCGTCCACGCAGAGGAAATTGCCGGTGTCCACCAGCAGCCCAAAGTTGGGGTGGTTGACGCCGTTGGCGAGCTTTTCCACCCGCTCGCTATCCTGGCAGAAAAAGCCGTGGTTCTCCACCATGGTGCGGATGCCCATATCGGCGGCGAACTCGGTGATGCCGCGGCAGCCCTTGATCAGGGTGGGGAGGGCGGCGTCAAAGCCCTTGTCGCCGGGGCGGTTGGGCGTAAAGCCGCGGGTGGCGTCGTGGCGCATGCCGGGGCAGCCGAGGATCTTGGCGACGCGCACCTCGTCCTTGAGCCGCTCCACCTCGGCCTTCCAGTCGCCGCCCGAGCCGTTGAGGAAATCCGCGCCGATGGTATAGTTGGTGACGCGCAACCCCACGCGGTCGCATTCCTCGCGGAGTCGCGGCGCGTAGGAGAGCGGGGTCACACCCTCGTCCAGCATCAGGGCCGAGAACTCGATGCTATCGAAGCCCAGCTCCTTGGCTTTGGCCGGCACGCCCAACTGGGTGATGATCCCCGCGCGGACCATCTGGGAAAAGCTGTACGAACTAACGCCGATCTTCATCTCTGGTTCCTCTCTTTATCAGATGTTGCCCCGCGACCGCTCAGCGATAATCCTCGCGGACGGGATAGAACACGTCGATAATATAGGTCTCGGTGATGGCCTTGCCGGAATGGGGTGTGCCGCCGGGGACCACGACCACCGAGCCCGGGCCCAGCCGCTGCGTCTCGCCGTCCACGGTCAGCTCGAAGGTGCCGCGCACGACGTTGACCACCTGCTCATGGGGATGGGAATGGAGCGGCAGCGGCGTATCGGGCCAAAAGCTCCAGTGCGCCACGGTGACGTTCTGCGCGTGGACGAACTGCCCGCGGCAGCCGGGATAGAGCTCCTTGGGCGCAAGCCTGTCCAGTTGAGTCAGGTTCATCGGCCAATTCCTCCTTTTGGGTTTTGCGGGCGGCTGGCCAGCCACTCGCGCGTCGAAGGGCCGAGCTGCCGGCGCACGACCGGCGGGCCGCCAGCCAACGCATCGCGGATGCGCTCCACGTGCTTGGGAATGGTGTTGGGCGGGAGCGCCTCCGCCGGGAAGAAGCGGTTGTCATCCGCCTCGTCGGTGGCGGCCAGCGCGCCGCTGATGACGGCGCAAGCAAAGGCAAAGACCAACTCGTCGCCGCCTTCCTTACCGTACACGCCCACCAGGCGCTCCATGGCTACCTCCAGGCCGGTTTCCTCCCGCGTCTCGCGGATCGCTGCCTCATTGGGCAGCTCGCCGGGCTCCAGACCGCCGCCGGGCAGGTTCCAGGCGTCCATGTCGCGGCGGTGCGAAAGGAGCACGCGTCCCTGGTCGTCCAGAATGATGGCAAAGGCGCCCACAATGAACATGGGTTAGCCCTTGGTCACTACGTTCATGCCGTCTAGCAGGATATACGGCAGCGAGAGGCTGGCGTAGACCCACTCGGTCTCCCGGCTGATGGCGGCGACGTTGCGCAAGAGCTCGTAGACGTTTCCGGCAAGGGACACGTCCTTGACCCGGCCCACGATCTCGCCGTTCTCGATCTTGAAGGCCAGGCTCAGCGAGTTGGAAAAAGCGCCCGAGATCACGTTACCCTGCCCCAGGCCCAGGGCATCCACGGCCAGCAGCCCTTCCTTGATCCCGCCAATCATGTCTGCCAGCGGGGTTGGCCCGGGCTGAAAGATAAGGTTGGTGGGGGAGGGCTGCGGCGCGCTAAAGAGGCTGCGCTCGCCATTGCCGGTGGACTCGACGCCGGAGAGGGCCGCGGTCTTGAGGTCGTAGAGAAAGCCCCGCAACACGCCCTGCTCCACCAGCACATGGCGGCGGTGGGCCACGCCCTCCTCGTCGTAGGCGGCGCTGCCGAACCGGCCGTCGAGCAGGGGATCGTCGGCGATGGTCAGCTTGGGATCGAAGAGCTGCTCGCCGACCTTGCCCGCCATCGGCGAGGTGCGCGCATAGACGTTCTTGCCGTTGAGGCCCTCCATCAGCGGCAGGCCCAGCATGAGCGCGCCGCTGGGGGCAAAGAGGACGGGCATCTTGCCGGAGCGCAGGGTGGCGGAGCGCTTGGCCTGCTCCAGCAGTTGGGTCAGCCGCCGGACGAAGGCCAGATAGTCCTCTTCCCAGACCGTGGCGCCAGCGATATCGCCCACGAATAGCACATCATCGCCCTTGACGCGCGACGCTTCCACATAGATGGAGAGCGGGGAGCGCCGGACGGATACATCCGTCCCGGCCTGGTTGCGGACGCCGATGCGCTGCACGCCACGCTTCAGGTCCACGTTGACCAGCGCCTCGGGCTCGGTGGCCAGCACCATCTCGACGATCTGCTGTCCGATCTCCACCAGGCGGGGGATGGGGAGCTCGGCGATGGCCGGGTCGTAAGTGGCTACGGCGGGCGCTGGCTGCGGCGCTGGAAAGACGATGGGGACGCGGTCGCCGTAGGCGGCCGATTCGAGCGCGTTGGCGATCAGCTTGTCCGTGGCGGCGAGGTCGCTGGAGGCGGCAAAGCCCAGCC
>JAAYEA010000177.1 GCA_012689325.1 Chloroflexota bacterium
ACTCCCACACCCCGTCCACGTTACCCACCCCGAAGGCGTAGGCGACGCCCACGACCACCAGGGACAGGGCCACCATGGCCCCCACGATCCTCAAGATCCTGCGCGTATTCACTTTTTAAACCTCCTTGGCTGGGGCAGCGGCCGCACGGCCGTGCCAAAGACTGTCCATTCGCGATGCCTCCCGTGGATCCACCTGACCCCCGGGCCTACGTCGTTACAACTGAGCATCCCAATCGGCCGGCCCTCCTCCAGCCGATACAACCGCGGAGGCCGGCTACTCTGGGCAGTCTTTGCAGTTATTATACTACATAACCGCAAATCCGCCAACTCGGCCAACCGCCCGCACAGAACCACTTGCGGGCCCCTTCTCGCGGCCCCGGGCCAGCTGGCCCAGGAAAGATAGCCGTCGTCCAATCCCATAGACAAGTCCTTTCCCGCGCTACCGGCTCGCGGCCGCCTTTTGCAGCTCGTCCTGCAAAACTTTTTCGAACTGATCCACCGGCAGGGAGCCCCGCACGATCCGCCCGGTGCCGCCATAGAGCACCACAAAGAGCGGCGTAGAGTTGCCCACCTGCTGGGCGTCGTACACATCGCTCAGCACGCGCTCCATCGCCTTCCGCCCGTTCAGGCAGGCGGCAAAGGCCGCGCCATCCAGCCCGAGCTGCGCCGCCAGCGCCTCCAGCGGCGGCTCCGGCGGCTCCACCGCCCAGCGGTCCACCTCCTGGAAGAGCAGGTCGTGCATCTCCCAGAACTTGGCCTGCTCGCCCGCGCAGACCGCCGCCGCGGCGGCCACCGCCGCTTGCGGGTGCATGCGCAGGGGCAGATTCTTAAAGACCCATTGCACCTGCCCGCTTTTCACGAAATGGTCCAGCGCGGGCTGCACCTCCAGGGCGTGGGTGCGGCAGACCGGGCACTGATAGTCGCTAAACTCGACCACCGTCATGAGCGCGCCCGGGTCGCCCCGGAAGGGATCGCCGGCCACCGTGTAGCCCGGCCGCTTCGGGTCGGCGGCCAGGCCCTCGGGGCTGGCCCACAGCGGCAGCGCCACCGTCGGCTGGGGCGCGGGCGTCGGCGTCGCCGGCGGGGGGTTGTTCCCCAACAGCGCATCCAGCCACTGGCTAAAGACCGCCACCGGCTGCGCCCCCACCAGGGTGTAAGGCCCGCTTCCCTGCGCGTTCGTCATCTGGAAGCTCGGCGTGCCGGTGAAACCCAGGGCGGCGGCATCGGCGAGCCCCTGGCTCACGATGGCCTGGCCGCGGCCGGAGGCGAGGCAGGCGCTGTAGGCAGTCATGTCGGCGCCCAGTCCCTGGGCGACCTGCGCCAGATAGGCGGCGGGGTCCGCCAGTTGGTTCCACTGGGACTGGTTGGCAAAGAGCTGGTCGTGCATCCGCCAAAAGAGCGCCGCCCCCTGCTCCCCCACGCACTGGGCCGCCACGTGCCCCTGCGCCGAGGTGGGGTGCAAGCCCGCCAGCGGGAGATCCCGGAAAATCCACTTGACCTGACCACTGCGGATATATCGCTCAACGAGTTGTGGCGCCGTCTGCGTGGCGTGGCGGGCGCAGAACGGGCAGAGATAATCGGTGAACTCGATCAAAATCACGGGGGCGTTGGCCGCGCCCTGGTAAGGATACCCTTCCTCCGTGAACCCCACCGGGATGCCATCCAGCATCTCGGGCGTGGATGGCGTACCCTCGCCGCTCCCGTGGACAACCACCGACGGCGCCACCGTGGCCCCGGACGAACTGTCGTTCGCCGTGCATCCCGCGCCGGCCACGAGCAGCACGGCCAGCACGAGACCGATCAACCCAAGCTCCTGGATTCCTCTATGTCGCTGCAATGTGGTCCTTCCTCAGGAGGCCCCGCGCGCCGTTGGACTGAACGGCTGAGGCTGTATGGTGGTGAGCGCCAGCGGGATTGCGCCCTTGGCGGACTCCCCACACCTCCGATTCTACAACGGAAAGCGCCAACTATCAATAGCTAGAGCTTACAATATGCTTACAGTTCCCAAGGTAACGAAAGCCTCCCGCGGGCGATGCGCCCTGGGGAGGCTCTAGGTGGCTCTATGCGGTTGCCGGCGAGCGAGGGCTGCCTAAGGGGCCAGCCGCACGGGGATGCCCCGCTCGTTCAGATAGCCCTTCACCTGGGCGATGGAGAGCTGGCGGTAGTGGAAGAGGCTGGCCGCCAGCGCGGCGCTGGCCTTGCCGTCGGTGAGCACCTCGGCGAAATGCTCCAGCTTGCCCGCCCCGCCGGAGGCCACCACGGGGATGGAGACCGCCTCGGCCACGGCGCGGGTCAAGGGAACGTCATAGCCCGCCTGGGTGCCGTCGCAATCCATGCTGGTGAGCAGGATCTCGCCGGCGCCGCGGCGTTCCACCTCGCGCGCCCAGGCCAGCGCGTCCTTGCCGGTGGCGATGCGCCCGCCCGAGATAAAGACCTCCCAGCCGGAGGGGATCGCCGGGCTGGCGGGGACGCGCTTGGCGTCGATGGCGACGACGATGCACTGGCAGCCAAAGCGCTCGGCCCCCTCGGTGATCACCTCGGGGGTGCGCACCGCCGCGCTGTTCAGCGAGACCTTGTCCGCGCCGGCCAGCAGGATGGCGCGGATGTCGTCCACGGTGCGCAGGCCGCCGCCCACGGTGAAGGGGATGAACACCGACTCGGCCACCCGCCGCGCCAGCTCTAGCACAATGTTGCGCGCCTCGTGGGTGGCGGTGATGTCCAAAAAGACCAGCTCGTCGGCGCCCTCGGCATCATAGACCATCCCCTGCTCCACCGGGTCGCCGGCGTCCTTCAGGTTGACGAAATTGACGCCCTTGACCACGCGCCCGTCCTTGATGTCCAGGCAGGGGATCACCCGTTTGGCTAGCATGTGCGCTCCTTTCCCGCGCGAATGGCCTCGCGCAATGAGACGGCGCCCGTATA
>JAAYEA010000178.1 GCA_012689325.1 Chloroflexota bacterium
AGGCCACATCGGAGCCCGGGCCGTAGGTGGGCGCGGCCAGGCGCACGACGCATTTGCCGTAGGTGGGCAGGTGGGAGCCGGTCACCTTGGCGATGACGGTGCCCGGCCAGACGACCTTGTGGCCGTAGGTGTCCGCCACGACGCCCTGGGCGGTGAGGGTGCAGTCATCGACGCCATAGTTCTGGGCGTTGTCCAGGAACTGCGAGAAGGCGATGACCTTGGCGTGTTTCGAGTAGATGGGCATGGGTTACGCCTCCTTGACCTGGCCCCCAGCCTGCAGGATGAGGCGGCGGGCGTAGGCGACGTCCACCTCCTCCTCCAGCTGGGGGTCGCTTTGGTCGGACTTGGTGACCGCCGCGCCGACGGGGACCTGCGCGGGCACGTGCTCCAGGTAGTGGGAGAGGGCGGCGTACAGGTTGGGAAAGGCCTGGGCCTGGCCGCCCGCCTCCAGGGAGATGGCCACGTCGGGGGCCTTGCGCGGGAGCGCCAGCAGGATGGAGCGCAGCGTGTGGACGGTGAAGGCGTCGACGCCGCGGGCCGCCGCTGCCTCGGTGAGGCGCGTGACCTCGGCCTGTCTCGCGTCGCCCTCCGCCGCCTGCAACTGGGCCGCCTGTCGCTCCAGTTGCCGGTTCTGTTTCTCCACCAGCTCCGCCAGGCTCGTGAGGGTGTGCTGCAGCTCCTCCAGGGCCTTGGCGTCCGGCGCCCGGGGGGCGACGGCCCCTGCGGCTGGCGCGCCAGAGGCTGGCGCGCCAGGGACTGGCGTGGGCTCCGCGGGCGTCTCGGCGACGGGGGGAGCCGCTTTCTCGGTGATGGTTGCCTCGGACATGATGGGCCTCCTTATCGGTGGTGGTTGCGGATCCGGCGCGGCCGCGGCGACCCAGGGCGAGTCGAGGTCGCCCGCGGTCACGCCTTCATCCAGCAGAATGGGGGGCATCTTGAGGAAATCGCGGTTGGTCAGCGTGGCCTCCTTAAAGATCGGGCCGCGCTCGGGATCATCCTCGTAGACCGGCGAGATGTAGAGGAACTGGCGATCGAGGACGACCTGCTTGCCGTGCTCCGTCCAGGCCGGCCTGGCCATGAGGTAGGGCAGCTCCTTGCGCATCTCCGCGATCCAGCCGCAGGCGGCGTCCCCGGAGTGGCGCGTGTCGATGGGGACCTGCAGATGCTTGGGGCTCTCCGGCCGGAGCACGCCGGCGTCAAAGTTGGCGATGGCCTGGTCCATCTTGGCCTCGGTCATCACGATGGCGCCGTGGATGGGGTGCACCCGGTCGCAGAGGCGGTGGATGGGGATCCAGGCGGGGAGCTGCCCGTCCGCCTGCAGCGAGAGCGGGCCGAGCCAACGCCGCAGGTGGTCCGACGGCGGGGCCGGCGCCGCCTCGTCGGCCGCCACGGGCTGCCCTGGCGCGGGCCCGGCGGTGGCGACACTCATCGTTTCCTCCTGCGCCTGCTCCTGCGTAACTTCATCTTGTTTTTGCACATCTGGCCTCCTTTCGCTCCGGCGCCTGGCAAAGGAAAAGGCCGCCAGACGCCGGGTACCCATGCGGGAATACCCGTGCGTCCGACGGCCTCTGAACCTCGATTCACGACGGCCGACGTTCGCTGGTTGGATCGGCTCCTGGCCCTCGGCCAGGACGCCCATGCGCTTGTCGGAAGAGCGCCCCCCGGCGCGGCTACCGCTGAAGGGGGTCGAAGATGGGACGGCCTCGGGAGCTCGTCCGCTCGCAAGAGTGTGTCCTATTGGACCTATTCATAGCCACATTATACCACATATCCGACACGCATGCAAGGGGTACCGGTGTGGCCCTGGCGGAGTCGGACGCCAAGCCGGCCCAGGCCGAGCCATGGGAGGCCTTCTACCAGCGGGCGCAGGGGCTGAGGCAGCGGGAGATCCTGGGGCAGCTGCCGGAGGAGGGCGGGATCAAGGCCCTGCGCACCCATGCGGTGCCGGAGGCCAGGATTACCGCCAAGGAGCTGGGGGCGCTCAAGCGCAAGCTGCTCAAGCGCTGGGGCCGGCCGGTGGCCGCCATGCGCCGGGCGCTGGAGCCGGAGCACACCGAGGCCGACATTCAGCCCTACGAGCCGGTGGAAGGAGGGCCCGATGCCTGAAGCCGCCCGCACCCTCCCCGGCTATCACCCCCTGTTGCTCACCACCCAGCGGCTGTATCCGCGGTGGCAGGAGCTGCTGTGGAACGTGCGCGTGCCGGAGCGCAAGGGGCTGATCGTGGTGCTGCCGCAGGGATCGCCGCGAGCGAGGGCGGCGCTGCTGGCCATCGCGCGGCGTTACCAGGCGCGCGGAGGCAGCGTCAGGATCGTGGAAGAAGGGTCGGGGGTGGAGAGATACTACGAGATGCGGGATCGTTTGGCTGGCGGGCGCAGGTGAGGCGTGGAACTGGCAACTGCGCCAGGGCTGGAACGCAATCAAAGCTCTGGGTCGGCACGACGGCAAACTGGCCGTACGGCGCCCGAGATTCTGCGGGTAATCTGGGGCCAGTGGGCTATCAGCAGAACACGGTTTGCGAGCTCGAAACAAGAACGTCTGTTGTATTGATGTCAACGGCCAAGATATTCACCCAGGGGTGTGCCAAGTAATTCACCCACCCAGGGTGTGCGGATTGGTTGATCTTACTCGGTCTCGTCCTCCTTGACAAGTGCTGTGGGGCGGTCAGGCCTCAAG
>JAAYEA010000179.1 GCA_012689325.1 Chloroflexota bacterium
CGGCGATGAGGAACATGGTGGGAATGCCGATGAGGTCCGCGAGCTGGACGCCCACCAGCGGCAAGATAAAAGCGCCGACGTTCATGATCGTGCTGTAGAGGCTGGTGAAGGTGGGCCGGCGGTCCGCGGGGCAGACCTTGAGCAGGATGTTGAAATGGGCGAGGTTCAGCCCGGCGGAGACCAGGTTCACGAATACCGACGCGGCCAGGATGGGCCACAGGCTGGGCGTGACGCCGACGATCAGCGGGAAGACAAAGATGAGCGGTGCGGTCCATTTGAGGGCGGCGCTATTGCCCCAGCGATGGATCAGCTTTTGCCAGACATAGTAGCCGACGATGGCGCTGAGGTTCGCCACCGAGGTCAGCGCGCCCACCCAGGTGTCGGAGGCGCCCAGGTGCCGCAGGTAATAGATGATATACAGCGGCGAGACCAGCCACATGCCCATGTCCAGCAGCAGCGTGTTGAGCACCAACTGGGCAAAGGGGCGGTGCTCGCCGAGCATCCCTTTCAGCATCGCCAGGCTCAGGGAACGCTGGGCCTGGGGCGCGGGCCGCGGCGGCAGGTCTTCGGGCTTGTCCGGCTCGCGGAGCCGCCAGAGGTCGAGCATGCCGGCCATGCCCGCCACGAAGGCGAGGGCAAAGGCCACCTGGTAGCCGTAGGGAAAGATCATCTGGTCCAGCAGCCGGCCCACGATGGGCGTGGCGACGATGGTCACCGCGGCGTGGAGGATATGGCGCCCGGCCACCACCGAGGTGCGCTTGCGCTCCGGGACCAGGTCGGCGATGAGCGCCGACCAGCCGGCGCTTTGCGGGGCGAGCAAGAGCTGGCGAAAGAGCTGCAACCCGACAAAGAGCTCGGCCTGGTGGGTGCGCGCGAAAAAGGGCATGAGGGCGATGGCGAGAAAGACGAGCCGCTGGATGAAGCGGCTGTTGACGATCCACCAGATGCGATCGCGCCGCTTCTCCAGAAAGCGCGCCGTGGGCAGCGTCATCAGCACCACCAGCAGCGACGGCCCCGAGGAAAGGAGGCTCACCAGCAGGTTGGAGGCGCCGAGTCGCACGGCAAAGTTGCTGCCAAAGGAGGTGGCCGCGCCAACGATGGCGGTGGAGACCTGCTCCCGCCGGAGAAAGTACGAGTTGCGCGCCTCTATGTCATCCCGCGGCGGGACCAGCGCGCCCTTGGCGCTCTCCCACAGGCGGCGGGTTGCGAGGCGGGCCTGGGCCCGGGTGGGCGGCCGCAGCCTCGGCAGAGGCAGTCGTCTGGGGCTATGGGCGTCCGATGGTGACATAATACAAGGGCTCTCCGCCGCACTGGCACAGCCCGAAGGATGCGCCAGCAGGGCCGCTATCCGGTCTGCTCTTTGACGACCACCGGCCGCAGGGTAAAGCCCAGCCCGCCGAGAAAGCGCATCGTGCCGCCGATGATGAGCACTGGGGTGATGCCGATGCGATCGGCCAGGGCCACGCCGATGAGCGGCATGATAAAGGCGCCGGCGTTCATGATGACGCTGTAGAGGCTGATAAAGGTCGGCTTGCGCTCCGCCGGGCAGGTCTGCAAGAGCGAGTTAAAGTGGCTCAGGTTGATCCCCGCCGCGAGGATGCCATCGGCCACGGCGGCCACCAGCAGCGGCCAGAGCACCGGGGCAAAACTGGCCACCAGCGGATAGATGCAGATGGCGGGGGCGGTGCGACGCAGGGTGCGATAGTTGCCCCAGCGACGGATGAACTTGGGCCAGAACGTGGCGCCGATGACGACGCTGGCATTGGCCACCGCCGTGAGCGTGCCGACCCAGCTATCGGTCGCGCCCAGCTCGCGCAGGTAGCGCAGGATATAGAGGGGGCCGATCATCCACGCGCCCATGTCGAACATCAGCGTATTGAACACAAAGCGCATATAGTTGTGGTTGTTGCCCAGCATCTGGCGCACCAAGCTCAGGGTGAGCCGCTCCTTGGGCGCGGGCGGGCGGGACTCGACGTCGGGCGGCAGGCGCATCTTGTAGAGCTCGCGCATGCTCAACATGCCGGCGATAAAGCCGAGAAAGTAGGCGATCTGGTAGCCGTAAGGAAAGACGATGAGATCGAGCGCCTTGCCGACCAAGGGCGTCAGCACCACCAGCACCGCCGAGTTGATGATCTGGCGGCGCGAGATGACCGTGATGCGCTGGCGCTCGGGGACCAGCTCGGAGACGAGGGCGGTCCAGCCGGCGTTGAAGGGCGGCAGCACGAGTTGCATGGACAGCGCCAGGATGACAAAGGCGATGGCCTGGTGGCTCCTGGGGACAAAGAAGGGCATCAAGGCGATGAGCAAAAAGACGCAGCGCGCGGCCGTCAGGCTGGCGAACATCAGCTTGAGGCGGTTATGGCTGGATTCGACCCAGCGCGCCGCGGGCAGGGTGAGGATCACCACGATGAGCGAGGGGACGGAGGAGAGGATGCCCATCATGGCGGTGGTGGCGCCCAGGCGCACGGCCAAGTTGCCGCCGAACGCGACCATGGAGGAAAGGATCGCTGCCCAGAACAGCTCGCTGACCAACAAGTAAGAGTTGCTCGCTTCGATGTCCGCCGGGTCAGGCCGGCGCACCGCCTGCGCGATCTGCGACGGCGCGCGGCGCAAGCTCTGCTGCAGGCGCCTTCCCAGGGGCAGGCGCGCCGGAGTGACCATGCCCGGGGAGAGAGGGAACTCGGGCTGTTGGTTACGCTTCATAAGCTCCAAATGGCTCCATATTGGGGCATCATGGGTCATGGACGATCCATACACATCGCCGCGCCAGGGCCGGAAGCGCCGCCTGAGGCGAGCAGCGTCCGCCATGACGCGGCGAGGTGGTTCTTCTTGTCAAGCCGGTCAGTCCAGGATATGGGCTTCCTTGACCACAGCGGCCATGGTCTCTAGCACGCGGTCCATCTGCGCATCGGTGTGGGTCGCCATGTAGCTGGTGCGCAAGATGGCCATGCCTTCCGGCACCGCGGGCGGGAGGGCGACGTTGGCATAGATGCCCGCCTCAAAGAGCGCCTTCCAGGCATGCATCGCCTTCATCTGGTCGCCGATAAAGATCGGGACGATGGGCGTCTGGCTGTTGCCGACGTTGAGGCCGATGGCGCGGTAGCCCTTGCGCATCTTGTCGCCGATGGCGTTGACGCGGTCGACCCGCTCCGGCTCCCTGCGCATGACGTCGAGCGCGGCGAGCACGGTGGCTACGTTGGGCGGCGGGAGGCTGGCGCTAAAGATCAGCGAGCGGGCGCGGTGCTGGATCCAGAGCATGGTGGACTCGGCGCCGGCGATGACGCCGCCGATAGAGGCGAAGGACTTGCTAAAGGTGCCCATCACCAGGTCGACGCTCTTGGTCAGGCCAAAGTGCGCCGCGGTGCCCCGGCCGCCGCCGACGGTGCCGAGGCCGTGGGCGTCGTCCACCATCAGGCGCGCGCCATACTTCTTGCACAGTGCGACGACCTCCGGCAACGGGACGATATCACCGCCCATGCTAAAGACGCCGTCCACCACCACCAGGGTTCCCGCGCTCTCGGGATTGCTCGCCAGCACGCGCTCCAGATCGGCCATGTCGTTGTGCGCGTAGCGCTTCATCTTGCCCAGGGAGAGGTGGCAGCCGTCATAGATGCTGGCGTGGTCTTCCTTGTCGCATACGACGATGTCACTGCGGTCGAGCAAGGCCGAGATGGTGCCGAGGTTGGTCTGGTAGCCGGTGCTAAAGACCAGCGCCTTTTCCATGCCGATATAGTCGGCCAGTTCCTCTTCCAGTTGCGCGTGCATGGCCAGGGTGCCATTGAGAAAGCGCGACCCCGTGCAACTGGTCCCAAACTCTTTGATGGCGTTGATGGCGGCCTCGCGCACCTTGGGGTGCGTGGTCAGCCCCAAATAGTTGTTGGAGCCGATCATGATCAGCCGCTTGCCGCCCACGGTGACCTCGGTCCCCTCCGTCTGGTCCAGTGGGATAAAGAACGGGTAGATCCCCTGTTCCTTGGCCACGCGTGGGCTGATGGGATAGCCCAGCTTGAGCGCGAACTCGGGATCCGAGAAAAAGCCCTCACACTTCCGAAACAGATCTACCACCTATTTCCTCCTTGTCATGCGGTCTTGCCAAACGGTTTGCTAGAGCAGCCGGTAGTACTTGAGGAGTATCCACTCGGCGACCGGCGCGGGCAGCACCGACTTGAGGAACCCGGCCAGCCGCTGGTAGAGCATGCCGACGGTGTAGCGCAGTCGCGGCTTGCGAGCATCGATGATGCGCTCCAGCAGGCCGGCGACCAGCGCGGGATCGGAGCCGTGTGTCTCGTCCGACTCGACCACGCGCATCACCTTCTGAAAGGAAGGCCAGTAATGGGAGCTCGGGTTGCAGGCCTGGACGACCCGGCGGTTGCCCGTAAAGCCCGTGTGAAAGTCGCCCGGCTCGATGATCGAGGCGGTGAGCCCGCAGGCGCGCACCTCGGCGCGAAGGGTCTCGGTGAGGCCCTCCAGGGCGAACTTGGTGGCGGTATAGATGCCCTGGTAAGGGACGCCGATCCGCCCGCCCAGCGAGCCGATGTTGATGATCCGGCCGCTGCCCTGCCGGCGCATGATGGGGAGCACGGCGCGACAGGTGCGCAGCACCCCGAAAAAGTTGGTCTCAAAGAGCGCCTGGGCCTCGGGGATGGTCGTGTCCTCGATGGGGCCCGAGATGCCCCAGCCCGCATTGTTCACCAGCACGTCGATGCGCCCGGCTTCAGCGAGGACCTCCGCAACACCCGCGGCCACGGAGGCGTCGTCGGTGACGTCCATGCGGATGGGCCGGAAGCCCGGCTGGGAGCTCAAGGCCTCTGGCTTGCGGCTGGCGCCATAGACGCGGTGGCCGCGCGCCGCCAGGTGTTCCGCGCAGACCTTGCCCATGCCCGACGATACGCCTGTGATAAGGATGACTTGCTCGGCCATGTGTCCAATCTGTAGATCGAGATGATCCCCGGCTCCCGCAGCCTGTGGAACCTGGCGATTCCAGAAATCATATCACGGATTGATACGCAAGTCAAAGCTGCCGCAGGGCCGGAGCGCGGCGCCCCGATTTGCGGCAAGGCCGCACCTGGCTATACTGGGGCAGCATTGGCGGCGCTCTGGGCTGGGGCGGGCCGCAAGATCGGGTGGGGGAGCGAGGCATGGAGACGGCGGCCCTGGTGGCGGCGCACGTGCGGGAGCTGGACCGCTGCAACCAGCGCGGCGGGCGGATGCTCTCGCTGGTCGATCTGCTGGAAGCGGGCACGGTGGACCTGCCGCTGGCCGGTTACCTGGCAGCGGCCATGCGCCAGGGCTCGTCGCTGTTGGTGGGCGCGGTCCCCGGGGGCGCGGGCAAGACCACGGTGATGGCGGCCCTGCTCAACTGGCTCCCCGATGGCGTTGTCCTCCGCCCCGCCGACGGCGCGATGGCTCCTGCGGGCGAGCCCAGCAGCGTCTGCTGCGTCGCCCACGAGATCGGGCGGGGGCCCTATTTCGCCTACGTTTGGGGCCAACAGGCGCGGGATTTCTTTGCGCTCACCCGGCGGGGCTACCTCGTGGCCACCAACCTGCACGCCGACACGCTGGAGCAGACGCGCCAGCAGCTCGGCGGCGAAAACGGCGTGCCCGCCGCCGATTTGGAGCGGGTGCACCTGAAGGTCTACCTGCGGGCGGAGCGCGGGCCCGGCTGGAGCTACCGCCGCGCCGTCAGCGCCGTGTGGGAGAACGACGGGTCGGGCGACCGGCTTATTTGGACGGGCGAGCGGGACGAGTCGTTCCGGCGGCAGGCGCCGAGCACGCTGGTGACGGCCGACGATGAGGCGCGCCACGCCGGCATCGTCGGCGACCTGCAACGCCGCGGGCTCCGGCGCATCGAGGAGGTGCGCGGCGCGCTGCTATCCGGCGGATTCTAGGGACTTCTGCATCCCATCTCCTGGGGAGGAAAACGGATGAACTGGCTTAAAGAAGGGTTGTTATTGGCTCCCTGGCCGCAAGAGATCGAACAGACGGGCCAGGACTGGCGGCTGCCGCCGCAACTGACCATCGGCGTGCCCGTTGGCGCCTCGGCGGAGACGCGCTTTGCGGCCAACTGGCTGGCCGAGGACCTCTACCGGCTGGCGGGCGTGGATGCCGCGGTGCGGGAGGGCGCGGGCGAGATCAGCCTGGCGCTGGGCGCGGCCACGGGCCATGCCGAGGGCTATACGCTGGAAGTCACGCCGCAGGGCGCGGCCATCGTCGGCGACGACGAGGCCGGGCTCGCCCACGGCTGCCAGACGCTGGCCCAGTTGGCCGCCTCGGAGGCGCGGGGGACCGTGCCGGGCGCGCGGGTCCGCGACTGGCCCCAGTACGCCTTGCGCGCGGTGATGCTGGACGTGGGGCGCGCGCCGCACCCGCGGGCGCTGTTGGAGCGGTCCATCCGTATTATGGCCCGGCTCAAGCTGAACGCGCTGCACCTGCACCTGCACGACGACGAGCTGAACGGCGTGCGCTACGCCACGCTGCCGCTGGGCAGCGAGAACCCGGGGGCGCTACCCATCGCCGAATATGGCGAGCTGATCCGCTACGCCCGCCGGTATCACGTGCACATCATCCCCGAGCTGGAGGCCTGGGGGCACGTCTCCAGCCTGGTGTACCACTATCCGCAGACCTATGGGGCCACGGGCGAGTTCGGGCAGTCCTTCGGCTTTGGCGAGGCGACCTACGACCTGCTGGAGCGGATGTTCGCCGAGTGGGTGCCGCTCTTGGGCGAGCCGGCGATCCTGCACGTGGGGCTGGACGAGGCCGACGCGGCGGTGCTGGCCGACGTGCCGCCGGAGCGCCGCGACGAGTACACGCCGGTGACGCACATCCAGCGGCTGTACGACATCCTGCAGCGGCTGGGCGCGGCGCACGGCAAGCGGATCGAGATGCACCTGTGGGCCGATCACGGCGGGCGGCCGATCCCGGAGGCTCTGAAAGCCGAGGTGGTCACCGAGCCGTGGATGTACCATGTCGTCGGCGCGGAGCGCATCCGCCAGTACGTCGCCAAATACGGCGGCGAGGGCAAGACGCCGTTCATGATGGGCGCGGGGGCCAGTTTCGTCCACGAGCAAGGGGCGTTCGCGGCGACCCGGGTCTGGTGCCGGGAGGCCAAGGGTGCGCCCAACTGCCGTGGCGTCACCATCTGCATTTGGGGCAGCAATGACGTGGGCGGGAGGCTGGTGAGCGTCTTTGCCGGGGCCGATTACGCCTGGTCGCCGGAGACGCCGGAGGACCCGGCCAACGATCCGCGGGAGGAGCGGCTGCGCGGGGACATGGTGCGGCGGATGAAGTATTGGCAGGCGCGCTTCCCGGACGCCGACCCCGCGGCCATTGACGCGGATCGCGGGCCGGAGGCGCAGATGGGGCGCTGGCGCTGGGGGGCGCTCGCCGGACAGCCCTGCGGGCCGACGGCGGATTGGGAGAGCGGGCCAGCCCGCTGATAAGAGCTTGATGGGGAGGTAACAGAGGATGCTTTTCGAACGTATCACGTCGGAGGGGCTGGCGCACTATTCGTACCTCGTGGCGGATGGCTACGACGCGCTGGTCATCGACCCGCGCCGAGACTGCGACATCTATGTGGACAAGACCGCCGGGCAAGGCTTCCGCCTCAAGTATATCCTGGAGACCCACCGCAACGAGGATTATGTCGTGGGGTCGGTGGAGCTGGCGGCGCGCACGGGGGCCGAGATCTGGCACGCCGACGCGCACCTGGACTACCAGTACGGGCGGGCCATCCAGGACGGGCAGACCTGGCAGGTGGGCGCGCTCAAGGTGCAGGCGATCCACACGCCCGGGCACACGCTGGGGAGCATGAGCTACCTGATCCATGACCCGCAGGGCTCCCCCTGGGCGGTCTGCACCGGGGACGCGCTATTCGCCGGCGATGTGGGCCGGGTGGATTTCCTGGGCATGGACCGCGCGCCCGAGATGGCGGGGCGGCTGTACGACGCGATCTTTGGCCGGCTCTTGCCGCTAGGCGATGAGGTTCTCGTCTGCCCGGCGCACGGCTCCGGCTCGGCCTGCGGCTCGGGCATCGTGGACCGCACCTGGACGACCATCGGCATCGAGCGCAAGCGCAACCCGCGACTGCAATTCGGCACGCGGGACGCCTTCGTCGCCAACAATGCGCGCCGGCTGGAGAAGCCGCCCTATTTCGCCAAGATGGAGGAGCTTAACCTGGTGGGCGGGCCTCTATTGGGGGCCCTGCCGATGCCCACGCCCCTGACGCCGCCCGACTTTCGGGCAGCCATGGCCGGGGCCACCGTGCTGGACGTGCGCAGCGAGCTGAGCTACAGCGCCGCCACGGTGCCCGGCGCGCTCTCCATCTGGCTGCAGGGGCTGCCCAGCTTTGGCGGGTGGATGCTCAGCTATGACCAGCCGATCCTCTTGGTGGGCGATTCCGACGAGGCGGCGCTGGCGACGCGCTACCTGATCCGCATGGGCTACGACGACATCGCCGGATACCTGGCGGGCGGGCTGCACGAGTGGCACAAGGTGGGGTACGATAGCCAGTCGACCCAGACGGTGACGGTGCCGCAGCTCTGCGGGCTGCTGGACCACCACGGCGAGCCCCATATCCTGGACGTGCGCAAGCCGGCCGAGTTGGCGGGCGGGAACCACATCCCGGGCGCCCAGCACATCCCGCTCTCGCAGTTGCCGGGGCGGCTGGGTGAGGTGCCCAAGGACCGGCCCGTCTACATCTTGTGCGGGAGCGGCTTCCGGGCCATGGTGGCGGCCAGCCTCCTGCAGCGGGCGGGCTGGGAGAACGCCGTCGTCGTGCTGGGCGGGATGGCCGCCTGGAACTCGACGACTTGCCCGTTGACCTAATGAAAAGACCTCCGAGGTCTTCCTGGACCTCGGAGGTCTGGCTGCCTACTCTTGCGCCTCGTCCACCATGGCGAGATAGTTGTCCACGGGGATATAGCTGGGGATCGAGTTGCCCGAGCCGATGGCATAGCGCCCGCGCGCGCCGCAGGTGTCCATGAGCCACCGGGTGTGCTGGCGGACCCCGTCGGGCGTGGCGGTGGTGAGGATGTTGAGGTCGACCCCGCCGAGCACGGCGATGCGGCCGCCATACTTGGCCTGGAAATCCTGCACCGGGATGATGGCGTCCTCATAAGAGTGCTTGCCGTCGATCCCCACCTCGTCGATGAGAGCGGGCATGATGGTCTCCAGGTTGCCGCACGAGTGCAGGAAATAGGGCAGCCCGCGCTCGTGGGCCAGCGCGGCGAAGCGCTGGTGCCACGGCAAAAAGATCCGCCGCATGTCGTCGGGCCGGATGAGCGTGCCGGTGCGAAAGCCCATGTCGTCCCCCTGAAAGAGCGCGATGACCCCATCCAGGTCGCGCAGGTGGCGGTAATAGGCCACCATCCGCTCCCCCACCTTGGCCGTGACCGCCTCCACCAGCTCGGGCTGGTCGTAGAGGGCGAAGCAGAGCCCTTCCAGCGACATGATCTGCGAGACGTTCTCCAAGATGCCGCCGGCGTGGCAGGTCATCAGGCCCATGCCCTCGGGCAGGTGTTGGCTGAGGTAATCCACGGCGAAAAAGCTTGCCTCGCTGGGCTCGGGCCAGGGGTAGGCCTCAAAGTCGGCCCAGTTGGTGATGGCGCCCTGATGCTCGTCGGCCCAGGCCCGCTGCTTATCCGACCCCGGCGCCGCGTCCGCGATGACGATGCTCTTTTTGGCGAACCCCAGGCTCTGCTCAAAGCGGACAAAGTCGTAGCCGAGCCGATGCCAAAAGTCGATAAAGTTGTCCAGATAGGCCACCAGGGCCTCGCGGCTGCCATTGGGAGCCACCCACGGGCGCTCCAGCAGGTCGCGGGTGATGGGGCGGCGCAGCACGTCGTCCACCAGGTACTCGACCAGCGGCGGGCGGGCGCGCTTCCGGCGGCCCATGAGGATGTCGATGAAGGCCTGCCCATCGGGGCGGGGGGTCGTCAGCGGAAGATGTCGCAGCATGGATCGCTCCTCACCTGATATTATGACCGGCCCAGCCGCCGGTCCTCCTGTAAAAGCCAACTGGGATAGTTGCGCGAGACGGCGGGCGGCTCGGGCAGTCCCGCCTGGGCGCGCCAGCGCAGCAAGGGGTGATCGCGCTTGCGCTGCGGCAGGGCCACCGGCCGGCCCATGGCGCCCGATTCAAAGATGCCCATCATGATCTCCATGACGTGGAGCCCCTCGGCGCCGCTGCACTCGTGCTCGCGCCCCTCGTCCAGCGCGCGCACATACTCGTCGGCGAAGGCGTACTCGGCTTCGCCGCAGGCGTTGGGGTCGTAGCCGGGCAGGTCGTCGGCGGAGAGGCGCTGCCAGTGGTCGTGCTCGCCGTCGGGGACAAAGTGGGGCTGGGGCAGCCAATGGGCCTCGTCGTTCTTCCAGAGCAGCCGTCCCTCGGTGCCCAGCACCTCGATGGCGTGGGCGGTGGCGTCCACCACGGGAAAGCGCTGGTGCAGGAGCGTGCCGGTGATGCCGTTGGCGAAGCGCAGCGAGGCGGTGATATCCTCCCCCGCGATGGGCCCCATGCCGTTGGGCGCTAGCACCACGTCCTCGGGCCGGGCGGGGCGGCGATCCACGAGCAGCGTCCCGCTGACTTCGGCGCAGGGCCCGGCCAGGCGCAGCATGGCGTTGAGGGTGTGCGTCCCGATGTTCAGCAGGCCGTAGCCGCCGTAATACCCCTTGCCGCTCCCGATCAGGTGGCGGACCCGCCCGATCCGCCCCTCCCGAAGGGCGCGGGCCACCGCGCGCATGCTGGCGCAGACGCGCCCCTGGTGATGGACGGCGACGCGGACGCGCTTCTTGCGCGCCAGCTTGAGCACCTCGTCGGCGCGGCGCAGGTCGGTGGTGAGGGGCTTTTCGATGTCGATGTGGACGCCGTGGGCCAGCACGCGCAGGGCCAGTTCGTGGTGAAACTCGGTGCCGGTGGCGATGACCACGAGATCCGGCTTGGTCGCGGAGATCATCTCGTCCAGGTCGGCATAGCGGTAGGAGAGGCGCAACGTCTCGCCCAGCCGGTCCCGCAGCTCCCGGCGCAGGTCGCAGACGGCGACGACCGTCGTGCGCGGATGGGCGGCATAGGCCAGCGAGATGGCGGAGCCGCGGGGGCCGCAGCCCACGATAGCGACGCGATAATTGCCCATGTGCGTGACCCCTTTCTGCCGGGCGCGCAGCGCCCAGGCGCCGCCCTCGCCTAATTGGCCATGATGGAGGGTGGATAGGGCCAGAGCGAGTCCTCCCGCGGCGCTGTGTCCACGGCATACTGTAAAAAGAGCGTCTCCCGGCGCAGGAGGGCCTCCTCCTGCAGGAGCAACTCACCATAGGTCGAGACCTCGAGCAACGCCTGCTTTTCCCAGAGCGGGATCTGCAGGACGATGGCCACGAGGTAGGCCACCGAGGCGATGCCGCTGGGCATGCGCCCGATGGAAATGGACCGCCCCAGGTTCTGCCCCAAGAGGTCGAGATAGCCGGGGAGCAGCCCGCGGACCTGGTTCATCAGGCGGCGGTTGCGCTCGGCCTCGGCGGAGCCAGGGCGGGCGCTGGCCTGCTCCATGGCATAGAAATCGACCTCGGCCACCAGGTAGGGCTCGTGCTGCACGATGTGGCTGATGGAAAAGCGCTGCCGGCCCAGGACGATGATGTTCATCCGCCCATCGCTGAGCCGCTCCACCTCGTTGATGTGGGCCACGGTCCCGACGCTGCAATAGGGGGTCTGTTGCGCCTCTTCCGCGTCCTCCGGCACCAGCACGACGCCGAAGGGGTCGCCGCTGGCGATGCAGTCGTTGACCATGGCCTTGTAGCGCTCCTCAAAGATATGGAGCGGCAAGATCATGCCGGGAAAGAGCACCACGTTGAGCGGAAAGAGCGGAACCTTAGGCATGGCCGGCGCCCCTCACCCTGTCCACCCTCAGCCGTCCAGCGGGATATGGCGGCGCGGCGCGACCGCCGGCTCGGCCATGTCCTCGGTCATGTACAGGTAGGTCTCCCCCGGTCGCGTGCTGGCCCCGCAATGGCCGCCCCACGGATCGGCGGCGATGACGTTCATGCCGCCGGGCCAGGGCAACGCCACCGAGCGCAGGTCGCGGATCGCCTCGCCGGCCGCGTCGGCAAGGGACATGCCCATTTTGACATAGACCACGACGCTGCGCGCCGTTCCGGCGCGGATGGCCATCTCGCCATAGCCGGTGCAGGTGGCCGCGCCGTAGCGGTTATCGGCATAGTTGCCCGCGCCGATGATGGGCGAGTCGCCCACCCGGCCGGGGTACTTGAGCCCCAGGCCGCTGGTGCTGACGCCCGAGGCCAGCAGGCCATGGCCATCCAGGGCGATGAGGTTGGTGGTGCCGTGGCCGCGGCGGATATCCTCCACCAGCGCGGCGGTGGCCTCCAGCGTGCCGCGCCGCCGGATCAGCTCGGCGCACTGCTCGGGCGTGAGCATGCGCGCCAGCCGCTCCTGCCAGAGCCGGCGGGCCTCCTCGGTAAGCAGCTCGGCCCGCTCAAAGCCGCACTCGGCGGCGAATAGCTCGGCGCCCTCGCCGACCAGGAAGGCAAAGGGGAGGCGCTCCATGACCTGGCGAGCGATCGAGATGGGATAGGGGTAGCCGTGCACCGCGGCCACCGCCCCCGCGCGCAGCGAGGCGCCCTCCATGATGCTGGCGTCCAGCTCTACCTCGCCCAGCAGGTTGGGCGTGCCTCCCACCCCCACGCTGTGGTCGTCGGCGTTGGCCTCCACGAGGCGAATGCCCGTCTCCACGGCGTCCAGGGCGCTGCCGCCGCGGCGCAGCACCTCCATCGCGACAGAAA
>JAAYEA010000180.1 GCA_012689325.1 Chloroflexota bacterium
GTGTCGAAAAGAAAGGCCTCAATCTGATCGAGCAGATTCTGGCGATCCTCGGTCATATGCCCTCCGTTTTTCCGAGAGCATACGGCCACTTGGCCTTTCAAGCAACTTGAATTAGTTGGAGCAGATGGCACGGGGGCCTGCCCCTACGAGGCCGGCACGATCTCGTACAGATAGATGTGCTCCCACCGCCGCGCCACGCGGATGCGCTTGGACAGGGCCGCTACGATGGCCAGACCTGCGGCCTCGGCGGCGGCGCGAACGCCCTCCAGCGCCTTAGGCCCGGCGTTGTCGGCGTAAAAGAGCAATAGCCGCCCGCCGGGGCGCAGGCGCGCCGGGGTCGCCTCCAGGAAGCGACGCAGGGTGTGCTGGCCGAAATCGAAGCGGGCCACCTCCAGCCTGGTACGCGCGCGGGCGTTGGCCCAGGGCGGGTTAAAGGCGATCAGGTCGAAGGCGTGATCTCCCAGCGGCTCGTACAGGTCGCCGCCATCGGTCACGCGCACCGATTCGGCGCGCACCAGCCCCCGCGCAGCCAGCCGGTCGAGATTCATACGGGTCGAGGCCAGCGCCTCGGGGAGGGTGTCCGTGGCCCAGACGGTGGGGCGCAGCGGCTCCAGCAGCCGGGCCAGCAGCAGCGCCACCGCGCCGGAGCCGCAGCCCATGTCCAGCGCCGTCAGGTTGGGCGGCAGCCCCTCGCGCAGGGCCAGCAGCCGGGCCTCGAACAGGTCATAGACCTCCTGTTGCCGCGGCTGGAGCACCATCTTGGGGGCTACCAGCTCGGCGCCCAGCGCCCGCACCGGGTAGCGCTCGTCCAGGGTGGACATCAGCTCGCGGGCAGCGAGGGCGGGGAACAGGAGCGGCAGCCCTCCGCTGGCGTCCCGCTGGTCGCCCAGCAGCTCCAGCAGGTGCGGTAGGTGGATCGGCGGGCGCGTGTCGAGCCAGCCATCCGGCGAGGCGGTCATCAGGACGCGGCGCTGCGCCTCGCGCGCGGGGTCGGGGCCGCGACGCCGGCGCTCCGGGCGGGCACCTGCTCGGGCGCCCACCCCATCCAGCAGGGCCTCGATCTCGGCCCAGGCGCCGCGGGCGACGAGCCATCCCTCACGCTGCAGATCCCGCAGGGCGCGGCTCGCGCTGGCCGGGTCGGCCAGGTCGAATGCCTGGATCTCGGCCCCCGCCGGGACTGCGCCGGCCCAGGGCGCGGGCACATAGGTTGTCTCCCCTGCTCGGAGCTGCACAATCTGGCCCATGGCTTCTATACCTCGCTAAAGAAAACAGGGGCCATCCACGTGGATGGCCCCTGTGTCGTCTCGGCCCAAGCTCGAGAGGCGCGCTCCCGAGCGATTGGTCGACCCTAGAAGATGCCGTCGCCCATGAAAGGCGCGAACACGGTAGCGACCAGGGACATGACGGTGATGAGCGTGTTGATCGAGGGGCCGGCGGTGTCCTTGAAGGGATCGCCAACGGTGTCGCCGACCACGGCTGCCTTATGGGCATCCGAGCCCTTGCCGCCGTGAGCGCCGCTCTCGATGTACTTTTTGGCGTTATCCCACAGGCCGCCCGCGTTGGCCATCAGCAGGGCAAAGATCAGGCCAGTAAAGATGCTGCCGCCCAGGAAGCCGCCCAGGGCGTACTTGCCCAGGATAAAGCCGACGAGGACCGGGGTCACCAGCGCCAACAGCCCTGGGGCGATCAGTTCCTTCATCGCGCCGCGGGAGGCGATGTCCACGCACGCGGCATAGTCCGGCTTGCCGGTGCCTTCCATCAGGCCGGGGATCTCGCGGAACTGACGGCGGACCTCGTTAACCATGACAAAGGCGTTGCGGCCCACCGAAAGGATGGTCAGGGCGGAGAAGAGCGGAGGCATCATGGCGCCCAGGAAGATGCCCGCCAGGACCACGGGGCTCAGCAAGTTGAGCCCGTCGGGCAGGCCGACTTCGTTGCTATAGGCGTGGAACAGGGCCAGCACGGTCAGCGCGGCGGCGCCGATGGCAAAGCCCTTGGTGATGGCCTTGGCGGTGTTGCCCGCCGCGTCCAGCTCCTCGCCGACTTCGATCACGGACTCGGGCATGCCGGACATTTCGGCGATGCCGGCCGAGTTGTCCACGATGGGGCCATAGGCGTCGGCGGAAACGATCATGCCGCTGATGGACAACATGCCGACGGCGGCCATGGCGATGCCGTAGACGCCATCGAGGCCAGCGGCCTCAGCCACAAAGTACGAGGCCAGCGTAGCGCCCACGATGCCCAGGATGGCGGGCACGATGGAGATCAGGCCGTAGGAGAACCCGGTCAGGATGGTGATGGCGGGGCCAGTGAGCGAGGCCTGAGCGGTGTCCTTGACGGCTTTCTGCTCGATGGAGGTGTAATAGTCGGAGGTGAAACCGATGATCACGCCCGCGAGCATGCCGGCGATGGTCGCCCAGAAGATGCCCATGTTCACGCCGATCAGTTGGATGATGCCCAGGGCCAGGATCGTGTAGGCGATGCAGGTAAAGATGGTGCCGCGGTTGAGCGCCCGGCCGGGGTTCTCGCCCTCTTTGACCTTGACGAGGTACATGCCCACCAACGAGGCCAGGACGCCGACGGCGGCGAGGACCAGCGGCAGGATGACAAAGATGGGATCCGAGTCGCCGTACAACTCGGCGCCGAGGAGCATGGCGGCGACCATGCTGGCCACGTACGAGTCGAAAATGTCAGCGCCCATGCCGGCCACATCGCCCACGTTATCGCCCACGTTATCGGCGATGACGGCGGGGTTGCGCGGGTCGTCTTCGGGGATGCTCAGCTCGACCTTGCCCACCAGGTCCGCGCCGATGTCGGCGGTCTTGGTGTAGATGCCGCCGCCGGCCTTGGCCAACAGGGCCAGCGCGCTGGCGCCAAAGCTAAAGCCGAGCACGACCTGCTCGTCGCCAAAGATCGCATAGAGGATGCTCATGCCCAACAGGGCGACGCCGACCACGGCCAAGCCCATGACGCCGCCGGCGTAGAAGGCGACGGGGAAGGCCTTGCCCAACCCACCCTGCGCGGCCCAAGCGGTGCGGCCGTTGGCGCGGAGGGCGATGCTCATGCCCAGGTAGCCAGCGGCGGCCGAGCAGGCCGAGCCAAAGACGTAGGCCAGGGCAACGCGGTAGTCGAACATGACCAGCAGCACCAACCCGACCACGACCACCACGCCCGCCAGGGCCTGGTAGAGCCGCTTCAGGTAGGCATAGGCGCCTTCCTGGATGGCGCCGCTGATTTCCTTCTGCTTATCGCCAAGGTCGTGCTTTTTCACTACCCAGTAGTACAGGTAGAGGCCGACGGCGAGCGAGATGACGCCTGCGACGGGGGCGATCCACAACCAGTTCACGATTCTTTCCTCCTATGCGCTGAGATATGCTGTTGCCCAGATTCGGGCATGTACAAGGGATCCCGATGTCCCTTGTCTGTTGCCATGGCTTTAGGAAGATATGGAGAGCTCCCGTGACAAGCGCCAACATCGCGTTGCTCATTGCGCTCTTGGCAGGAGGAAGGGTGAGGTGGCGTGCAGCACAAGCGCCGTGCGCGCCCCGAACGAACCCAGGGGATTTTACCCGCAACGCCGGAAATGTCAAATCTCGAGCGGCCCGGCGCGCTGCGCGCGAATCAGCCCCAGGTTCGGCAAGACGTCCATGTCCCAGGTGGCCCAATCGTGGCGCAGGTACTGGAAATAGCCGGCAGAGGCCACCATGGCGGCGTTGTCGGTGCAGAACTTGAGCGGGGGATAGCGCACGGGCACGCCCAGACGCTCCGACATGGCGCGGCGCAGCGCCTTGTTCGCGGCGACGCCGCCAGCCAGCAACACCTCGCGCACAGGCTGCGCGGCAGCGGCCAGGCGGGTCTTTTCCACCAGCACGTCCACCACGGCCTCCTGAAAGCTGGCCGCCAGGTCGGGGATGGAGAGCTCGCGGACCACCCGCGGAGGCAGGGCGCCTTCGCGGCTTTTGCGCAGCGATTGCGGCGCGTCAGCGCCGGCGTGCTTTTGCACCAGCCGCAACACGGCGGTCTTGAGCCCGCTAAAGCTAAAGTCGTGCGTCTCTTTCATCCAGGCGCGGGGCAAGTCAAAGGCGGCGGGGTTGCCGGCGCTGGCGGCGGCCTCGACCATCGGCCCGCCGGGATAGCCCAGGTCCAGCAGGCGGGCCACTTTGTCAAAGGCCTCGCCGGCAGCGTCGTCGATGGTCTGCCCCAGCAGCTCGTAATTGCCGTGCTCGCTGACGTGGACCAGCGCCGTGTGGCCGCCGGAAACGATCAGGCAGAGGATGGGGAATTGGGGCGCGGGGGGCAACTGCGGTTCCGCGTCGCCTCCCGCGGCGGGCCGTTCGACCAGCCAGTTTGCGTAAAAGTGCGCCTCCAGGTGGTTGACGCCGACCAACGGCTTGCGCGCGCTGGCGGCGATCCCCTTGGCGGTGTTGACCCCGACGAGCAGTGAGCCCACCAGGCCAGGGCCCTGCGTGACGGCGATGGCGTCGATGTCGGACCACGTGGCGCTCGCTTTGGCCAGCGCTTCCTCGATCACCGGGACGATGGCCATGACGTGCTGCCGAGAGGCGACCTCCGGGAAGACGCCGCCAAAGGCGCGGTGGATGTCGATCTGGCTGGCCGTGACCAGCGAGTGGATCAGGCGCCCATCGGCTACGATGGCCGCGGAGGTCTCGTCGCAAGAGGTCTCGATGCCAAGGATAAGGGTCATGCGCGACGGCTCCCTAGGGCAGGCTCATGGTGTAGAGGTGGGACCCATTCAGCATGTACAGCCGCCTGGCGGAGCCGCTCTCCACCACGGCCAGGTCGCGCAAGGCGTCCAGCGGGGGCTGTCCGGCGGCGGCGACCCATTGCTGCACAAAGCGCCCCGCCTTGTCGAACTGGACGATGCGCTGGTTGCCCGCGTCGGCGACAAAGACGTGGCCTGCTTCCATGTCATCCGGGCGAGAGACCGCCAGGGCGACTGGATTGGCCAGCGGCTTGTCCAAGCCCTCCAGCTTGAAGTCGACCAGCTCGCCCTGGACCAGCTTGAGGATCGTGCCGTTCCGCAGCAGCACATAGATGCTGCCATCGATGGCGATGTCGAGGCCGCCGCTCAGGTCCAGCGTCTGCCCTGGCGCAGGATAGTCAGCGGGCGCGTCGGCATAGCGGTCCGCCGTGACCTGGTACTTGCGGATCAGGTTGGCGCCGGGGTCCAGGATGTAGAGGTAGAGGCCGGGCATCTGCCCGTATGTGTCTGCGGCCAGGGCGGCGGTCAGGTCGCGGCCATTTTCGATGGGCTTGGAGACGAGGTTGGGGGCCGCCGCGGTGCTTTCCAGGACCGCGCCATCGCGCGTCAACACCATGAGCCGCGGATCATCCGCGCTGTCGGCAGGCGCGCCCTGGACGCAGGCGATGTCGATGACCTGAACGGGGCTGCCAGAGTCGGAGACACTGGCCAGCATGGATTGGGCAATGCCGCTATCCAGCTCTTCGCCGCTGGCGCGCAGGGTGTAGCGGTTCACTTGCGTGCTGGCGCGGTCCAGAGCGTAGAGGTCGTTGTCCTTCACCAACAGCCGGTCAGGCGAGCTGGGACGGACGTCCTGGCCAAAGTCCTTGAGCACGCCCACGTAGGGGACGCGAACCACCTTGTTGACCGTGTCCAGGCGCTGCGTGATGGTGATCTGCAAGGCTCCGGCCTGCACGTGCGCCGGCTCCTGGGCGAGCACCTGCTCCACCAGGGTCATGGCCTGGCCCAAAAAGACCCGCTGCGACTCGGGGGCGCCGGTGCTGGCGGCGGTCATCTGCGTCTGCGCCTGGGAGACGAGCTCGGCAAGCTGGGCCTCATGGGCGCGTTGCTTCAGGCGCCGATTGATCAGGAGGGCGGCGGCCACCACGAGGATGACGGCGGCGACGCCCAGCCCGATCTTGAGCGCAGCGCCGCCACGGCGCCGGGAGAGGCGCTGGGGCGCGAGCCGCGCGCTGGGAGCGGCATCCGGCATCATGTTATGCAGCAGCCCGCCCACGCCCCGGCGCAGGCCGTCCCAGGCCGCCTCCGTGGTGGAGGGCTTGTCACCAGCATCCCCGGCCGACTCGGATTCCCAATCAGGCGTATACCTGCCGGTGGCGACTTCCTCGACCTCCTCGCTCTCCCAGTCTTCTGGCTGCTCAGCGGATTCCTCTGTCCAGGGCTTGTCCTCGGCCTCCGGCGCGACAGGAGCGGCCTCGGCCTGTGGGGCAGGCCCCACCAGGTCCAGCCGCGAGTCGCGGGCTCGGGCAACGGAGGGCGTCCGCGGGGCGGGACCGCGCGATGGGGCCGAGCTGGGGCGCGGCCCCTCGGCGTTGAGCATCTGGACGACGATGGCCGAGAGGTCGTGCCGACCTGCCAGTTTCTCCAGGTTGCTGCGAAGCTGGTTGGCGTCCGGGGCGGCTAGCGCGGCCACGATCTCGGCGTCGGTGGCGATGCGCACCAACTGGGTGTTGGTCAGCACGATCAGGTCGCCCTTGTCCACATGCCCATAGTAAAGATCGGGCTCCACATCGCGGCGCCAGCCGATGGCATCGGCGTGGACCGAGGTCGTCTGGCTGGCCTCCATCGCCTCCGAGGGTTTCTTGTAGAGCCAGGTGGAGACGGAAGGAAAGCGCTCCACCGTGCCCTTGTGGACGATGTAGGCCAGGGTGGGGCCGGCTTGCATCAGATAGACATCGGAACCGCGCACCAGGGCGCAGGTGATGCCCAGGATGCCGCGCTCGTTGGCGGGCGCGTCGGCGTTATCCTGGAACAGCTCGCGGCTGGCGGCTTTGAGCGCTGCCCAAAGTCGCGCGGTGATGCTGCCCCGGTTGCCGAAGTAGGTCTCTTCGATGCGGTCGGCCATGAGCCGGCAGACGGCGTCGGGGTCGGTGAAGGAGCCGACGGGCTCGATCATGATATAGAGGTTGTCGCGGGAGCGCGCGAGCAGCTTGCCTCGTTGCTCGATCACCCGCATGCGCTCGGCGGTCTCTTGCCAGAGCCCCCCCGCCACGCTGAACTGCGCGACTGCTGTTGTGTTATCAGGCATTGGTCACATCCCCCTGGGCCGGCGGCCTCGCCAGCCCGCGCTATTCCCACTCGATGGTTCCTGGTGGTTTGCTGGTGATATCATAGACCACGCGATTAACCCCGGAGACCTCGTTGACGATCCGGCTGGCCATGCGCGCCAGGAGATCGTAGGGCAGCCGGGCCCAGTCGGCGGTCATAAAGTCCTCGGTGGTCACGGCGCGGATGCCCACCAGCTCGGCATAGGTGCGCTCGTCACCCATGACGCCGACGCTCTTGACCGAGGGGAGCACGGCAAAGTATTGCCTCGGCATGCCTGCCGCGCCGTCGCCGCCCAACCCGGCGGCCGAGGCATTCCATGCCTCGATCTCGCTGGTGACGATGGCATCGGCCTCGCGGAGCCGGTCCAGCCGGTCGCGGGTCACCTCGCCCATGATGCGCACGGCCAGGCCGGGGCCAGGGAACGGCTGCCGATAGACGATGTGCTTCGGCAGGCCGAGCTCGATCCCCACGCGCCGCACCTCGTCTTTGAACAGGTCGCGCAGCGGCTCCACCAACTTGAATCGCATGTCCTCGGGCAGCCCGCCGACGTTATGATGGGTCTTGATCCGCGCCGACGACCGGCCGGTCCCGGCGCTCTCGATCACGTCGGGATAGAGCGTCCCCTGCACCAAAAAGTCGGCCTGGCCGACCTCCTCCGCCGTCCGCTCAAAGACGCGCACAAAAGTCTCGCCGATGCGGCGGCGCTTTTCCTCCGGCTCGGAGACGCCCGCCAGCGCGCCCATGAAGCGGGCCTCGGCATCCACGTAAATGACCTCGGAGCCCAGGTATTGCAGGAAGGCGGCCATGTTGTTTTTGGCTTCATCCTTGCGCAGGAAGCCGTGGTCCACAAAGATGCAGGTCAGCCGGTCGCCGATGGCGCGCTCCACCAGCGCCGCCGCCACGGAAGAGTCCACCCCACCAGAGAGGCCGCAGACCGCGCGGCTCTCACCCACCTGCTCGCGGATTTGGGCGATGGCCTCTGTGATGAACGAACTGGCGGTCCACAGCCCGTGGCAGCCGCAGACGCGGTAGAGGAAATTGCGGAGGAGCTTGGTTCCCTGCGGGGTGTGCGCCACCTCGGGGTGGAATTGCAGGCCATAGATGCGGCCGCGGGCATCGGCCATGGCCGCGATGGGCGAGTTGTCGCTGGCGGCGATGGCCCGAAAGCCGGGCGGAAGGGCGGTCACCTGGTCACCGTGGCTCATCCAGACGGATTGGGGAGCGGGCAGCCCCTCAAAGAGGGGGCTATCGGCGGCGATGGTGTCCAGGCTGGCCTGGCCGTATTCGCGGCGCGGCGCGCGGGAGACCTGGCCGCCCAGGAGGTGGGCCAGCGCCTGCATCCCATAGCAGATGCCCAGGATCGGCTTGCCCAGGTCCAGCACGTGCTGCTGGAGCTGCGGCGCGCCCTCGCCATAGACGCTGGCCGGCCCACCGGAGAGGATGATCCCTTGCGGGTGGAAGGCGGCCAGCCGCTCGGCGGGGACATCCCAGGGGAAGAGGCGGCAATAGACGTTGCACTCGCGGACGCGGCGCACGATGAGCTGCGCGTATTGCGAGCCAAAGTCCAGAACAGCAATCGCTTCTGCGGTGGGGTGGCCGGGGCTGGGCCTATCCGTCATGGTCTGACCTCAATCGTCCGCGATCACGATCTTGCCGTCGTCCATGGCCTTGATGACGGCAAGCGACTCGACGCGAAGTCCCAGCGAGGCAAGCAGCTCGCGCCCGCCCTCGAAGGACTTTTCGATCACCGCCCCGATGCCGACGACGGCGCCGCCGGCGCGGTGGACCACGCGCACCAGCGCGTGCAGGGTCTGGCCGCTGGCGAGAAAGTCGTCGATGATCAGGATGCGGTCCTCCGGGCCCAGCACCTCCGGCGACACGATCAGCTCGACCATATGGCCTTTGGTGTGCGAGGGGGCGGTCTCCACCAGGCAGTCGGCGGGCATGGTGATGGGCTTGTGCTTGCGGGCAAAGATCACCGGCACGTCCAGCGCGGCGGCGGTGGCCAGCGCCGGGGCGATCCCCGAGATCTCGGCGGTGAGCACCTTGGTGGGCTGGGCGCTGGCAAAGCGCCGCGCCAGCTCGCGCCCGGCCGCCATCATCAGGGGCGTGTCGACTTGGTGGTTGATAAAGGTGTCGGCCTTGAGGATGCCGCTGCCCAGGTTGCGACCTTCACAAGCGATCTTGTCTTTCAGTGCCTGCATCTGCTGGCGCCTTCCTTGATGGAGGTGCGTGTCCTGATGGACACGCTCATCTGCGCTATTATAGTCGGAATCGCGCGAAACGCACAATCTGCAGGCGGCAAACGGCCATTTGGCCCGCACCCCCGAGGGGCCTATACTGGGGCGGGGCGGATTGCCTGCGCCATTCCGCGGCACGCCACCATACCAAGGAGGCTCAACCGATGCAATCCCAAGCCAAGACCGTCGCCGAGTACCTGGCCGAGTTGCCCGCCGACCGTCGCGAGACGGTGGAGGCGGTGCGTCGCGTCATCCTGGCCCATCTGCCGCCGGGCTATGAAGAGGCGATGAACTGGGGCATGATCGCCTACCAGGTGCCGCTGGAGTGGTATCCCCACACCTACAACGGCCAGCCGCTCATGTACGCCGCGCTGGCCTCGCAGAAGGCCCACCTATCGCTCTACCTCACCAGCATCTATATGGACGACGAGGCCCGCGCCAAGTTCGAGGCGGCCTACCGGGCCACGGGCAAGCGTTACGATGCGGGCAAGTCGTGCGTGCGCTTTAGAAAGCTGGACGACCTGCCGCTCGAGCTGGTTGGGGAGGCCATCGGCGCGCTGGGCGTGGACGAGTTCGTGGCGCGGGTCGAGTCCGCGCAGGCGAGCCGCCAGGCCGGGCGTGGCTAGCGCGCCAGCCGCACCCGGGCCAGATACTCGCTCAGCTCGCCCAGCACCGTGGGGCGGTTGGGGAGGGGGCTATACTTGTAGGCGCGGCTCAGGCGGGATTGCAGGCCCTTGATGGCGCGCTGGTGCCAGGGCCAATCCCACGCCTCCAGCAGGCTTCGCTCCTCTGTCTTGGCGGAGATGAGATCGGGGAGCGGCTCCACCGGGAACCGCTCGGCGAGGGTGCGGATGTTGCATTCGAGCTCGCCCGTCTCCAGCACGTGGATGCCGGTCATCAGCACGCGATAGATGTACAGGAGCGTCTTGATGTGCTTGGGGTCCTTGTCCCGCAGCTTGGCGATCTGGGCGCGAGAAAAGCCGTTGTAGTGGTGGTAGAGGCGGCGGGTGATGCAGCCGCGAGCCAGCTCGCGCAGGGGCGCCAGCGTCTCCTCGCCCATCAGCACCAGCGGCGAGAGGATCTCCTCCAGGATGGAGCCGTTGCCCTGGGCGAGCATGCCAACGTACTTTCCGATCTCGTGCAGCACGAGGTCCATGTCCAGCCCGTCCACCAGGCACAGGCGGGTGAGGGTGTCGCTGGGGCTCTCGGGGCCCGCGGCCTCGATCGAGGGCTGCACGAAGGCGCCGCGCAGGTCGAAATCGCTATCCGACGAGGGGAACCCATACACGTCCACGCCGATAACGGTGACA
>JAAYEA010000181.1 GCA_012689325.1 Chloroflexota bacterium
CCTCCCGCCCGGCCATCAGGTCCAAGAGCTGCTGGTTGAACAGCTCCAGGTCCAGCGCCACCAGGTCCTCAAAGAGGGGATGGCCCTGTTTGTCCCGGGGGGTCAACTCGCGGTCCAGGAAATAGTCGTCCATGCCCACGGCGATGGGGCGGATGCCCTGCGCCAGCAGTTGGATGGCGAGTCGCTTGCTGGAGGTGGTTTTCCCCGAGGCGCTGGGCCCGGCGATGAGCACCAGGCGCACCTGCCCGCGGCGGGCGGCGATCTCCTGGGCCATGTCGCTGATCTTTTGCTCGTGCAGCGCCTCGTTGATCAGGATCGCCTCGCGCACGTGGCCGTCGGCGATCACCTGGTTCAGGGCGCTGACGTAGCGCACATCCATCAGCTCCAGGCTGTCGCGGTATTCGCGAAAGACGGAGGCGAGCTTGGGCGAATCGTGAAAGGGCGGGAGCTGCGTCGGCTCGGACCGGCGTGGGAAGCGCAGGATCAAGCCCGGCGGATAGTGGCGCAGCGCAAAGCGGCGCAGATACCCCGTGGAAGGGACCATGTAGCCGTAGAAATAGTCGCGCAATCCGTGCAGCTCGTAGAGCACCAGATAGTCCTTGGTCCGGTATGTCAGCAGCCGGAGCTGCTCGCCGTAACCCTGGCTCTGGAAGACCTCCGTGGCCTGCTTGAGCGGGACCAGCGCCTTGGCGATGGGCGCATCCTCGGCGATGATCTCGCGCATGCGCTGCTCAAGCTGCCGCACCTCTTGCGCGGTAAAGGGCGCGCGCCCCTGCACCTCGCAATAGAGCCCGTTGAGCGTCAGCGAATGGTCGATGACGATCTGGGCTTCCGGGAACAGCTCGTGCGCGGCCACCACCAGCACGAACGAGAGGGAGCGCTGATAGATGCGGATGCCATCGCCGTTGGTGATATCGAGCGGCGTGACGTGCGCGTCGTGCTCGATGGGGTAGGTCAGCTCGCGGATGTCGTCGTCCACCATCGCCGCCACGATGGGCGGCTCGACGGCGGGATAGGCGGCCTTGATAAAGCCCTCCAGGCGGGCGCCCACCGGACCGTGAAATGTCCGGCCATCGGCCAGGTGCACCAATACGTCCTGTCGCGGCTGAGAAGGCGTGATCTCGATGGTCATGGCGATCTCCTGTAAGTCTGTCCTGGCCCTATTATAGACCGGTCCTGTCCCGTGGCGAAATAGGGGGCATGCCCCGGCCGCTTGCCCATCTGGCCATCCTGTTTACAATAATGACCATATCCCGCTCAGGAGGTTGGCATGAAGCGCGTGGTGCTCATCGGCGACTCGATACGCATAGGCTACCAAGGGGTGGTGCGGCGCGAGCTGGAGGGCCTGGCCGAGGTTGGGTCTCCCGACCAGAACGGCGGCACCAGCCAGAACGTGCTCGATCACCTGGACGAGTGGGCGCTGGCTCCCCAACCGGATGTGGTGCATCTCAATTGCGGGCTGCACGACCTCCGGAAAGAGTTCGGCAGCGACCAATCGGCGGTGCCCCTGGACCGCTATCAGGCCAATCTGGAGGTGATCCTGCGCCGCCTGCGCAAAGAGACCCACGCCAAGGTCATCTGGGCGCTGACCACACCGGTCAACGAGGCCTGGCATCACGCGCGCAAGCCCTTCGACCGCTTCGAGGCTGACGTGATCGCCTATAACCGCGTGGCCGCCGAGATTTGCCAGCGGATGGCCGTGCCGATGAACGACCTCTATCAGGTGGCCATGCGCGCCGGGCGCGACCAGATCTTGTTGCCGGATGGCGTGCACTTTACTCCCGAGGGCTATACGATCCTCGGCGAGGCGGTGGCGGGAGCGATCCGCGGCTACTTGTAGCCGTCATCTCGAGCGAGGGAGGTGCAGATGGAGCAAGCCGTGCGGGCCGTGATCATGTTTCTCGTGCCCCTGGTGGAAGCGTGCAGCGTGTTGGTGGTGGTGCTGGGCGTCGTCAACACCCTGGTGGTGTACTTGCGCTGCTATTTCCGCACCAGAGCCCACTTTTCCTGCGCCCCGCTGCGCTTTCAATTCGACCAAACCCTGGTCATGGGCCTCGAGTTCCAGGTGGCGGCGGACATCCTCAAGACGGCGGTGGCGCCCACCTGGGATGAAATCCTGCGCCTCATGGCGCTGATCGTCATTCGCACGGGCCTCAGCTATGTGCTCAAACGGGAGATCGGCAACCGCGAGCAGGAGCCTTGCGGATAGTCGCGAAGGCCAGCGCTCCGGCGCTGGCCTTCGCTTTCTTGTCGCCTACTGGTCCACCACCGACCCGTCCACGTGCAGCCGCGTCCTGACCTCGCGCGGCCGGTAGGGATGCCGCTCCGCCGCGTCCGGCGCCAGCTCGATGCCGATGCCCGGCGCGTCGGGGATGATGAGAAAGCCCCCCTCCAGCTTGACTACACTCTTGACGATCTCGTTCTTGGGCGCCTCGTGCTCGCCCTTGGGGTACTCTTGCAGGGCGAAATTGGGGATGCAGGCCGCCAGTTGCAGGCACGCCGCCGTGCTCACCGGGCTCAGCGGGTTATGCGGCACCACGCCCGCATGGTGGGCCTCGGCCAGCGCGGCGATCTTTTTGCTGTGCGAGATGCCGCCGGCCATGCAGACATCCGGACGCACGTATTGCACCGCGCCGCGGCTCAGCAGCGCCTCGAACTCGTAGATGGTGTGCAGCCGCTCGCCGGTGGCGATGGGGATGCGGATGTTGCGCGCCACCTCGGCCATGGCGTCGAAACTATCCGGCCGGATGGGGTCCTCGTAAAAGAAGGGGTGGTACTTTTCGATCCCCTGCGCCAGCACGATGGCCTCCGCGGGGTCCAGTCGGCGATGGATCTCGATGCACAGGTCCACGTCGTCGCCCACCGCCTCCCGATACTGCCGCACCCGGTCGATGGCCTCGCCCATCTTGTGCGCGTGCGTCTTAAAGTAGGGCAGGTCGTGGGATTCGTCCAGGAAGGGGGTCAGGTGGCCCACCGCGGTAAAGCCCCTCTTTTTGGCGTCGAGGCAGCCCTGCACCAGCTTGTCGGTGGTGTTGCCAAAGACGTGGTAATAGACCCGCGCCTTGTCGCGGCACTTGCCGCCCAAGAGCTGATAGGTGGGCACGCCGAACCACTTGCCGGCGATGTCCCACAGGGCGATGTCGACGGCGCTCAGCGCGCCCATGATCGCCGCGCCGCGAAAGTGGGACCAGCGGTAGAGATAGTTCCAGTGGTGCTCGATGCGCAGCGGGTCCTGGCCGATGAGGTAGCGCTTGAAGGTGTTCACCGCCCCCTCGGAAGCCTCCAAATAGCCCCAGGCGCCCGACTCGCCCAAGCCGGTGATGCCCTCGTCGGTGTGGACCTGCACAAACATGTAGCGGTCCACGTGAATCGTCTTGATCTCGGTGATCTTCATCTTGCCTCCTTCTGGAAATCACCGCAGAGGCGGAGTTGGCAGAGAGACCGGTTTCTTCATGTCTTTTTCTCTGTGTTCTCTGCGCCTCTGCGGTGGCTTTGTCCTAGTACCCGGCGCGGCGGAGGACCTCGCGGCTGATGGCCAGGTCCTTGAGGGGGTCCTGCAGGTGGGTGTCGTGCTCGATGAACACCCAGCCGTCGAACCCGGCCCGCACCACCTCGCGCATCACGGCGATGTTATCCAGCCCGATGTTGCCCGCGCCCAGCTCGCAAAAGCGCCCGCGCTTGCTCCATTGGTCCAGCCCGATCTCGGGATGCACCACCAGCCAGTCCTTCAGGTGCACCGCCACCAGCCGATTGCCGTATGTGCGCACGATCTCCACCGGATCGCCGCCCGCCGCGGCCAGGTGGCCGGTGTCGAAGACCAGCCCGCAGCCCGGGCAGCGCCGCAAGAACTCTTCCAGTTGCTCCTGCGATTCCACCGGCGTGCCCAGGTGGTTATGCAAGCCCACGGCCAGCCCCCAGCGCTGGCAGGCCTCCACCTGGATGTTGACCTGCCGGCAAAAGCTGTCGAAATCCCGGGCGGTCACGCTGGCCCAGACGTAGGACTTGCCAAAGGCGGCGGTCCACTGGAACGAGATGGCGGGGTTGGGCCCGCGCACCGTGGCAAAGTCCATCCCCAGCCGGTGATAGAGCGCGGCGCGTTGCAGCGCGTCGGCCTCGCTGGCCGCCTCCAGCCGCTCCAGCCCCTGGTAGCCGATGCCCCGCAGCGCCACCAGCCGCGCCTCCAGGTCGAAAAAGCCGCCATCCCAGACGTTCATGCCGTAATCGGCGATGCCGAACCTCAAGCCGCACCTCCTATCGTGTTGTCGATATAGCGCATGGAAAAGTGGACATAGGGGGCAAAATGCTTGCGCCAGAAATTGCCGCCATAGACGTTGGCTGTCTCGTGCTCGACGAACAGGCGCGCGTAGCCATGTTGGCGCGCCCACGCCACCGCGCCTTGCAGGAGCGCCGCCCCGATGCCCCTGCCGCGCGTCTCCGGCCGGGCATAGGCGGATTTGACCTGGGCCGTGTTGGTGCGCTGGAGCAGGAACCCCTCGGCGCCCACGGCGGACTCGCCGACGATGAAACAGGCGCTGGGCTCCTGGCCCTCATAGGCGGTCAGGATGGCGTCCCCTTGTCGCAGGTGGTCCTCCAACTCGGCCAGCGCCTCCCGCTCATCGGTGGGTTTGTGGATAAAGATGGGCGACCGGGGGTAATATCGCATGTGTTCCATCTGCAGCCCGACCAGCTTGCGCGCGTCCTGCTCCTCGACGATGGCGACCTGCGCTGCCCCTGGGACGGCGGCCAGGTCTCGCAGCCGCTCGGCGACGATGGCCCCAAACCCCAGTTGGTACAGCGTCTCTTGGAGCGCGCCATCGTGGGCCAGGTGCCCGATGAGGTGGAGATGGACCCCTTCGTCGGCCCACTGTTGGGCCAGGCGCATGTACATGCGCTGGTACAGCGTTGGCGTGTTCGCCGGCGCCGCCGCGTGGCCGTACTCGGGGACCAGCGCGGCCTGCTGCCCCTTCCAGCGGAAGCGCTTCCCCGCGACCATGTAGCCGAGCAA
>JAAYEA010000182.1 GCA_012689325.1 Chloroflexota bacterium
GCCCGCGGGCGGTCCCAGAACTTGTTGCCCGTGAGCGTCTGGCCCGCCAGCGGCGCGGCATAGCGGATCCAATCCGAGTTGACCACGGCGCCGCTCACCGAAGTGGCCCCCACCGAGAGATAGGTCGCGGGGTTGGTCTCGATGATGTGATAGTACAGGTAGGGAGCATCGGCGGGGACGTCGAGGCCGTACCAGCCGGTGCTATTGGTGGTGGTCGAGTCTAGCACGATGCTGCCCGGCGCATCGATCACGCGCGACCCATACAGCGTCACCGTGACGCCCTGCAACGGCGCGCTTTCATCGCCGACGGCCCCATCGTACACCCTGCCGGACAAGGCGTATTGGGAAGGACTGGGCGGGTCGGCGCGGGCTGCCGGCGCGAGGAGCGCCAGCACAGCCAGAACCACCAGCAACACGAGAGAGCAACGGGGGAAGACAACCTTTCCGAGGGATCGCATATGGGCCTCCTTTTTGGGGGCGACGACGAGGCGGCGATGCAATATGCGGGGCGTCCTGAGAGACGAAAAACAGAATCTCTGTTTCCATTATAGCACGACAATAGTCACATTTCAAGACCAAGAGTACGATCTAGCCGAGGGCGGCCAAGCGCAGGGGCCATTGCTCAAGGCTCGCTCCGTTGGAGCGCGTAGTAACCGAACCCCAGGGCCAGCAGCAAATAGATGGCCACGATGGCCCAGCCGAGCCCGTTCATCACGCCGGCCAGCGTGACCAGGAGGGCCACCACAAAGCCGATCAGGTCATAGATGAACAGGTCGAGCGTGATGGCCCGCCGGGCGATGGATGGCCCGGCGTTCCGGGCCACCCAGGTCAGCAAGAGATGGCCGATCAGCGACGCGCCGTATTCGCGCGCCATAAAGATCCCGCCGGCGTTGGTGGTGATGCCGAGGAGCTCTAGCAACACCTCCGGCACAGCCAACAACAGAACCCCAAAGACCAGGCAGACGACCGCCTTGATCACCATCAAGGCGCTGAAACTGAGCATACCCGCCTCCTCTCAGCACGGTTCACTTTTCTCAGCGGAAATTCGCGCGGCCCCCGCGCTTGGCGATCGGCCATGGCGACGGATCGGGCGACGCGCGCCGGGATCAGCCGCCATCGGCGATGAGAGGGACTTGGCTTCGCAAGGAGAACCGGGGTGGGGGTGGATGGGCTTGGTTGCGGGAACGATGGGGCTGGACCTACACTTCTATTATACACGCTATGTCAAGCGTTTCGGGGCCTCGCGTCGCGCCCAGCCCCGCCATGGGTTATGGGGCGCAAGCAACAGGGCGGCTCCGTGGGGAGCCGCCCTGCATGGCACATCCTTGGACGCCGGACGAGGGCTACGGCTGGTAGCCGTCGGAGAGCGTGGTCATAAAGAGGACGATCAGCTCTTCCTCTGTGTCGGTCAGGCCCAGATCGCCCAGCTCGTCGGTGTTGACCGTTGCGGCGTATTCGGGCGCGGGCCACATCGCCACGTCGCGGGTGTTATAGAACTCGGTGATCTCGAGCAGCGACTTGAAATAGCCATTGTGGCCGAAGGCCTTGACGAACTCGGGAGAGGGGCGCAGGTCGACGTTGCGCAGCGTCGGCACCTTGTGCTTGCCCAGCTCGGGCTCGTACACCTCGGCGTCATAGCCCGCGCTCTTGAGGAACCCGCCGAGTCCCGGATCGATCCAGGCCTTGCCGTCGGGGTTCCACTTGCGCGGCATGTCGTAGAAGGGGTTGTCCGGGTTCTTGGGCACGCCGAGGTTGTCATAGGTGAAATCGGTAAAGACGGGACGGTCACCCTCGCCGGGGGTGAGGAGGTGGCACAGGGAGCACTTGCCCTTGCCCTCGTCATTGAACAGGGCCAGGCCCAGCACCTCGTCGTCGGTCAGCTCCAACCCCGTATAGTCGCCCCAGTTCATCATGTTGATGGCGGTGACGTCCAGCCCCGCGGTCGTGGCCTGGTCCCAGAAGGCATCGAACTTGCTGCTAAAGGGGTTGACCTCGGCGGAGCGCTCGTAGGCCGCGATGGCGCGGGCGATGCGCTCGTAGGTCAAGGCGATGCCCGCGGAGCTGCAATCGGGCGGCTCGCCCCAAACCTTGGCGAACAGGCCGGCATAGTCCAACTTGCGCACCTTGAGGCAGACCTGCTTGGCGCTGGGCATGTTCTGCTCCAGGGGGTTCAGGAAGGGGCCTTGCGCCTGCTCGGCCAGGGGATCGCCCAGGGTCCAGCCAGTGGCCCGGCCATCCCAGAACATCCCGCCGATCCAGAGCCCCTCCACCTCATCAAAGTAAAAGATCGGGCTTTCGCCGCCATAGGCCGCGGCGGGGGGCTTGCGGTTCCCCGCGCGGGTGTGCACCGCGCCGGGATAGACGGCGGGGCCGGCGTTGATGGCGGAATCGGGACCGGTGTAGCCCACCTCGGGGGCATGGCAGGTGGCGCAGGATTGCCCCGGCGGGGTGGAAAGCTGGGTGTCGAAGAAGAGCGCCTTGCCCAGCTCCTCCAGCGTGGAGAGGGAGCCAGCCGCCCCCACCCCCGCCAGCGCCAGCCCGGCGATCGCCAGAATCGCCACGGCGCTGGCCATGATCAGCACGCGGATACGAGTCATCTTTGACCTCCCTGTGGCTGTGCCACGACTCATCGAGACCGGCCAAGCGGGCCCGCGCCGACGCGGCGTCGGGAGCTCGCCGGAAGGATCAGGGCCTGGCCCATCCCAAGCCCGAGCGCCCACTCGATGTGTCCCCGCTGCGCCATACGCCCGCGCACCAGATCGAGGTTCTCTAAACGCCAGTATAACGCAGGGTTCGGCGGCTGTCAAGTTGGGGGGTAGACCCAGCCAGGGGCCAGAGGTCCCTGGCCCGGATTGGCAAGCCCCCTCAGGGACTTGCCATTTGGGCGGGCGAATGGAATTCGCCCGCGGAACCGCGTTTGCCCGGGCCGCGGCTTATCGCCTATAATGCGAGCATACCACCAAGCAAGGAGGCTTGCCGCCATGAAAGGACCGCAGATCACGGACCAGGAGTTCTTTGGCCTGTTGGACCCAGACCGGCCCGAGCTGGCCGGGGTGCGCGCCGCCGTCCAAGCGGGCGATTGGCCCGCCGCCGAGGCCGCCTTCGCCGCCCATGTCCGGGCGCGCCAGGAGCCGCGTTGGTTCTTCGACTGGCGGGAGAGCGGCCAGCATCGCGACCCCGGCTATGACACCGCCCCCGCCGAGCGGATCGTCGGCGACGTGCTGGAAAGCTGCCACGTCCCCCACGATTTCTCCGGCGGCGAGATCGACTGGGAGCTGAACCCCATCAACTATAAGGAATGGACCTGGCAGCTCAGCCGGCACCCCTTCTGGGTGACCTTGGGCGAGGCCTATTGGGCCACCGGCGACGAGCGCTACGCCGCCGCCTTTGTCCGGCAGATGCTCCATTGGGTGGCCCACGTCCCCCGGCCGGAGGACTCGGGCAACCCCTGGCGCGAGGACCGCACCAACTGCTGGCGCACCATCGAGTGCGGCATCCGCATGGGGCGCACCTGGTTCCCCGCCTTTTACCGCTTTCTCAACTCGCCCACGTTCACCCCGCACGCGCTGTGCACCATGGTCAAGAGCATGGTGGAGCACGCCCGGCACCTGCTGCAATGGCCGCAATCGGGCAATTGGCTGGTGATGGAGGCCAACGGGCTCTATCATGTGGGCGTCATGTTCCCCGAGTTCACGGAGGCGGCGGAGTGGCGGCGGGCGGCCATGGAGCGGCTCTACCGCGAGCTGGACGCGCAGGTCTATCCCGATGGCGCGCAGATCGAGCTCTCCAGCGGCTACCACCAGGTCAGCCTGAACAACTTTGTCAAGGCCTACGACGTGGGCCAGCTCAACCGGCCCGATTTCCCCGCGGGGTACCTGGCCAAGCTGGAGCGGATGTACCACTATGACCTCTACCTCTCCATGCCCGACGGCCGGCTGCCCGCGCTGAACGACGGCGGCTATACCGAGATCCTGCCCTATATGATCGAAGGCGCCGGCTTTTTCCCCAACCGCGCCGATTTCCGCTGGGCGGCCACCGGCGGGCGCGAGGGGACCAAGCCCGCGGCGCTCTCGTACGATTTCCCCTACGCCGGCCATCTGGTGATGCGCACCGGCTGGGAGCGCGACGACCGCTACCTCTTTTTCGACGCGGGACCGTTCGGCTATGGCCACCAGCACGAGGACAAGCTCAATATCGTCCTCTACGCCTATGGCAAGGTGCTGGTCGCCGACCCGGGGAATTACCCCTACGATGACTCGCCCTGGCGCAAGTACGTCCTTTCCACCCGCGGGCACAACACCATCCGCGTGGACGGCATGGACCAGCACCAGCGCGGCAAGCCCCGCAGCGAGTACGTGGTGGAGCGGCCGCTGCCCCACACCTGGATCACCACCGACCGCTACGACTATGCCGCCGCCGAGTACGCCGAGGGGTATGGGTCCCAGTTTTCGGCCGAGCCCGCCGACCGGACGGTGACCCACATCCGCAAGATCCTCTTTGCGCGGCCCGAGTTCTGGCTCATGGCCGATTTCCTGACCGCCGCCGACGACGCCGAGCACACCGCCGAGTCGCTGCTGCACCTGGACGCCGAGGGAGCGGAAGTGGCGGGCGAGGGCGTGACGACCCAGGGCGAGGGGGCCAACCTGGCCGTGCAGGCCGTCGCCACCGCGCCGTTGGGGACCGCGCTCATCTTGGGGCAAGAGGCGCCGGAAGCCCAAGGCTGGATTCCCCGCGGCGGGCCCTACGAGGTTCAGCCGATCCCCGCCGTCGCCTACCGGGCGAGCTGGCGGGGGACGCTGGCGCTGGGCTATGTCCTCTATCCCTTGCGGCCCGGGCAGGCCAGCCCGATCCGCGCGGTGGAGCGGGTGGAGGTGGAGGCGAGTGCGCCAGCCATCGGGCTGCGCCTGCAGCTGGCCGACGGGCGGGCCTTTCTCTACGCCCAACGCCACGGGCGGCTGGGGCCCATGCGCTTTGCCGGGTTCGAGACCGACGCCGAGGCGGCGCTGGTGGAATGGCGCGACGGGCAGGTGGCCGCCGCCACGGCGGTGAACGGCGAAGCGGTCCGCCCCGCGGTGTAGCGGCGGGCTCGTCCGGATGTCCACCACGAAACACACCAAATACACGAAAGGTGAACCTGCCTTTTCTTGTTCGTGTGGTTCGTGTGTTTCGTGGTTCCAGCTCTTGGCCTTTTCGGTGCAGCCATCCGCGTGATCCGTGGAAATCCGTGTGCCATTTCAGGAGGTGAGCCATGCGCAGGCTGATGCGTCTGATGGTTTGGCTGCTGGGAGCGCTGGCGGGCGCGGCGGCGGGGTTCGTCGCGGCGCTGGCCTGGATCGGCGAGCGCGGGCAGGGCGCGATGCCCTCCACCCGGCGCATGCACGCCGAGGCCCAGCGCATCCGCCAGCCGCTGGCCGAGCGGCTGCACGGCTATATCTATGCCCGCTTTCTCTATCACTATATCGGCTGGGCCATCAACGGGCCGCCCAAGCCCCTGGCGGCGCCGCTGGGGTGGCTGCTGGGCCGCCTGCACTTTGGCGCCGGCGGTGAGACCGGCACCATCGCCGACACCTACCACGGCAAGGTCGCGCCCCTGGCTGAGGCGACCCGCTGGGTCACCATCAACCAGCCGGTCGCCCTGACCGCGCCGGAGGAGGTAGTGCCCTTTGCCCGCGCCCGCGACGTGATCCTGCAAGATCCCGACCACCTCGTGGCGCTGGATTGCCCCTGCCGGGTCAGCCGCGCCAGCCCCTGCCTGCCGCTGGACGTCTGCCTGATCGTGGGCGAGCCGTTTGCCAGTTTCATCCTGGAGCACCAGCCGAACCACGCACGCGCCATCACGCCGGCGGAGGCGGTGGCGATCCTGGAGGCGGAGGATGCCCGCGGCCACGCCCACCACATCTTTTTCAAAGAGGCGATGCTCGACCGCTTCTATGCCATCTGCAACTGCTGCACCTGTTGCTGCGGCGCGATGCAGGCGCACCGCCACGGCACGCCCATGCTCATTGCGTCCGGCTATGTCTCGCAGGTGGACGAGACGGCCTGCGCGGGCTGCGGGACCTGCGCCGAGTTCTGCCCCTTCGGCGCGCTGGAATTGCGCGAGGGCTTGATGACGGTAGACGAGGCGGCCTGCATGGGCTGCGGCGTCTGCGTCGGGCGCTGCCCGCACGGGGCCCTCTCGCTGCGGCGGGAGGAGGCAAAGGGCGTCCCGCTGGAGATCGAGCGGCTGATGGCGCAGTAGGGGCAACCCCCCGTGGCATCTGCTCCAACTAATTCAAGTTGCTTGAAAGGCCAAGTGGCCGTATGCTCTTGGAAAAACGGAGGGCATATGACCGAGGATCGCCAGAATCTGCTCGATCAGATTGAGGCCTTTCTTTTCGACAC
>JAAYEA010000183.1 GCA_012689325.1 Chloroflexota bacterium
ACCGCAGAGGCGCCGAGCGCGCAGAGATAAAGAGGGGTAGGAGAGGCAGGACATCACCGCAGAGGCGCCGAGCGCGCAGAGATAAAGAGGGGTAGGAGAGGCAGGACATCACCGCAGAGGCGCCGAGCGCGCAGAGATAAGGAGGGGTAGGAGAGGCAAGCTCGTTCTACCTTCCCTTCCTGTTCCTCTCTGCGTCCTCAGCGTCTCCGCGGTGACCTTTATCTCGCTTGGAAGGGGCGGGCGTCGAGGCGGCAGAGGTCGCGGATGACGTCGCGGCCGGAGGCGGCGGAGAGCTCGACGTTGCCGCCGGGCTCCACCCACTGGCCGCACATGTGAAAGCGGTCCAGGCCGGGGAGGGTCTTGGACATCCCGCCGCCCATCATCATGCTCATCTTGGTGGTGGTGAGCGCCCAGCCGGCAAAGGCCCCGCGCCAGTTGGCGGTGTAGCGCTCGTAGGTGAGCGGCGTGGCCACGTCCACTGCCTCCACCTGGTCGCGCAGCCCGGGGTAACGCCCCTCCAGCGCGCTGACCACCAGCTCGGCGGCCTCGTCCTTGGCGGCGCGATAGGCGGGCTCGGACCGCGCCTTCAGGTCTCTCCAGTGCCCGTAGCTGGCCTCGCACCAGACGCTCAGCACCGACTTGCCCGCTGGGGCCAGGGTGGGGTCAAGGCTATAGTGCTTGAGCACCAGCCGCTCGTGGGGGATGCCGCCGAGGGTGAGGGGCTGAGCGAGCGGGAAGCTGACCGAGGGCGGCTCGGCGGCAAAATCGCGGGCGACGCCCAGGGCGACTTGCAGGATGGACTTACTTTTGGGCAGGGTGCGGTAGCGGGCCAGCAGCTCCTCGTTCAGGTATTCCCCATTCAGCAGGTCAAAGAGGGTGCTGTGCCCATCGGCGGCCGAGATGACCCGGTCGGCGCGGTGCTCGGAGCCGTCGGCCAGGCGGACCCCCACCGCGCGGTTGTCTTGCACCAGGATGCGCTCGACCCGGGCGCGACAGTGGATCTGCCCGCCCAGCTCGACATAACGCCTCGCCAGGCCCTGGGCGAAGCGCAGCGATCCGCCGATGGGGTAGCCCGCTTCCATGTCGTTCATGTTGGCCAGCGTCGAGAGCAAGAGCATCATGGGAAAGTTGGGCGGGGCGAACTGGAAGAACTCGGGGAGCGCTTCGCGCAAGAGGGGATCGCGGAAACGCTCGGCAAAGGCGCGCACGGTGACATTGCGCCAGCGCAGCGCCGGGAGCAACACCGGCATCATCTGCATCCCCATGTCGAGCAGCTCGCGCGGATCGGCGGGGGTGATGTCCAGCGGCAGCTCCATCCGGGTAAAGTCGCGCACCGCCCCGGCCAGCTCGTGGATGGGGTCGGCGTCCTGGGGCGAGAGCTCCAAGAGGTGCTGCTCCAGCCGGTCGATATTGGTGTAGACGATCAGCGCGCGGCCATCGCGGCCGATGTAGCGGGTGAACTCGTCATAATAGTGGATCTCGGTCCCCTCCAGCGCGCCGAGCTCGTCCCAGAGCTGGTGAATCTTGGAGTGCGGGTGGGTGCCGGAGAGGTAGCGGATCGCGCCGTCAAAGGTGTAGCCACGGCGCTTCCAGGAGGTGCACAGCCCGCCGGGGATGCTGTGCAGCTCATAGATCTGCGAGGCGTAGCCGTTCATCTGGGCGTAGCAGCCGGCAGCCAAGCCGGCCACGCCCCCGCCAATGATGGCGATGGTTCCTGTCATGTGTCCCCC
>JAAYEA010000184.1 GCA_012689325.1 Chloroflexota bacterium
ACGATGGCCACCGTCCGCCCGGCGGGCAAGGTCAGGTCCAGCTCGCGCAGCGCCAGGCTGCGGCCGTGGGGATACTGAAAGCTGACCTGGCGGAAGCGCACCCCCTCGCGGAGGTCAAGCCCGCTTGCCCCCCGGTCTTTCCCCCCAGAGGCCTCTGGGGGGCCAGGGGGGCGCTGCCCCGGCCAAGCCTCCCCTCCTTTCCCCCCAGTGGCCTCCGGGGGGGTAGGGGGGCGTGTTGGCGATGTGATGGCCGGCCGCAGGGCCAGGAAATCGAACAGGTCGCCCAGGAAGAGGCTGTTGCTATAGACCTGCCCCAGGCTATCCAGGAAGGCGCGGATGAGCCCCTGCCCCTGGTTGAAGGCCTGGTAGAGCATGGCCAGGTCGCCCAGGGAGTAGCGCCCCTGCGTGGCCTGCCAGACCATCCAGCCCAGCGCCAGCCCGGGGAGCAGCAGCGCCGCCACCCCCGCCCCCAGCGCCAGCAGCACCTGGTCGCGGGCCAGGGCGATGCGCTCCCCGCGCAGCCGGGCGCGCAGGGCTTGGTAGGCCCCCTGAAAGTGCGCGCCCAGCCCAAAGAGCCGCAGCTCCGCGGCGGGGGCGGCCGAGGTGAGCAGCCAATCGTAATAGATGGCGCGGCGCTGGTCGGGGGTGGTGCGGACCGTCCACTGGTGCTCGCGCTGGCTATGGTGGAGCGCGGCGTAGAGGGCGGGGATGGCGCTGATCAGCATCGCCGCCGGCAGGAGCAGCCCGAAGCGGAGCAGCACGGCGGCCATGGCCACCAGGGTGATGCCGTTCTGCACCAGGCTGCCGGCGTTATCCAGCAGCGCCAGCGGGCGGTAGCGCGCGTCGTTGCGGGCGCGGTGCAGCCGGTCGTAATAGTCGGGGGATTCGTAGAAGGCCAGGTCCAGCGCCAGCGATTGGCCCTGGATCAGCTCGCTGATGCGGTCGCGGACCAGCTCGGATTGCGCGGCGCGGACCCAGACGGAGAGGCTGCCGAGGATGCGCGCCAGCAGGGTCAGCGCGGCCAAGAGGGCCAGCGTGGGGAGCAGCTCGCCCCAGCCCTGGCCGGGGGCGCCGAGGGCGGCGTCCAGGCCATCCACCACCTGGCGGGTGAGGTAGACCGTGGCCACGGGCAGCAGCCCCTGGACCACCAGCAGGGCGGCCCAGGCCAGCGTCCAGTAGCGGGCCGCGCCCCACACCAGGCCCCAGGCGCGGGGCAGGTAGCGGAGCTGGGCCAGGGCGCGGCGCAATTTCGAGCGGAGGGTCAGGGGCGCTTCGACCATGGCGTTGCCTATCCTCATCCAGCGTGCCCGGCATTGTAGCACCGCGCGGCGCCGGGACCAAATGCAAAGGGGCGGCCGCGCGCAACGTCCTTGCGCGCAACCGCCCCGCGTTCGCTCTGCTTGCCTGCGCGGCTTCCGGCGCGCCGCGCTCAGGCCGGGGGCGCCGGGTTCTCGCCCAAATAGATCTCTTTCACCCGGGGGTTCTCCAATAGCTCGGCGGCGGGCCCTTCCAGGGCGATGTTGCCGGTCTCGATGACATAGCCGCGGTGCGCCACGGTCAGCGCCATGCGCGCGTTCTGTTCCACCAAAAGCACGGTGGTGCCGCGCTGGTTGATCTCGCGGACGATGTCAAAGATCGTCTCCACCAGCATGGGGGCGAGGCCCATGGAGGGCTCGTCCAACAAGATGATGCGCGGCGAGGCCATCAGCGCGCGGCCCATGGCCAGCATCTGCTGCTCGCCGCCGCTCAGCGTGCCCGAGACCTGCTTGCGCCGCTCGCGCAGCACGGGAAAGAGGTCATAGACGTGCTCGATATCGCGCTCGATCCCCTCGCGGTCGGCGCGGATATAGGCGCCCATCTCCAGGTTCTCTCGCACCGACATGCGGCTAAAGACCCGCCGCCCCTCGGGGCACTGGGCGATGCCCATGCGCACGATGTCGTGCGGGGGGACCGAGTCGCAGCGCTCGCCTTCCAGCCAGATGGTGCCTTCTCGGGGCTTGAGGATGCCCGAGATGGTGTTTAGCAGCGTGGTCTTGCCCGCGCCGTTGCCGCCGATGAGCGCCACCACCTCGCCCTTGGCCACATAGAGCGACACGCCCTTGAGGGCATGGATGTTGCCGTAATAGGTGTGGACCCCGCGAACTTCGAGCATGGCCATCAGGCAGCCCCCTCTTGGTTGGAGCCGAGGTAGGCCTCGATCACCTTGGGGTTGGACTGTATCTCCAGCGGCGTGCCCTCGGCGATCTTGATGCCGTAATCCAGCACCGTCACGCGGTCCGAGATGCCCATCACGACCTTCATGTCATGCTCGATCAGCAGGACGGTCAGGCCCTGCTCGGCCCGCAGCCGCTGGATAAAGAGCATGAGATCCTCGGTCTCGCGGGGGTTCATCCCCGCCGTCGGCTCGTCCAGCAGGAGGAGCTTGGGGTTGCTGGCCAGGGCGCGCCCGATCTCCAGGCGGCGCTGGTCGCCATAGGGCAGGTTGCGGGCCAGCACGTCGCCCTTGCCGCCCAGCCCGACGAAATCCAGCAGATCGTTGGCCCGGTCCCAGGCGCGTTTCTCCTCGGCCTTGGCCTTGGGCAGGCTCAAGATCGCCCCCGCGACGCCGGCGCGCAGCCGCGCGTGTTCCCCCACCAGGATATTCTCCAGCGCCGTCATGCCGGCAAAGAGGCGAATGTTCTGAAAGGTGCGGGCCACGCCGAGGGTGGTGATCTGGTCCGGGCGGCACTCCACCAGCGAGATGCCGTCAAAGATCAGCGCCCCAGCCTCGGGCTTGTAAAAACCCGTGATGCAGTTGAAAAACGTCGTCTTGCCCGCGCCGTTGGGGCCGATGATGCTGCAAATGCCCCCCTTGGGGAGCTCGAAATCCACGTCCTTGACCGCGGTCAGCCCGCCGAACTGCTTGGTGACCCGCGTCGCTTTGAGGATATGCCCGCCTTCGCTCATGTTACGCCTCCACCACTTCCGTGCCCGGCCCGGCGGTTAGCTCCTCCTCCGCCACGCGCAGCTCGTTCTTTTGCCGCGCCGAAGGCCACAACCCCTCCGGCCGGACGATCATCATCACCACCAACAGCGCGCCAAAGGCCAGCATCCGATAGTCGTCCAGTTGCCGCAGGATCTCGGGCAGCCCCTTGAGCACCAGCGCGCCCATGAGCACGCCGGGGATGCTGCCCATGCCGCCGATGATCACCAGGCAGAGCACGTTGATAGAGACCTGCAGGGTAAAGTCCTCCGGCCCGGTGAAGCGGTTGCGCGAGGCAAAGATCGCGCCGCCGAACCCGGCAAAGCCCACGCCGATGGCCAGCGCCAGCAGCTTGTAGGTCAGGATGTTGACGCCCATCGCCTCGGCCACGTCCTCATCCTCGCGGATGGCCATCCAGGCGCGCCCCACCCGCGAGTTCTGCAGGCGATAAATGACGAAAGCGGCCAGGACGATGCCCACCAGGATGAAATAGGTGAAAAAGGTCTCGTTGTTCAGGTCGATCCCCAAGAGCTCGGGGCCGCCGACGGAGCGGATGCCGCGCGGCCCGCCGGTAAAGCCGGTCATCACGTCGCTGCGCAAGAGGATGCGGATGATCTCGGCAAAGCCCAGCGTGACGATGGCCAAATAGTCGCCGCGCATGCGCAGCACGGGGATGCCCAGCAGGATCCCGGCGATGGCGGCCACCACCACGGCGATGGGCAGCGCCAGCCAGTAGCTCATGCCGATGTTGTGCGGCTCGGGCGCGGTGAGGATCGCCACCGTATAGGCGCCGATGGCGAAAAAGGCCCCGTAGCCCAGGTTCAGCAGCCCGGCCATGCCCACGATGATGTTGAGCCCCAGGCCCAGGATGACATAGATGCCGATGGTGCCGATGATATAGTTCCAGTACTGCCCCACGCCCAAGGGCAACAGCAAGAGCAGGGCCAGCCCCGCGATGAGCACGATCTGGCGGGCGTTGGGCCGGGCCAGGAATTTCTCGATAGCCGGCACGCTCGTCACCTTGGCGCCGAGGCCCTGCCGACGCGCGGCCCAAGCGGCGCCCCACTGCCCGCGCTCCGAGGCGAAGGAGAGGGCCGCGCCCGCCGCGCCCGCCGCCGTGAGGGCGGCCAGGATCACCAGGGCCGACGCCAGCGGCGGCAGGCCCAGGGTCAGCAATTCCACGTTGGCGGGGGAAAGCTGCGCCAGCCACTGGCGCAGGTCCGTCCCGTTCGCCAGCAGCGAGCCGATGCCCCACATAAGGGCTCCCAACAACAGCCCCGCGGCCGCGCCGGGGACGGCGCCCGCGGCCAGCGCGGCGCCCCAGGACGTCGCCTTGGCTTGCTTATAGGCCCGGCTGCCCGCCCAGCCAGCCATCAGGAGCAGGATCAGCCAGGCCCCCGGGGTGGCCGAGGGAAGCCCGAACCAGCCTCGCACCAATTGGCCGGAGAGTTGCGTGATGCCGATCAGCACCATCAGAATCGCGATCAGGCCGACGGAGAGGCCAGCGCGCAGACTAGATCGCACGGTCATAACTCACCTCTTGTGGACGCAAGATGTCGCTTCCTTCCATGGTCGTTACGCCTTTTTCCGCGCCAGCACCTCACCGAGCAAGCCGGTGGGCCGGAAAATGAGCACCAGGACCAGGATGGAAAAGGCGAGCACGTCCTTGAGCTGGAAGGGGAGGCCCAATACCGCCGGTCCCAGGGCCTCCATCACGCCGAGGGCGATGCCGCCCAGCATGGCCCCCGGGATGTTGCCGATGCCGCCCAGTACCGCGGCGGTGAAGGCCTTAATGCCAGGGAGGAAGCCGACATAGTGGTAAATGATACCCATATGCAGGCCCCACATCACCCCCGCCGCGCCGGCCAGCGCGCCGCTGATGACAAAAGTGCTAGAGATCACCCGGTTCACGTCGATGCCCATCAACGCGGCGGCTTGCTTGTCCTCGGCGACGGCGCGCATGGCCTTGCCGATCTTGGTGCGTTGCACCAGCACGTAGAGGCCGACCATCAACAGGATGGACATGACAAAGGTCAACACGCCGGTATAGCTGACCAGGACCGGCTTGCCCGAGATCATCACTTGCCAGCCCGCGTTGCGATCCAGGATGGCGGGGTTGGCATAGGTGTGGCGGGCCGCGCCGAACATCAGCTGGGCCGCGTTCTGCAAAACGAGCGAGGCGCCGATGGCGCTGATCAGCGGCACCAGCCGGGGCGCCGTGCGCAGCGGCCGATAGGCGATCCTCTCCAGGTTGACGGCGATCAAGCTCGCGGAGCCCATGCCCACCGCAAAGGCGGCGACCACGGCCAGGATCCCGCTAAACAAGCTGGCGTCCAAAACGCCCGTGCTCTTGAAGGCCTCCAAAGTGAAATAGCCAGCAAAGGCGCCCAACATCATCACGTCGCCATGGGCGAAATTGATCATGAACAGGATGCCATAGACCAGGGTATAGCCCAGGGCGATGACGGCATAGACGCCGCCCAGGATCAGGCCCGAGATGGCGAAACGGACCCACGTATCCCCGCCATAGGCCTTTTGCACCATGACCACGTCCCACAAACGCCAGAGTACGAAGGCGGCCACCAGCACCGCCAAGGCGGGACGGACCAGGCGTTCCAGGTTGATGAAACGCTTTGCCGGAACTTGAGCATCACTCGCCATAAGGACAACCTCTTTAAGAGAATCGGTAGCGGCCCGCG
>JAAYEA010000185.1 GCA_012689325.1 Chloroflexota bacterium
CAGCAGGGCAGCGCCGGCGTCGACTGGCTGCTGCGCCACCCCGAGCTGGCCGCCAAGGATTTCATCCTCACCAACGGCTCGGGCATCCACGCCGTGCCCATCAGCGAGCAGATCATGGCGTACTGCTTTGCCCTGGCGCGCGAGCTCCCCTCGGCGGTCCACGCGCAGCGGGAGCGTCGCTGGGCCCGGGGCGAGTTCAACCACGTCTTTGAGCTGGCCGGCCAGACCATGCTGCTGATCGGGGTGGGGGCCATCGGCGGGCGCACCGCCGAGATCGCCAAGGGGATCGGCATGCGGGTGCTGGGCGTCCGGCGCAACCCGGAGGTGGCGCACCCGGCGGTGGAGGCCATGTACGCGCCCGGCCGGCTGCTGGAGGCGCTGCCGCTGGCCGATTGGGTGGTGATCACCGCGCCCTACACCCCCGAGACCAAGGGGATGATCGGGGAGCGCGAGCTGCGCGCCATGAAGCCCACCGCCTACATCGTCAACATCGGGCGGGGCGCCACCATCCAGCAGGCGGCGCTGGTCCGCGCGCTGCAAGAGGGCTGGATTCGCGGCGCGGGGCTGGACGTCACCGACCCCGAGCCGCTCCCCGCCGACTCGCCATTGTGGGACATGCCCAACGTCATCATCACGCCGCACACCTCGGGGCGCACCCCCCGCCGTCCCGAGCGGGCCATGGCGCTCTTTCTGGACAACCTGGGCCGCTACCTGCGCGGCGAGCCGATGCGGAACGTGGTGGACAAAAAGTTGGGGTACTAGAAGAGTTGCAGGTAAGTTGCAGGTTGCAAGAAGGAGGAGGTCGTTTTCCGCCTTGAAACCTGCACCCTGTAACCTGCAACTATGCTCCGGAGGACCGCCATGAAGATCACCAACATCACGACGTATCTCATGCACGCCGGGCACCCCAGCGCCAAGAGCTGGTCGGCGCGCAACTGGCTCTTTGTCAAGGTGCACACCGACGAGGGGTTCTATGGCGTGGGCGAGGCCAGCGGCTGGCCGCGGGTGGTGCAGACCGCCATCGCCGACCTGACGCCGATCCTCATCGGCGATGACCCCTTCCAGGTGGAGCGGCTCTGCCAAAAGCTGCTGGTCGCCATGATGGGCCACGGCATGACCGGCGTGGTGGGCAGCGGCGCCATGACCGGCATCGAGATGGCGCTGTGGGACATCAAGGGCAAGGCGCTGGGCGTGCCGGTGCACCAGTTGCTCGGCGGCAAGATGCGCGATACGATCCGGCTCTACACCCACGCCCGCGACGCCGACGCCGGCGAGCGGATGGCGGCGCGGGGGTATACGGCCTTGAAGGCGGGGGGCATCGCGGGGCTGGTGAACCGCGTGGACGCCATGCGCGACCGGCTGGGGACCGAGATCGACCTGATGGTGGACGTCCACGGCCCGCCGTGGATGACCGCGCGGGACGCCATCGCGCTGGGGAAAGAGCTGGAGCCGTACGACCTGCTCTTTTACGAGGACCCCGTGGCGCCGGAGGACATCGAGGCGCTGGCGCGGGTGGCCGACGCGGTGGGCATCCCCATCGCCGCCGGCGAGCGGCACTCCCTCATCCACGGCGTGCGGCAGCTCATCGAGCGCGAGATCGTGGATGTGATCCAGCCGGACACGGGGCGCGCCGGCGGGCTGTTGCAGATGAAAAAGATGGCGGCGCTGGCGGAGGCGCACTATATCGGCTTTGCCCCGCACGACGGGTCGCTGGGGCCGGTGGCCGAGATGGCGGCGGTGCATCTGCTGTCCACGCTGCCCAACTTTCTCATCCTGGAGCACCTGGAGGTCGATTGCCCGCAGCGCTACGAGGTGATGACCGGCCAGCCGGTGGTGCGCGACGGCGCCATCGTCGTGCCGGACGCGCCGGGGCTGGGGGTGGACCTGGTGGAGGAGGCCATCGCCAAATACCCCTCCACCGGCAACATCCAGATGCCCGATGACGCCTACGACTATCAGTACGTCTGGGCCCGGGCCAAGCGCGCGAGCTGGCTGAGGGATTAGGGACGCGGCAGGGGCGGTCCATGGACCGCCCCTGCTTGTTTGTGCGCCTATTTCTTCCAGAAGAACTGCTCGGGCTCGGCGGCGCCGGGCGACATCAGGCTGTTGGTGGAGAGGACGTTGTTGGGCACGTTGCGGAACTTGTTTTTGACGATCACCGGCTGGACCGGCGGCGTGGTCACGCCCAGGGTCCAGAGGTTGTCATAAAAGATGTCCAGCACCGCGTTGAATTTCTCGTACGCCTCCTTGAGCGACGAGGAGCCAACCACCTGGTCGTAGAGGAGCTGGCCCTTGCGGATGTCGCTGTCCGCCGGGGGCTCGACGCCCGCTTTGCCGTGGGTCTCGTACCACTGGGCGTACTGCGCCGCCCACTTGGAGCCGTTGCGAAAGATGGCGACGAAATCGCGCGGCCGCATGACGGGGAAAAAGGTGGCGTGCCCCGACCAGAGGCCCAGGTCGGTCTCGCGGGCCTGGAACCGCTCGTAAAAGAGCTGCCGCGCCACCTCGCGGAGCTGCAGGTCGATGCCGACCTTGCGATAGTGCTCGCGCACCAGCTCGCCGCAGGGGCGCCACGCGCCAAAGAGGGTGCAATAGTCCCAGTAGATCACCAGCCGGTTGCCGTCGGGCATCAGCCGGTACCCCTCGCTGTCCCGCTTGGTCAGGCCCATCTCGTCCAGGTAAGCGTTGGCCTTGTCCGGGTCGTACTGGGCCATGTGCATGGCCCGCTCGGGGGTCCACCAGGGCGATTCCTTGTAGGGGACGATCTGGCTGGGCTCCACGGTGCCGAAATAGATGCCGTCGCAGACCTCCTGGCGGTTGATGGCCAGCGACAGGGCGAAGCGGAACCGCTTGTCCTCCAGCAGCAGTTTTTTCATGGGGTCGACGCTGTCCTGGGTGACGTGGATGACGATCTCGTTCTCGCCCCAGAGCCAGTCCAGCACGCGGAAATCGGCCTTAGCCGCGCTCTCTTTAAAGATCGGATAGTTGCTAAAGAGGATATGCCGGAGCTGCATATCCACGTCGCCGGCGGCGGCGCGCAGGTTCACCACGTCGCCGTTTTCCACCAGGATCCACTCGATCCGGTCGAGGTAGGGAAGCTGGTTGCCGTCCGGGTCCACTTTCCAGTAATAGGGGTTGCGCATGGCCGAGACCGGCTGCGCCGGCGGCGCCTCCTCCAGCTTCCAGGCCCCGATGGTCGGCCGCTCCGGGTTGACGTGCTGGTCGTTCTTGTTGGCAAAGAGCTGGTACCAGAACTCGAACCCGCCCGCCTTGGTCGCGGCGTCCAGTTGCGTCTTGATCGCGTGCTTGACGTGGAACTGCTTCAAATAGTGCGAGGGGATGTTGGCGTGCAGCTCGGTGTGGGCGTCGCCGAGGACCAGCGGCAAGAGGGCGTAGGAGCCGTGAAAGTCAAAGCGGAGGGTCCAGTCGTCCACGACCTCCATGGTGACCAGCTTGCCGTGGGGCATCAGCAGCACCGGCTTGGCCGGGTAAAGGTCGTCGTTGCCGATCATGTCGTCCATCCAGAAGGCCCAGTCGGCGGTGCTGTACTTGGCGCCGTCCGACCACTTCATCCCCTTGCGGAGCTTGAAGGTATAGACGCTGGAATCGGCGTTGGCCTCCCAGCTCGAGCAGACGTCGGCGACCACGCCGCTGCCCGTAGCGTTGAAGCGCAAGAGCGAGGGATAGTTGAACCGGGAGCTCAGCTCCAAGTCCTGCGGGCCGACGGCGAGGCAGTGCCAGGTGCCGCCGTATTGGCCGATCTCCTCGTGGGGCGTGATCACCCGCGGGTCCTCGCCCACGCGCTCCTCCACCGGCGGGAGCTTGCCTGCCTTGACCAGCTCGGCCAGCATGGGCGCTTCGTGGAACTTGGCGGGGATCGGCGTCGCCGTGACCACCTTTTCCACGGCGATCTCGCGCTGCACCACCACCGTCTCCTTGACGATCTTTTCCACGGGGACCTGTTTTTCCACCACGACCGTCTCTTTGACGATCTTTTCGATCGGCACCTCTTTCTCGATGATCTGGGGGGTGGGTTGCGCGCAGCTCGCCGCCAGCGCCCCCACCGCCGTCATGGCGGTCACTCTCAAGAACTCGCGACGTTTCATGCGTTCTGCCTCCTTGCTTGTGATCGTCTGATAGCCGCA
>JAAYEA010000186.1 GCA_012689325.1 Chloroflexota bacterium
ACGCGGACGCGGACCTCGGTGAGCCCGCCGCCGCCCACGCTCACCTTCACCCCGACGAACACCGGCACGCCCCAGGCCACGGCGACGCCCACCGCCACGGCGACATCGGACGGCTGCGCCTGGTTCGACGGGTTCGCCTCGTCCTCCCTCGACGCCGCCTGGAGCTGGGTGCGCCAGGACCCCACGCATTGGAGCCTGACCGCGCAGCCCGGCTACCTGCGGATCAGCACCGGCCCCGGCGAGCTGGTGGGGAACGCTGGCGTCCCCAGCAACCTGCTGCTGCGCGCAGCCTCGGGCGATTGGGAGATCGTCACCCGCGTGCTCTTTGACCCCCAGGAGAACGTCCAGCAGGCGGCGCTGGTGGCCTATCAGGACGACGACCACTTTGTGGCCGTGCAGCGGATGCACTATTATGGCGACCTGGTGGGGCTCTTTGCCGAGTCGGAGGCCGGGCCGTTCTCCGCCGTGGTGGAGACGGAGCTGGACGCGATCCTGCTCAAGCTGGCCAAGACGGGCACGGTCTACACCGGTTCTTTCAGCGCCGATGGCGTCGTCTGGTTCCCGATTGGCGCGGCCAGCGACGTGGCCCTGAGCAACATTCGGGTCGGGCTGGGCGCCTGGAACGGGCCAGCGGCGGAGGGCGCCAGCTCCATTGCCGCCGATTTCGACTGGTTCTGCTTCGACCAGTGAGGCCAAGCCGGCCAGGGGATTGCCTTGCCTGGCGAACGGCGTATAATGGGCCGCACGGGGGCCGCCGCGGCGGCGTGCTCTCGAATCCCTGGCGGACGCGGCCCCCATGACCATACACAAGCTGGATGATCTGCTCGCTGCCTACGGCGGCGATTACCTGGTGGTGGATTTCAACCACCTGTTCATCTCGTCTACCCTGCGCGAGGAGGCCTGGCTGCTGCGGCAGGGCGATGACCCCGCCCTGATCGCCCGGGTGGTGGAGCAGGCCCAGTCCTTTGGCATCCACAACGCCGCCGCCGACCGCGAGCTGGGCACCTATTCCGGCGGCGAGCAGGCCATCCTCGCTTGCCTGCTCCTGCTGGCCGCCACCGAGGCCAAAGGGCTCTGCGGCGTCAGGGTGCTGCTCTATAACGTGCTGGATTCGCTCAGCGGCGACAATCGCCGCGCCCTCGTCGCCCGCTTCCTGGCCGCGCGCGACCGGCTGTCGCTCTATCGCAACGAGCCCAGCGCCGCCGCCGAGGCGGCCCTGGTCGCGGTGGAGGGCTAGATGCGCATCCCCGCGGGCGAGTATGACCTGCCGGAGCGCCAGGTGCGGCTGGCCTTGGAGGCGGACCTGGAGCTGGCCGCCGAGCGGTCCATCTATGTCATCACCGGCAACAACGGGCTGGGCAAGACCTCCTTCCTGGAGCGGGTGGTCATCCCCGCCCTGCGGCGCGAGGCGATGCCTTACCTCTATCTGGGGCAGGATGCTGGCTTGCAGCTCTACACCATCCGCGCCTCGCTGGCGGTGCAAGGCCTGGGGCTCGGGCGCCTGAGCGAGGCCGACCTGCTGCGCGTCTGGCTGAAGCAATCGCCGGAGGCGCGGGTGCTGCTGCTGGACGAATTCGACAAGTACGAGCCCGATCCCGCCACGCTGGTAGCGGAGAGCCGCGATTTCATCACCACCTATATCATGATCACCCACGGCGACCCGCAGGCGGCGCGGGCCCTGGCGGGCGATTGGCCGGCCCATCACCTGCGTTTCCACTTGGTGGAGTGGGCGGGCGGGGTCAAGCGGGTGCGGGTGGAGCGCGAGGCGCCATGGTTGTAATCAAGCTCGTCGCCATCCTCGCGGCCATCATCGCCTATTTCGGGCTGTTGGGCTTTGGCCCCTGGTATCGGCAACTGCCGGTGCAACTCGCCGCGCTGGCCGCCGTGGTCGTCTGGGACGCGCTGCGGCGCTCCTGGCGGGAGACGCTGGGGCTGCTCAAGGGGACGCTCCCCTTCATCGCCAGCCTGCTCTTCTTCGGCGTCATCTTTCAGCTCGCGCGGCTGCAGGGGCGCACCGACTGGCTCCACGACACGCTGATCAAGTGCG
>JAAYEA010000187.1 GCA_012689325.1 Chloroflexota bacterium
CGCGTCAGCTCGCGGCCTGCTCGATCTCGGCGCTCAACCGCTCCATCTCGCCTTGCAGCGCGGCGAGCTCGCCCTGCTGGCGGCGCAGCCCGCCGCCGAGCTGGTCCAGGTAGCGGCGCAGCGGCAAGAGCGCCTCGGCGGCGTGGGCGCGATAGGCGGTCAGCTCGCGGCTGGTGGCGTCCAACAGCGCCTCGCGGAAGGTCCCTTGCAGCGCGGCCACCTGCTGGCGGAGGTTCTCCTTGGCCTTTTCCCGGGCGCGGGGCAGCCGGCGGTTCACCATGACCCAGGCGCCGCCCAGCGCCACGGCGCCGCCGATGGCCCAGCCCACGGGGCCCAGCAGCGCCGAGGCCGCCGCGCCGGCCTTCATCCCCACCAGCGCCTCGGCCAGCTCGCTGAGGCCAAAGATCACCAGCCCGCCGCCGCCCACCAGCCCCGAAAGGCCGATCACGGCGGTGTCGGCCAGCGCGCTCAATTGCGTGTTGCGCAGGCTATCGGTGGCCTCCCGCTTGCTGTAGCGGTTCAGCGCCTGCTCGGCCTGCCGCACGTTCTCCTCGAACGCCTCCATGCTCCCCGTCAGGTCGCCCGTCACCGTCCCCAGCGTCTCGTCCTGGTGGCGCTCCAGCATCCCCCGCAGCGCGCCGAGCGTCTGCTGCCAGCGCTGGCGGTCCTCGGCCAGCAGCTCGCCGATGAGCCGGTCCACCCGCTGGCCGATCTGCTGCGGCGCGTCGGCCACCACCGCCTGCTCGAAGCGGGCCTGGAAGGCCGACCAGTTCACGATCTGCCCCAGGTTGCGGATTTGCAGGTTCTCGTCGATAAAGCGCGCGCCCCGCTCGTTCATGCTGGCGAAAAGCCGGGCGATGGGCTCGAAATGGGCGTCCAGCCGCGCGCCCATGGCGGCGCGGTGGAGCTGGTCCGAGCTGTCGATCTGGCCGAGGGAGGAGAGGTCGCTCTCCACCACGGCCAATTGCCGGGCCACGGCGCCGCCGCGCTGCTGCAGGAGCGATTGGGCCACCCGCAGCGGGGTGTGCAGCTTTTCGCGGAGCCGCGCCTCGGCGTAGAGGGTGTCGCGCAGGAAGGCGGTCACCTTGCCGATGCCGCTCTCCTCGTGAAGCTTGCGCCGGCGGACCAAATTGGCGCCGCGCTGGGACTCCAGCGCCCAGCGGGCCGAGACAGGGATGATCACGGGCTGGAAGCGCAACATCTGCTGGCTTTGCGCCGCCACGAAATCGGTCACCTGCTTGATCTCGGCGTCGCCGTTCAGCAGGTCGATCTGGTTCAGCAGGATCACCACCTTGGTGCCGTACTCGCGGATCAGCTCCAGGTAGAGCCGGTCGGTCTCGGCGAAGGCGTGGGTGGCGGACATGACAAAGAGGACGAAATCGGAGCGGTGGACGAACTCGCGGGCCAGGCGCTCATGCTCGCGAAAGACGGCGTTGGTGCCGGGGGTGTCCACCAGGCTGAGGTTCTCCAAGATCGGCGCGGGGTGGGTGAGCACGGCCAGCTCGCCCTCGAAGCGCTTGGTCTTCATGCTGCCCTGTTGCAGGATGTTGATCCGCGCCGTGGTGGGGAGGATGCCGGTCTCCAAATAGTCGTCGCCCAATAAGGCGTTGATCAGCGACGACTTGCCCGAGTTGAACTCGCCCACCACCACCAGCATGAAAAGCTGGTCCAGGTGGGCGATCATGTCCTCGATCTTGGCCAGGTCCTCGGGGGTGGTCCCCTCCAGCCGGGCCAGCGCCTCGCGCGCCTGCGCCAGCAGGCCGATCTCGGCGTCGTACAGGCGCCCATAGGGCGCGGGGAATCGCTCGCTCATTCGCTCTCCATCAATTCCGCTTCCAGCAGGCGCAGCGTGTCGTCGATCTCGGCCAGCTCCTTGCCGAGCCGCTCCAGGCGGGTGCGGTGGCTGTGCACCAGCCGCTGGTAGGGGCCGGCGGCCTGCTCCAGCGCGCGCTCGTAGCGCCCCGCCAGCTCGCCGATCTGCTGGGAAAGCCCCTCGCGCAGCTTACCCTGCATGGCGTCCAGCACGCCGTCCAGCGCCAGCCGGGCGCGGAAGCGGCGCAGCGGCAGCAGCAGGAACCCCAGCGCGCCCAGGACCGCCGCTGTCCCCACGATCCACAGGAGCACTGGGCCGCGCTCCTCCACGAAAGCCTTGGCGTAGGCGCTGGCCGCCCACGCGGCGATGACCACGATGGCCTCCCAGGCGAGGGTCTGCCACCAGGCGCTGCGGGCGCTGGCCGACCAGCGGTCCACAAAGGCGGGGAGGTCGGCCTCTTTCAGCACCCGCTCCACCAGGGAGCGGGCCTGGTCCCGCTGGCGCAACGCGGCCAGCTCGTCATAGGGGACCTGCACCTCGCCGATCAGGCGGGCGCGCAGCTCGGGACGGGCCTTTTCCAGGTGCTTATTGACATAAAACACCGCATTGGTCACCAGCGACTGGCCCTCGGCGGCCAGGTGCTGGTAGCCCTGCCCCACGGCCTGCTCGATCCGCTCCGGCGCCTCGGCCTGCAGGAAGCGGTCCAGCGCGTTGACCCGGCCCGATTCGCCGGCGGGGATCAGGCGCGGCAGCCGCACCACATAGCGCCCGAGGCCGCGCGCGACCTGCGCCAACCCATAGTCGCGGCGCAGCCGCTGGTGCGCCAGCTCGCGGACCTGGTCCATGGTCTGGTCGGCCTCGCCCAGGCGGGCCTCCAGCAGCCCTTGCTGGCGCTCGCGAAAGGCGCGCACCTGCCCCCAGACGTTGTCCAGGGTCTCCACCTCGGCGCGCCAGGCGGCCAGCTCGGACTGGGCGACATCCTTGTACTTGGCGGCGAGCCACTGGCCGGTGCGCCCGGCGGTCAGGAGCGTGCCCTGGGCGCGGCTGCGCTCGCCGATGGTGTCCATGATGTAGGCCTCCAGGGCGGGGAAGCCGCTCTGCTGGCGGAGCGCCTCGGCGGCGTCGCCGGCGAGGATGGCGGCGCGCTGGGCCAGCTTGGCCGAGACGGGGATGATCTCCGGGGTATAGCCCGCCGCGCGCTGGAACGCCTCGGCCACGTAGCCCAGCACCTCGTCCCGCTCGCCCGGCGCCAGCAGGTCGGTCTGGTTCACCACCAGCACCACCTTGGAGCGGAACTCGCGGACCAGGTCCAGGTAAAGCCGGTCGGTCTCGGCAAAGGGGCGATTGGCGGCCATGACGAAAAGGACCACGTCGGCCCAGTGGATGAACTGGCGAGCCAGCGCCTCGTGCTCGCGAAAGACGCTGTTGCTCCCGGGGGTGTCCACCAGGCAGACGCCGCGCAGCCACTCGGCGGGGTAGGTCCACTCCACCAGCGCGTCGGGCTGGGAGGCCCCCGCAGTCCCTGCGGCCCCCGCAGTCCCTGCGGCCCCCGCTTGCGGCCCATAAGTGACCAGGTGCAGCCGGTCGGTGGTGGGGGTGACGCCCTCCGGCAGCAGCCGCTCGCCCAAGAGGGCGTTGATCAGCGCCGACTTGCCGGCGTTGAACTCGCCCAGCGCCACCAGGTAGTAGAGCCCGTGCAGGTGCTGGATGCTATCGCGAAGGCGGGTCAGGTCCTCTTCGGCGGCGCCGCCTAGCGATGCCAGCGTATCCGTCAGCGCGAGGAGGGCGTGCCGCTCGCGCTGGCGGAGGGTCTCGTAGGACTGTTGCCAGGGGTTCTTAGCGGATTTCATCTCGCACCGTCTGGTATAGATGCTCGGCCTCGAGATCGGCGACGGCGTAGCATTGGCCGCCGAGGCGATCGGCGATGCCCCGCGCCAGCCCCACGTCCAGCGACGAGTGCTCGGTGTTGATGACGATGGAGCGCACGTTGGCGGCCTTGATCAGGCCGGCCACGCGCAGCGCCTCCTCCTGGGGCGGCAGGTCGGTCATGGAGACATTGCCCGCGCCGTCGGTGAGCAGCACCAACAGGGGCAGCACGTCGGGGTTCTGGCGGCGCTCGCGGGTCAGCACTTCATAGGCGAGGAACAGGCCGCGCGAGAGGGGGGTGCGGCCGCCCACGGGAAGCTCGATCATGGCGCGGTTGGCCAGCTCGACGCTGTTGGTGGGCGGGAGCACGAGGTTGGCATCGTGCCTCTGGAAGGTGATGAGGCTGACCCGATCGCGCTTTTGATAGGCATCGATCAGGAGAGACATGATCGCTCCTTTGGCCGCCTCCATCCGCTGCGCTGCGGCCATGGACCAGCTCGCATCCACCAGAAAGAGGATGAGATTCGCCGAGCGGCGCACCCGCACCTTTTCCCGCAGGTCGCTGGTCTCGACCGCCAAAGCCACGTCGCTGCGGTCGCGGTGAATCTGATACGGCGCCGCCTGGCGCAACGTCGCGTCGAAGGCCAGGTCGTTGACCCGACCCTCGGCCGGGCGGCTTCGGATATAGTGGCCGCGCTTGCGCTCGCTCTTGGTGCGGCTGCGCTTGCCATGGGCGCGGCGCAGGGTGCGGTCCTGCGGCGTCTGCAACCGGCGCGGGCGAAAGATGCGCCCCATCTCGATCTGCGTGTCCGCGCTGAACGGGCTGGACGGCGCCGGCGAGTTGGGCGCGTTGCCCTCCATGGGCGTCGCGCCGCGCTTGGTTGTGGTGGTGGACTCTTGCCGCTCTACCGGTTCATCGGAGGGCTTTTTTTTTCCTCCGAGGTGGCTTTTTGGCTGTTATGGGGCGCTTCCATGCGGATGCGCTCCAGCTTGTCGCCCAACTGCTCGGCGCGCACGGCGGTATCCTCGAAGGGGCGCTTCTTCAGGCGGTGCGGCAGGGCCAGCTCGGCGGCCAGCACGATGTCCCGCTCGTCGACCAGGGTGCGCGCCTCAAAGGCGGCGTGGGCCACGGCGGCCTTGAGGATCACCAGGTCGGCGCGGTGGCCGTCCACGCCCAGCTCGGCGGTCAGTTGCGCGATGCCGTACAGGTGCGACTCGTCGTAGCGGACGTTGGGCAAAAAGGCGCGGGCCAGGGCGATGCTGTTGGTCAGCATCTCTTCCTTGGGCAGCCAGGCCTCGTAAAAGCCGTCGGGGTCTTGCTCGTAGGCGATGCGGCGCTTCATAATGTCCACGCGCTGCTCGGCGTCGGGGATGCCGCCCACTTCGACGCAGAGGGCGAAGCGGTCGAGCAACTGCGGGCGCAACTCGCCTTCCTCGGGGTTCATGGTCCCCACCAGGATGAACCGCGCGGGGTGGGAGAACGAGATGCCCTCGCGCTCCACCACGTTCACGCCCATGGCTGCCGAATCCAGCAGCAGGTCCACCACGTGGTCGTCCAGCAGGTTGACCTCGTCCACGTAAAGCAGGCCGCGGTTGGCCGCCGCCAGCACGCCCGGCTCGAAGCGCTTCTCGCCCTTTTTGATGGCCCGCTCGATATCCAGCGTGCCCACCACCCGGTCCTCGGTGGCGCTGACGGGCAGGTCGACAAAGCGGGTGCGGCGCTCGGCGGTGGGCAGTGACCCATCCTGCAGGCGCGCCTTGCAGTTATCGCAGAGCCCCCGCGCGTCGGTGGGGTCGCAGCCAAAGGCGCAGTCGGCGACCACCTCGATGGTGGGGAGCAGCGCCGCCAGCGCCCGCGCCGCCGTGGACTTGGCGGTGCCGCGCTCGCCGCGGATCAGCACGCCGCCGATCTGGGGGTTGATGGCATTGAGGATGAGGGCCCGTTTCATCTGATCCTGGCCCACGATGGCGGTAAACGGAAATATGGCTGTCATCTATCGCTCCAACTGGGTTGCGTTCCGCGCAAGTATACTCTATTGAATGGCCGCTGTCAAAAAGGGGAGAGAATTGCACCGCCGAGACGCAGAGGGCACAGAGGGAAAAGAAGGCAGGTCGCCTCCCCTCCTACAGTCTCTTACCTCTGCGTTCTCTGCGTCCCTGCGGTGGTCTATCCCCTCTCTAGCAGCGCCTGGACGCCCAGCTCGACGGATTTGATCTCGCCGAGGAACTCGCCGGTGATCTCTTCGCTGGGCAGCCAGATGGTCGGCGAGCCGGGGATCGGCGCGTCGGGGACGGCCACCAAGCCCGCCAGCGGCTTGTAGTCGTAGGACAGCTCGGGGGCCAGTTCGCTGGTGGGATAGTGCATGCACGACCAGCCGCCGTGGGGCAATTGGTTGTCCATAAAGGTGAACACGGCGGTCTTGCGGGCGGCCTGGTAGGCCAGCTCGACCTGCTCCGCGCTGCCCAGGCCGTACTCTACCAGCACCCGCAGCAGCTCGCCGGCGCCCCAGGCCACCTTGCATTTGGACGGCCACAGGTAGGTCTCCAGCGGCATGGTCGCCTCGTAATCGAGCAGCGCCAGCGCGCTGGCCAGGTAGGGCCGCGCCGCGTCGGCGCCGTAGCCCCACTCCTGCCGCATCCGGTCATAGAGCGCCGCCAGGTAGGCCATGGTCGTGCCCACCTGCCAGAACTCTTGCTTGGGCTGGCGGCGGTCCACCAGCCCCGTCATCCGGGCGCCGGGCGCCAGCTCGGTCACCAGCGCGCCGTCGAGGGTCAGGTTGCTATAGAGCACGCCCTGCTCGGCCATGTGCGGCGCGTTGGCCGCCACCCAGCGGCGCAGCCAATCCCCGGCGCGGATCGCCTCCTCCCGGCGGCCCAGCGCCAGCATCAGGTGGCCGAAAAAGCTGGTGTTCAGCGTGCCCAGGGTGGGGCGCTCCTCCACCCGCGGGCCGTCGCCGATATAGTTGAAACAGCCGCCGGAGGCGTGTTGGTATTGCAGCAGCCGCCCCACCACCCGCTCGTCGCGGATCAGCGGGTGGGCGATCCAGGCGGCGACCTTGCCAAAGGTGAGGGTCCGATAGGCGCGCTGGCCATCCTTGTACTCGGGGCCCTCGCCGGGGCAATAGAAATCGCCGTTGGGCTGCAAGGCGTGTTCCCAGGCCCAATCCAGCAGGCGGGCGATGAGGGCGTGGTCCACCCCCGCGGCGTGCATCCCCCAGGCGGCCTTGTGGATGTAGCTCAGGTTGGGCTCGCGCATGATCGGGCCATAGGGGGCGCAGCGGCTGACCAGGTAGCGCCCGCCCCGGGCCAGGCAGAGGCGGATGGCGGAGAGCAGGTGCTCCAGTTCGGCGGCAGCATGGTTCATGGTTGGTCTCCCGGCGCAGTGATGAGGCCAGTATAGGCCGAATCGGGCAGAGAGCAAGACCTGACGGGTCCCATTTTGACAATCGCCCGGCACCTGCCTATACTGCCGCCATCCGTTGGTCCAAGCCGAATACGGGGAGGGAGCGCATGTCCACCCATCGTGCTTACCCGCTCATCGCCGTTGGCGTCCTGCTCGTCCTAACGCTCTGGCGGCCGGCCCCGGCTGTCACGGCCCCCGACCCCACCCCCGCCCGTTGGGCCGTCTTCCTGCCGCTGCTGGAGAAAGCGCCCCCAGCGACCGCGACGCCGACCTCCACGCGAACGGCGACCCCCACGCGCACGGCCACTACCACCCGCACGGCCACCGTCACCCGCACCGCCACGGCTACTCGCACCGCCACGGCCACGCCGACCGGCGACGGGACGCCCTCGCCGACCCCGGTGCGCGGCGATGTGCGGATCGTCCCGGCCTGCAGCCAGCCCGATCCTCCCGGCGACGACCGCGATTTCCTCGCCGAGGAGTATCTCTGCCTGGAAAACGGGGGCGCGCTGGGAGCGAGCCTGGCCGGCTGGCGCGTGCGCGACGCCGCGAGCAACGAGTACACCTTCCCCGCCTTGGTCCTGGCGTCCGGCGGTCGGGTGCGGCTGCGCACCGGCGCGGGCGCGGATACCGCCACGGACCTCTATTGGGGTCGGGGGTCGGCGGTGTGGAACAACGACGGGGATACGGCGTATCTCTACGACGCGGCGGGGCGGTTGATGGACGAGTGGGGATATTAGGGAGCCTGCCCATGACCAACTCCGGGCTCGCATCAGAGCCCGGAGCTTGTGTTTTCCCACGTGCAGGGCCGCTCACCCTCGGCAGGCGGCCACCGACTCGGCCACAAAGGCGATCTGCTCCGGGGTGAGCGTGGCGGCCGAGGGCAGATACATCCCCTTGCGGCATAGCTCCTCGGAGACGGGGTAGCGCTGGCCCCGGTACGCCTCGTAATAGATCGGCTGCAGGTGCATGGGGATGAAAAAGGTGCGGGTCTCGATGCCCCGCTCGGCCAGCCGCCGTTGCAGCTCGTCCCTGCTGATGCCAAAGTCGTTTTCCACCAGGATCGAGTACATCCAAAAGACGTTCTTGGCCCAGGGCAGCTCCTTCGGCGTGACGATGCCCGGGATCGGCCGCAACTGCGCCGAGTACAAGGCGGCGTTCCGCCGCCTGATCTCCACCAGCTCGTCAAAGCGCTCGGTCTGCGCCAGCCCCACCGCCGCCTGGAGGTTGGTCATCCGATAGTTAAAGCCCATGTATTGGTGCCAAAAGTGCCGCTCCTCGGAAAAGGCGTGGTCCCGCACGTTGGCCGCCAGCCGGGCGATCTCTTCGCTGTTGGTGGTGATCATCCCGCCCTCGCCGGTGGTGATGATCTTGTTGGCGTAAAAGCTGAAACAGGTGGCGTCGCCGATGCCGCCGATGCGCGCGCCGCGAACCTCGGCGCCATGCGCTTCGGCGGCGTCCTCGACCACATAGAGGCTGTGCCGCCGCGCCAGCTCCAAGATCGGATCCATGTCCACCGGATGCCCATAGGTGTGCACCGGCATGATGGCCCGGGTCCGGGGCGTGATCTTGGCTTCGATCTGGGAGATATCCAGGTTGTAGGTTTCGCTCTCGGCATCCACCAGCACCGGCTTGGCCCCCGTGTAGGAGACGGCGTTGGCGGTGGCGATCATGGTAAAGGTGGGGATGATGACCTCGTCCCCCGCGCCGATCCCCAGGGTGGCCAGGGCCAGGTGCAGCGCCACCGTGCCATTGGCGCAAGCGACCCCGTACTTGGCGCCGCAGCAGCGGCTGAACGCCTCCTCGAACTTCCAGATGTACTTGCCTTGCGAGGAGATCCAGTTGGAGTCGATGCAGTCCAGCACGTATTCCCGCTCGCGCCCGCAGAGCATGGGCTCGCAGACGGGGATCATGCTCCGGGACAGCGCATCTTGGGCGGCGGGGATGGTCCGGATCGAGACCTTGAGCTCCGGCTCGTGGCTGGGGATGATGCTCGCCAGCGCGCCCAGTTCCTGCAGTTCCAGCGATGCTTTCTTGCGCACGGGTTTTGGGGTCCTTTCTGTTTGGTGGATGAGGCACGGATCGACAGCGATAGCGCCCCGGCGAGGGAGCGCCCGTATCCTTGGGGCTATGGGGCGGCGATCGGCCCGCAGGACACCGCCGCGGCTGGGAGGCCGGGTGGCGCGTCCACCACGGGCTGGCCTTGCAGCTCGGGGTACGAATACATCCCCACCTGCATCCAGTACGGTCCCGAGGCAGCCTGGGGCGGGATGTCGAGGCGGAACATCTGAACCACCACGTCCCCTTGCTCCCAATCCCTGGCCCGTACCGTCCCAGCGTCCGCTTGCGCCCATTTGCTCCCCTTGGCGTCCAGCAGGTGGTTATAGATGTGATAGTCCGCTGCGCGATTGGGCAGCAGGTCGCGCACGCGCCAGGCGACCCACCAGTCGATGCTCTGTTGCGGCGCGGCTCGCCCGCTCACCTGGTAGCCGACGAACTCGACGCCATTCGCGAGCCTCCGGGGCCGACCCACGTCGCGCAGGGCCAGAGCGGGTTGCCTGACCAGCCGCGAGACGCGGAAGGGACCGGCGGCTGGGTCGGGTGGAACCGCCAGGGCGCCTAGCTTTTCATAGACTCCCAGCGCCTCGGAGACTCCGGGTGTGGCGAGTATGCTCGCTGACGTCGCGGGAAAGAGGGCGGCGCGGGTGCCATTGACCAGGCGGTGGGGCGCGCGCCGCAGGTGGACGGCGAACACGGCGGCCCACTCGTCGCAGGCCGGGTCATCGCCGGGGGAGAGGACGACCACCGTCTCTCCCAGGCGCCGCGCTGCCTGCACCGCCCTCACCTGCGCCCTGAGCGGGACGCCAAAGCCGCCGGCGTTGCTCCGCGACCCCACAAAGCTCAGCAGCATGACGAATGCTGCCGCATTGGCCGCCGCCACGCCCACAAAGGCCACCCCGGCCATCCAGCGCCACGCGCGCTGGCGCAGGGCGAGGGCCCGCGCCGCCAGGCAGCCCAGAACAAGGCTGGCGGCGGGCAGGCTGACCAGGAAATAGTGCGCGTGCAGCGGCATCGCGTGCCGCGTAAAGACAAGCAGCGGGGCGAGCGACCAGAGGGCGATGATCCCGCCGCTCTGCGCGGCGCGGTCCGCCGGACGCCGCAGCGCGAGCCAGAGCCAATAGCCTAGCCCGGCCACCAGAAGGGCGCTCGCGGCCAGGCGGACGGGCTCGAGGTCGGGCGCCGCCGCCAGGTACTCGCGGAAGGCGCGCGGCCCGGCCAGCGAATGGATTTGGGAGCCGACGGCCAGGATCCGCCAGAGGCGCAGGGCCTGCCCATCGATGACGCTGGGCTGGGAGACCAGCAACCCGGAGAGCGCCGCGCGCACCTCGCCCCGGGCGCGCCAGAGGTAGACGAGGAAGGGCACTGCGCTCAGGGCGGCCAGGCCCAGGCCCAACGCCAGAGGCCGCCAGCGGACGCTCCGGCGGTACCGGATGAGGAGCAAGAGGGTGAGCGGGATCAGCACGGCCCCGGAAAAGTGGACCTGAACGATGACCGCCAGCAGCAACAGGTGGGCGGCCAAGGCCCAAGGCCGGCGCTCGACAAAGGCCAGCAGGCCGGCGATGAGATAGCCGAGGGAGAGGAGCGGGAGCAGGTCAGGCTCCCAGATCTTGCGAGAGAACGCGATGGCCCACGGCGTGGTGGCCAGCCAGAGCGCCGCGCCCAGCCCCGCCGCCGGGCCCCAATAGCGCCGCCCCACCCACCAGCAGAGCCCCACCGCCAGCACGTTGCACAGGGCGGTAAAGACGACCGCAGCGAGGGGGTTGGGCCAAATCAGGAGCGGCAGCGCATAGAGGTAGATGCCAAAGGGAGGGAGGTACATCCCAATCGAGGAGCGCGTCCCGTGCAGGGGAAAGCTCCTGAGCTCGGCCAGGTCCCACGCTTGGGCGGTGATCTGCGCCTCATCCAGCTTGAACTCGGTGAGGGTGGGCCAGAGCAGGCGCAGCAGGGCGGCCAGCAACAGGATCAAGACAAGGGCGACAGCTTCGGCGCGTGGCATCTTGACCATCTTGTCTCCGATGGAGGGCTCAGCTCACGGTTTCCCCAGTAGCCGCAAGCGAGCCGCAGTTCGCAGGTATTTTACTCCTCGCCTGCCGTACTGCAACAAACCGCTCCCGGTTTTCGATTCGCCAAACTCGCGGGGGATGCAGGCATAGGGCACCTCGATGATCCGGTAGCCCCGCTGCCGCGCCTGGTAGATGAGGGCCATGAAATACTCGCCATAATCGCCGACCAGGCGGAGCTCTTCCAGCACGCCGCGGCGGCAAGCGATAAAGCCGCTGGTATAGTCGTGGAAGGAGGGGCCCAGCCAGAGCCGGGCCCCGAGGTTCAACCAGTTGCTGAGGGCGACGCCCAGCCGGGAGTCGCGCGTGGCCGAGGTGGGGCGCTTGGCGGAGCCGCCCGCCACAAAGCGCGACCCGACGGCGAGGTCATGGCCGCCGCTGCTGACCGCCTCCACCAATTGCGGGATGACCTCGGGCGGCATGGAAAAGTCGCAGTCCAGCCAGACCACGATCTCGCCCGTCGAGGCGTCGATGCCTTCCTGGATCGCGGAGGTGAGGCCCCGGCGCCCGATGCGGCGAAGCAGGCGCACGCGGGGGTCCGCCGCGGCGATCTCTTGGACGATGCGCCAGGTCCCATCGGGCGAGTCGTCGTCCACCACCCAGACCTCGGCCTCGGCGACGCGCGCCAGGATGGCGGCGATCAGCCGGGCGATGTTGAGCGCCTCGTTGAGCGTGGGCAGGACGACGGTGACCGGCGCGCGCGCCGCGACCTCTGTGCTGGGCAAGGCGACCTTCCCTCTTGGAAGCCGAACCGTACGATGCGGAACCCTGTACGCCGCGCCGGGTGATCGGCCGGGCGAAAACGAGCCCCTACCGCTCTTTCCCCTCCAGCACCAGCACCCAGTCCTGCCCCCGCCCTTGGGTGGGCGGCAGATAGGTCTGGTAGCCCTGGTTGTCCGTGGTGTGGAAGGGATACAGCGCGCCGTAGCGCGGATCGAACCAGGACTCTTGCGCCCGCGGCGCGCGGATGGCGCTCTTGTCCAGGGTGAAGGGCTCGCCGCGCGGCGTATAGGCCACCAGTCGGGAGCCGTCCCGCGCCAGCGCCACGCGCACCTTGGCGCCGCCCTGGGTCGGCCCGTCGGCCAGCGCCTGGGGCGCGGGGGCCAACTGGTCGAAGGCGCAGCGCTCAAAGAGCCGCCGCAAGTGGCCCATCTGGAAGGCGCCGGGGTGATCCAGCGCCTCGTTCCAGGGGATGTTGGCCGCGATCGCCGGCTCGCGGCCGGGCGCCCACATCTGCCAGATGTTGTTGTTGCCGTAGGTGAAGCCGCAGGCCCCCGCCAGCACCGACCAATAGGCCGCCTGCCGGATGTCGTCGTCGGTCATGCGGTCGAGGCGGTTGACGTGGGCAAAGTAAAAGCCGACCGGGATCCCCTCGTAGCGCGGCTCGCCGTCCACCGTGGGCTTGACCGGCTGCCGGGCATAGTCGCGCTCCACGAACAGGCCGTTGTCGTGGTCGCGCGCGCCGTGGGACGATTGGATCATGTTGAAATCCAGCCAACCGGCGTCGTGCAGCGCGTCCGAGGAGAGCCCCGGCCCGCGGGGGTGGAAGGTCATCAGGTGCTCGCCGCCGTCGCCCTCGTCCAGCCCTTCCGCCATGGCGTCGATGATGGCCCGCTCCTCGGCGCTCTCCACGTTGGCGTCGCCGCCGAGGATCCAGATGATCGGCTGGCCGCGGTAGCGCTGGCCGAGGAAGCGGCCGTAGGGCCGGGCGTTGGCGGGGGTGAAAATGGCGCGCCCCTCGTGGCCGACGAGCTTCCAGTGGCGGCCCCAGGTCGGCAGCAGCCCCACCACCAGCCCCAGCGCCGCGGCCCGCTCCACGATATAGTCCACGTGCCGGAAATAGGGCTCGTGGGGGCGCAGCGGGTCCTGGTCCACCAGCGGCAGGTGGCCGTAGGGGTTGGGGACCTCCAGCCCGCCCAGCTCGGCCAGGGCCACCGCCTGGATCACGGTAAAGCCCTTGACGGCGCGGTTGGCCAGGTAGAGGTCGGCCTCCTCGCGGTTCAGCCGGTGAAAGAGCTGCCAAGCGGTGTCGCCCAGGTAAAAGAAGGGCGTCCCGTCGGCGTATTGCAGGGTGCGGCCGGAGGGCGCCACTTGGAGGCGCCGCGCGGCGGTTGCGGTGTTGGGCATGATGACCTCCTCGTTACCAGACCCTAAAGGTCTCCGAGACCTTTAGGGTCTAGACTTCCACTCCTCCATCAGCGCCTGCAGCCGTTTGGGCAGGTGGGTGCGCTCCTTGGGCACGGGGCAGACGCGCGCGCAATCGCCGCGAATGGGCGCCTCGGCGATGCGGTCGCGGCGGCTGTTGCAGAGCACCGGGTCGGTCTTGGCGGGCGTGTCGATAAAGATGCGCGCCTTGTCCACCTTGGGCACGGAGCGATAGTCCTTCACCTGCGGGTCGTCGCGCATGGTGATGGCCCCCATGTAGCAAGCCTTCTGGCAGAGCAGGCAGTCGTCCCGCAGGCAGATCGGCTGGGAGATCAAGGGGTCGGCCACCAGCTCGGCGTCGGTGATGATCGAGTTGAAGCGGTTGCGCGGGCCGAACTGCGGCGTCAGCACGATATTGTTGTAGCCGAACTCGCCCAGCCCGGCGCGGGTGGCGGCGTGGCGGTGCGAGAAGGGGCCGGGAGAGTAGCGGAAGGGCGAGAACTGGTCGGACCATTGGCGCGAGGGCCCCTGCCAAATCTGCTTTTCGGGAATGCTGGCGTCCGGCAACCGTGGGTGGATCCCCGTGGTGGGGAATACCATCGCATCAAAGCCGCTGGACATGAGGTGCTGGCCCAGGATCTGGCCGATGAACTGGAGCATCTCGTCCTGCAGGTGGTGGCCGGTGGTGTTATAGAGCACCTCCAGGTAGGGGTACTTGATGTCCGGCGGAATCAGCTCGATGTCCATATCGGCCAGCACGGCGGGCGCGTCCATCACCGCGTTGAGGATCGGCTGGGCGATGACGATCACCGACTTGGCCTCGGGCACGAAATCGCGGGGGTGGTGGCCTCGCGGCGCGCGGTCGCCATAGGGCGGCTGCGGATCCCAGCGGTCGATGCTGGCCACGCCCACCAGCGCGGCCCCGCTGCGCAGGGCGATCTCTTTGATGGCCTGGGTCAGGTCTTGCGAAGCGCCTTTGGCGGTCATGCTCTCCTCCTCGTCGACGGGTCTGCCGTGGCTCAATAGATCTCTTTCACAAAGGTCTGGTCCTCCAGGGGCGGGCGCACATAGCCGGGGTTCGCCTGTCGCGGCGGCAGCTTGATCGGCTCGGGCGTCAGGTCCTCATAGGGGACCATGGTCAGCAGGTGGGCGATGCAGTTCAGGCGGGCGGCCTTTTTGCAGTCGGCCGGGACCACGTACCAGGGCGCCTGCTTGAGGTCCGTCAGCGCGAACATGGCGTCCTTGGCCTTGGAGTACTCGACCCAACGGGTGCGCGCCTCCAGGTCCATGGGGCTGAGCTTCCAGCGCTTGGTGGGGTCGTCGATGCGGGCCTGGAAGCGGCGCTCCTGCTCCTCGTCGCTCACCGAGAACCAGAACTTGACCAGGATGATCCCCGAGCGGACCAGCATCCGCTCGAACTCGGGGCACGAGCGCAAGAACTCTTCGTACTCGTCCTCGGTGCAAAAGCCCATCACGTGCTCCACCAGGGCGCGGTTGTACCAGCTCCGGTCAAAGAGCACCATCTCGCCCGCCGCGGGGAGGTGCGCCACGTAGCGCTGAAAGTACCATTGCGACTTTTCCCGCTCGGTGGGGATGCCCAGCGCCACCACCCGGCAATAGCGGGGGTTCAGGCAGTCGGTGACGCGCTTGATGGCGCCGCCCTTGCCGGCGGCGTCGCGCCCCTCAAAGATCACCACCAGTTTGAGCCCCTTGGCCTTGATCCACTCTTGCAGCTTGACCAGCTCCACCTGGAGCTTGGCCAGCTCTTGCTCGTACTCGGGGGTGCTGATGTCCTTGCGCTCGCGGCGGATGTCGCCGCTGACCGGCGCGGCCTCCTGAGGCTCAGCTTTGCTCGCCTTGCCCTTGGGGACCTGGGGGTCCTTTTCCTTGCCCTTGTGCGCGCCCTTGGCACTCATGATCTCCTCCCTCGCAGATCGTCTGATGTGCCCCTCTGCCCTGGCATTGTAAGAGCAATCGGGGCGCGCGGCAAACTGCCGGCGCCGCTGGCATTGACGGGCCGGGCAAAGGGGCGTATGATGCGGGCAAACCAGAGGGAGGGTGAGCCCATGAAGCCGGTGATCGCTTTGGCGCAGGAACTGATCCGCCTCCCCAGCCTGTCGGGGCAGGAGGCGGGGGTCGCGGCCCACGCGCGCGACTATATGGCGGGGGCGGGGTTCGCCGCCCGCGTGGACGACCATGGCACCGCCATCGGCGTGCTGCGGCGCGGCGACGGCCCCACGCTGCTGCTGGACGCCCACACCGATACGGTGGACGTGGAGCGCGGCGGCTGGCGGCATGACCCCTTCGGCGGCGAGATCGAGGACGGCTATCTCTATGGCCGCGGCGCCGCCGACATGAAGGGGGCGCTGGCGGCGATGCTGGCGGCGGGCGCGGCGCTGGCGCGCGAGAGCTGGCGCGGCACGCTGGTCATCACCGGCACGAGCTGGGAGGAGCGTTTCGAGGGCTATACCCTGGGCGTGGCGCTGGCTGAGCTGGCGCGGGAAGGAGTGCGCCCCGACGCGGTGATCATCGGCGAGGCGTCCGAGCTGAACGTCAAGCGCGGGCAGCGCGGCCGCACCCGGCTCCATTTCGACGTGCGCGGGCGGCCGGCCCATTCGGCCCACCCCGAGCGCGGCGTCAACGCCGTCTATCACGCCGCCGAGCTGATCCGCCGCATCCGCCAGATGCCCCTGCCGGAGGATGATTTCCTGGGGCGGGGGATCGTCGAGCTGATCGGCATCGGCTCCCAGCCCCAGCCCATCGATTCCATCGTCCCCTACGCCTGCCGCGTCAGCTATGACCTGCGCCTTCTGCCCGGCCAGACCCGCGCGTCGGTCCTGGCCCAGTTCGCGGGGATCATCGAGCAGTTGCACGCCGAGGACGCCGCTTTCCAGGCGGAAGTGTCCATCGCCGGCGGCGAGCTAGTCACCTCCGACGGGCGCGTGGAGCGGGTGGAGCCCTTCCCGCCGGCCTGGAAGTTGGAGGAGGGGCATCCGCTGGTACAGCGCGCGGTGTCGGCGCTGCGGGGGATCGGCCAGCGGCCGGCGATCACCAAGTATGGCTTTTGCACCAACGGCAGCTACTCGGCGGGCGAGGCGGGGATCCCCACCATCGGCTACGGTCCTGGCGCGGAGGATGGCGCGCACGTGGCGGATGAGCGCATCTCGGTGGACGAGGTGGAGCGGGCGTGCGAGGGGTACGCGGCCATCGCGCGGGCGGTGCTGGCGGGGCGGTGAGCGCCTATGGCACGTTGGGCGCCGCTGCTGCGCGCAGGTCGAGCCAGCGTTTCAGGGAGTGTTGGCTTTCTTGCGAGGGCTTGCCCAGGAGGATGCTCTCGAGACTGATATCCTCATCCAGGTCGGGCCAGTGGATGCCCTCCCCCTTGCCGATCAGCCGCCAGTTCTGGCGCTCCTCCGGCTTGCCGTGCCAGAGCCGAGGATACCAGGCCAGGGGCGCCGAGATAGTCCGTCCGTCGGCGAGGTCAACGACGAGCGCCTCACTTGTGACCTGCACATGCTGGGCAGTTGCCAGTAAAAGCATCTCAGCCATTGAAGAATCCATCCCATGCTTGGCGCAACACGTCGATGTGGTCCTCGACGAGTTGCGAAATCCGGCCGATCTCCGTGCGGCTGAATCCCTCGCTGCTCTCCAACCTGATGGGGTCAAGCCAGAACTTGGCTGCGCCCTCGCCGCGCTCGACGTGAACATGGCGCGGCTCGTCACCGTCCCCAGAATAGAAGAAGAACCTATAGGGGCCGACTCGGAGTACGGTGGGCATGCTCGGCAACCTCAGGGACAGGCTGGCAAGAAAGCGAGTCGGGCACATTATGCCATGCAATGAGCCAAAGGTCAAAAAGCGCGCCTATGCTCGGGGCCTGTACCAAGGTCACTGAAGACTTGGCGCAAACCTCGATTAGGCTTAATTCCCACTTGACAGGCCGATAGCCCCATGATACAATGAGACCAGGCGCATAAGGCATGCGCGCGCGTCCGATGGCCTGCCCTGGGGGGAAGACGGCCGCCAGCAGTTGAGGAGGGTGCGGACATGGGCAAGATCAACATTGTGGTGCGTATTGCGGTCAAGCCAGGAAGGCTTGACGACGCGAAGGCCAATCTGGCGGAATCGCTGGCCAGGATGAAAGTGGAGGAGCCGGGGACCCTGGGCTTCGAGTTCTACCTGGATGAGGCCAGCGGCAACCTGACGCTTCTGGAGACCTACAAGAATTCCGAGGCGTTGCTGGCGCACCTCGGCAACCTGGCCAAGGGCAAGCCGACCGATGCCATCGCGCTCACGTCGGTGGAGGTCTTCGGCGATCTGTCGCCGCAGGCCAAGGGGGCGCTGGGGATGTTTGCCCCCAAGTTTTACCCCTTGGTGATGGGCCTGGGCAGATAACGCGCGTTCTCCGGCACGAAAAAACGGCGGGCCAGCTTGTCGCTGCGCCCGCCGTTTCTTATTGCCCCAAGAACGGCTTGAGCCAGGGGAGGTCGTCCTCGTCGGGCATCTGCGCCACGGCGTCCCGCAGCGGGCGCAGCGTGGACCGCAGCGCCTCCACGGCGGGGTCCAGCCCCGCCGGGCCCAGCGCCAGGTCCACGGGCACGTTCATCCGCAGGGGGATGGTCTCCCGCACTGGCACGTCCATCTTGAGCGGGATGGACGCCGACACCGGGATATCCATGCGCAGGGGGATGGTCTGGCTGACGGGCACCGTCAGGCTCAGCCGCACGGGCAAGACCAGCCCCGCGGGCAGGGTGAACGAGACCGACCCATTGAAGGCGCCGCCCCCGCCGGCGAGGACGAACTGCGCCGGCAGCCGCAGCGGCACCGCCTGTTGCAGCACCACCGCGGTGTCCTGCTCGATGGACAGGTCAAAGGCGACGGGCATCGCTTGATCCAGCGGCAGCGTGAAAGCCACGGGCACCTGCTGGTCCAGCGGCAGGTTGAACGAGACGGGGAGCGGCGCGCTCACCTCCATCGTCGTGTGGAGCTGCGCCCTGCTCAAGCCCTGGATGGCGTTGTCCAGGTTGGCCAGCGTCGGCTGCAAGACCTTGGTCTTTAAATCCATGGCGAACCAGAGACCCGGCTCGGCGACCGCCAGCAACACCGTCACCAGGGCCAGGTTGACCACGAAGGAAAAGACGATGGCCAGGTTCTTGAAGGCCTTCCACCAGGGCTTGAGGCGGTCCATCGCGCGTCTCCTCTCGCTACAGCTTGTCGCTCATGGTCAGCGCCATCAGCGCCTTTTGCACGTGCAGGCGGTTCTCCGCCACGTCATAGATGATCGAGTTGGGGCCGCTGGCGATCTCGTCCGTCACCTCGTGGCCGCGATCCACTGGCATGGGGTGGGTAAAGAGGGCGTTGTTGGTCTTGCGCATCCGCTCCGCGTCGGTGATCCAGCCGGGGTGCTGGAACGCCTTTTCGATCTCGCCCTTTTTGTCCAATAGCCCCCCCGCGTAGGCCTGCGGCGTCACCCAGTTGCGGGCATAGACCACGTCCGCGCCGTCATAGCCGGAGCGCGAGTCGTGCACCACCTCAAAGGTCATGCCGTTGGCGGCGCAGTTGGCCTGGGTCTGGGCGATCACCGCCGGGTCCAGGTCATAGCCCTCCGGGTAGGCCATGGTGACGTTCATGCCAAAGCGGGAGGAGACCAGCAGGAACTCTTGCACTGAGCACCAGGAGCGGGCCAGCGCCCCCGAGCCCCAGGTGAGCAGCGCCTTCTTGCCGCGCACGTCGCCCAGCCGCGCCCGCAGCCCCATCAGGTCGGCCAGCCCCTGGCAGGGATGGAACTTGTCGTGGGCCATCGAGATCACGGGGATGGAACCCCAGCGGGCGTACTCGCGCAGCAGCTCGTCGCCCTCGCCGTAATAGCCGATCTTGTCCTCCAGGATGCGGATGCCCAGGCCGTGGCCGTAGCGGCTCATCACCTGCGCCGCGTCCTCCACCGTCTCGCCGGCGGTGGTGGCGGTCTTGAGCCGCATGGCGGAGGGCTCCAGGAACTGGGCATGGCCGCCCAGCTCGGTGGCCGCCGTCTCGAACGACTGCCGCGTCCGCACCGAGGGGTTGTAGAAGAACATGAGGAAGGTCTTGTACTCCAACAAGCTGGTCCAGCGGGGCGAGTAGCGCTCCCGCTTCATCCGGGCGGCCAGCTCCAGCACCGCCTCCAGCTCGTCCAGCGACCATTCTTGGGTGCAGATGAAATCCTTGCCAAACAGGTCCATGGGTCCTCCTTTGGTCTAGAAAGCGCCGCGGCCGAACAAGACGGACGGGATCATCCGCAGCAGGATCTTGAAATCCAATAGCAGCGACCAGTTCTCGATATAGTACAGGTCCAGCAGCACGATCTCTTCGAAGGTCAGCTCGCTGCGGCCGCTGACCTGGGAGAGCCCCGCCATGCCGGGCGCCGCCTCCAGCCGCTTCATGTGCCAGGCGTTGTATTGCGCCACCTCGTCCGGGGTGGCCGGGCGCGGGCCCACCAGGCTCATCTCGCCGCGCAGCACGTTATAGAGCTGCGGCAGCTCGTCCAGGCTGGACCGGCGCAGCCACTTGCCGATGCGCGTGCGGCGGGGGTCGTTGCGCATCTTGAAGAGCGGCCCGGTGGACTCGTTCTGCGAGAGGAGCGCCGCCTTGCCCGCCTCGGCGTCCTGGCGCATGGTGCGGAACTTGAAGACGGTGAACAGGCTCCCATTGTACCCCACGCGGGTCTGCCGGAACAGCGCCGGCCCCGGCGAATCCAGCCTGATGATGGCGCCGATGACCAGCAAGAGCGGGGAAAGCGCCACCAGCCCCAGCGCCGAGACGACCAGGTCCAGCGCCCGCTTGAGGGCCCGGTTCCAGCCGCGGATGGAGGTTTCTTTGAGGCCGATCAGCGGCACGCCGTCCAGGTCGTCGATGTCCACCTCGCTGAGCCTGAGCTGGAAGAGGTCGGGCACGATCCGCGCCACCACCCGCTGGCGCTTGCACTGCTCGCAGATGTTCAGCATCTTGCGGTGGGACATCCACGGCAGGGTGATGATGACCTCGTCCACCGCCATCTCCTGGATGATGTTGGGGATCTCGGCGGTGGTGCCCAGCGCCTTGATGCGGCCCAGATCGGCGCGGGCCTTTTCCGGCGCGTCGTCCACAAAGCCGACGAGCTGATAGCCCAGCTCGGGCCGCGCCACGATGTTGCGCATCACCACGCGCCCGCTCTCCCCCGCGCCCACCACCAGCACGCGGTCCACGCCGATGCCGCGCCGACGCAGCCGGTCCAGGACATGCCGGGTCACCAGCCGCGCCGCGCCCAACAAGATCACGATGATCACCAGGTCGTAGGCGTAGATCAGCCGCGATTGCAGGGTGGGCCGGTAAAAGAGCGAGATGATGATCAGCGCGGCGATGCTGGTGATGGTCCCCTTGGCGATCATCAGCACCTCGTCCAGCCAGCTCCGCCCCCGGTTCAGGGTGTAGACCCCCTCCCAGAGGTAGACGGCCAACAGGGTGACCGTGAGCAGCAGGGCGCTGGGCCAATAGGCGGAAAAGGGCACCCGGAAGGGCGGCTCCACCTCGCGGAACCACTGCAGCTCGTAGCGCAGCCAATAGGCGACCAAGAGGGCCACATTGACCAGGACCAGGTCCAAGGCGATGGCGATCGGCTGATACCACTTCCAGACCCGTTTATACATGACCGGACCTCTCGTCGTCGAAAAGGCGATGGTAGATGGCGACGGTCTGCTGCGCCGTCCGGGGCCAGGAGAACTGGGCGGCCCGCGCCAGCCCGGCGGCGCGCTGGTCGGCGCGCAAGGCGGCCTCGCCGGCGAGCCGGTGCAGCGCCTCGGCCAGCTCGCCGACATCGTAAGGGTCCACCTGCAAGGCGGCGTCGCCTACGATCTCGGGCAGGGACGAGATGCGCGAGACCACCGCCGGCGTGCCGCAGGCCATGGCCTCCAGCGGGGGCAGCCCAAAGCCCTCGTACAGGGAGGGATAGGCCATGATCTCGGCGGCGTTATACCACCAGACCAACTCTTCCTGCGGGATAAAGCCGGGGAAATGGACTCTGTCTTGCAGCCCCAGCTCTTGCACCCGGGCATAGACCTGGTCGTACATCCAGCCCTTGCCGCCGCCGATCACCAGGTGGTGGGGGATCCCCTCGCCGCGGCAGAGCTGGCCGTAGGCCTCGATCAGGCGGGGCAGGTTCTTGCGCGGCTCGATGGTCCCCACGTACAAGATCAGGCGGTCGGGGAGGCCCTTGACGCGGCGGAACTCGGCCACCGCCGCGCGGTCCTCCAGGGGGCGGAAATCCTCGTCCGCGGCCAGGTGGGTCACCGAGATCTTGGCCTCCGGCAGCCGATAGTGCTGGACCAGGTCGCGCTGGGTGCTGGCGGAGGTGACGATGACGTGCCGGGCGCGCTGGGCGCTGAGCCGGACGAAGAGGCGGTTATACAGCCGGTTGCCGGTCCGGAAGCGCTCGGGATAGACGACAAAGCTCAAGTCCTGGATCGTCACCACCGCCGGGCCAGCGAGCGCCAGCGGCAGCACGTTCACCAGCGAGTGCCACAGGTCCAGCCCGGCGCGCCGGGCGGCCAGGGGGCCTGCGAGCTGTTCCCAGAGGATGCGCGCGGCGGGGCGCTGCGTCGGCCAGGCCGACACCCACGGCCGCACCCGCGGCGGCAGCCCCGCGCAGGGGAACCCCAGAAAGGCGGTGTAGCGGTGCGTGGGCTCCACGTCGGGGAGGTGGCGCAGCAGCCGATCGATGTACCGGCTGACGCCCGCCGCCCGGTAATCCTGGCGCAACGACAACAGGTGCGCGTCGAGCCCGATGTGCTTGCCAGCACCGGCCATACTTGTCCCTACCCCTCCCTGGTTGAGCGGCATTATAACACGATCGGAGAGCAAACACAAGCGTTTTGGTCGGGCGACCGGGCTGGCCATCTGCTGGCGCGGTTCTGCCGGCAAATCCCTGAGGGGATTTGCCAGCCTCAGCCAGGGACCTCTGGTCCCTGGC
>JAAYEA010000188.1 GCA_012689325.1 Chloroflexota bacterium
GCCCAAGGCGGCGTCGCCCAAGGCCGAGACCGCGTCGGCTGCGCCAGCGCCCAAGGCGACGCCAACCAAGGCCAAAACCGCCAAAGCAGCCGCACCCCAGGCCGAGCCTGCGCCCAAGGCGACGCCAACCAAGGCCAAAACCGCCAAAGCGCCCGCGCCCAAGCCGGAGCCAGAGCCCACACCGGCCAAATCCGAGCCTGCGCCGAAGGCCAAGACCGCCAAAGCGCCCGCGCCGCCCGCCTCAGGCGCGCCGCCCGCCTCGGGCGCGCCGCCCGCCTCGGGCGCGCCGCCCGCCTCGGGCGCACCGCCTGCCTCAGGCGCACCGCCTGCCTCAGGCGCACCGCCCACCAGCAGCCGCCAGTCCCGGGCCAAAGCGGCCGCGGAGGCCCGCGCCGCCGCCGAGCGCGAGGCCAAGCCGCCCACGCGGCGCCAGGGATCCTGATCGAATCCGCGCTGGCCCGCCCAAGGGGCGAGCGCAAGGAGCGCGCCATGGACCTGAAGACGATGCTCAAGCAGGGGCCCGGCCAACTGGCCGATTTCATGATCCAGCCCGACATCGACCGGCTGGCCGAGACGCTGGTGGCCTTTGCCAACGCCGACGGCGGCACGATCCTCGTGGGCATCGGCGCCAGCGGGCAAATCTCGGGGCTGGAGGCCGATGACCTGGAGACCAGCCTCATGCGCGCCCAGATGCGCTGCCGCCCGCCGGTCAAGACCGAATGGCAGTCGCTAGAGACCCCCCGCGGCGCGGTGGTGGCCGTGGTGGTCCCGCGCAGCGCCGAGTTCCATACCCTCGATGACGGGCGCATCCTCTTGCGCTCGGGGGCCAAGAACCGGCGGCTCGCCGGCGACGAGATCCAGCAGCTCGCCGTGGCCAAGGGCGCCGGCGTCTTTGAGGACGAGGCCGTCGCCGGGGCCACGCTGGAGGATTTGGACCTGGAGATCATCGCCGAGTACGAGCACAAGCGCCGCGAGCGCGCCCCCCGTGGCGAGCGGCTCACCCGCGAAGAGCTGCTGCTGGAAAGCGGGGCGATGGACCGCCAAAAGCAGGTCACCATCGCCGGCATCCTCCTCTTTGGCAAGCGCCCCGAGGCCTTTTTGCCGCAGACCGGCCTGGTGTTCGTGCGCTTTGCCGGGACGGAGGCCAGCGGGGTGGGGGCCGTCTCGGGCTATGGCCGCCGCGAAGAGATCGGCGGGCCGCTGGCGCGCGTCGTGGAAAAGAGCTGGGCGGTGCTGTGGGAAGAGATGCGCAAGGCCGCGGTGATCAACGGCCTATCCCGCGAGGAAAAGCCCGAATACCCCGAAAGCGCCGTGCGCGAGGCGCTGGTGAACGCCATCGTCCACCGCGACTATCGGCTGCGCGGGCGGCGGATCGAGATTCGCATGTTCGACGACCGGCTGGAGATCATCAGCCCCGGCGGGCTCCCCGGCCATATCACCGTGGACAACATCGTGGAGGAGCACTTTTCGCGCAACCCGCGGCTGGTGCGCGGGCTCTTTTACTGGGGCTACATCGAAGAGCTGGGCATCGGCGTGGACCGCATGATCGACTCCATGGCCCGCGCCGGGCACCCCGCGCCGCAGTTTGACGCCAAGCCCTACTCGTTCACCGTCACCCTGCGCAACGCCCGCGAGCGCGCGCCGATGATCTGGCCCGAATCCATGAACGAGCGCCAGCTCCGCGCCGTCAAGTACCTGGAGGAGCACGGGCGCATCAACAACCGCGACTATCGCGCCCTTTTTCCCGAGATCAGCGCCGAGACGGTGCGCCTGGACCTGGCCGACATGGCCGCCAAGGGGCTGCTGCTCAAGATCGGCGACAAGAAGGGGACGTTCTACATCTTGAAGTAGGGATAACCCCAGGATATCCCAAAGATATCCCAAATATATCCCAAATTAACCCAAATCCTCGCCCCGGCGAGACCGCCGCTGGTCGGCGGCCTGCACCAGCGCCGCAAAGAGCCGCCGCATCAGCGGGTGGCCCTCCACCATCTCTTCCGGATGCCATTGCACCCCCAGGCACAGCGCCCGGGCGGGCACCTCGATCGCTTCCACCACGCCATCCGGCGCCACGGCGCTGACCACGAAAGGCGCGGCCACGTCGCGCACGGCCTGATGGTGCATGCTGTTCACCGGCAGCGGCCCCTCTGTCGGGAGGATCGCCGCCAGCCGGGTCCCCGGCGAGATTTGCACCGTGTGGGCGAGATAGTCGCGGCGGTTGCCCGGCCGGTAGGGGTGGGGGAGCGCCCCGGCCACCTCGGAGGGGATGTCCTGGTAGAGCGTGCCGCCCAGCGCCACGTTGAGCACCTGGATGCCGCGACAGATCGCCAGCGTGGGCAAGTCGCGCAGCCCCGCCGCCCGCGCCAGCGCGATCTCGATCTCGTCGCGCAGCGGGTCCACCGGCCCGAGCTGGGGGTGGGGCTTTTGGCCGTAGCGGGCCGGGTCCACGTCGCCGCCGCCGGAGAGGAGCAAGCCGTCGATCCGGCGGGCCAGCGCGCTGATGATCCCCGTCGCCTCGGAGAGGGGGATGAGCACCGGCGCGCCGCCCGCCTGGACGATGGAATTGACATAAGCTGCGTTCTGGAGATGGCGAACGACGCCATCGGCGCGGGTCTCGCGCCCGCAGGTGATGCCGATCAGTGGGGGCATGGTCTCTCCCTAGCTCGCCGGCGCCTCGAACTTGGGGCGCGGGAGCAGCCCGGCCCGCTCCACCACCGAGGGCACGATCTCTTCCCAGCCCACGGCCATGATGTGGATGCCGGCCACGCCGGGGATCTGCCGCACCTGCTCGATGACCTCCAGGCAGAGCTTGACCCCTTCCTCTTGGGCGTCCTTGGCCTGCTCCATCCGCGTCACCATCTCGGCGGGGACGTCCACCCCGGCCACGGAGGTGTGCATGTAGCGGGCCATCGCCGCCGACTTCATGGGGATCACCCCCGCCAGGATTTTCACCTTGTCCGGCAGCCCCATCTCGCGCGCCATCGCCATGTAGCGGGCGAATTTCTCCACGTTAAAGATCGCCTGCGTCTGGATGAAATCGGCCCCCGCCTTGACCTTTTTGGCCAGCCGGATGACGCGGAACTCGAAGGGGTCGCCGTAGGGGTTCGCCGCCGCCCCGACAAAAATCGGCACGTTGCCGCGAAAGGTGTCGCCGCTCTGGAACTGCTTCTCGTCCCGCATCTTGA
>JAAYEA010000189.1 GCA_012689325.1 Chloroflexota bacterium
CCATGGAGATTCAGACCGCCATCCAGATCGACGCGCTGCATATGGACTATCGCGAGCTCTCGCAACAGCTCAAGGCCGCCATCGACGAGGGCGCCCGCGACGTGACCATCGTCAACGTCTGCGGCCAGCGCTACATCGGCACCGGCGTGCGCGGGCTGGCCCACATCAGCATCTATGGCATCCCCGGCAACGACCTGGGGAGCTTTATGCAGGGCCCCACCATCCACGTCTATGGCAACGCCCAGGACGGCTGCGGCAACACCCTCGATGGCGGCGCGCTGGTGATCCACGGCCACGCCGGCGACATCGTGGGCTATTCCATGCGCGGCGGCAAGATCATGGTCCGCGACGGGGTGGGCTACCGCGCCGCCATCCACATGAAAGAGTACCAGGACCGCCTGCCGGTGCTGGTGATCGGCGGGCAGGCGCAGCCGTTCCTGGGCGAGTACATGGCCGGGGGCAAGGTGGTGGTGCTGGCGCTGAAAGCCGACGACCCCGAATACCGCTGCGCCGCCAATTTCATCGGCACCGGCATGCACGGCGGGACCATCTATGTGCGGGGCAAGGTCAAGCGCGCCCAGCTCGGCCAGGAGGTGGACGCCGTGCCGGTGGACGACCCCGAGGCCGAGGGGCTCGGCGAGCTGGTGCGCGAGTATTGCCAGCACTTTGGCGGCGACCCCGCCGAGATCCTGGCCATCCCCTTCACGCGCATCTATCCGCGCTACCTGCGGCCCTATGGGCGGCTGTACGCGTATTAACCACCCCCTTGCGCCCGGCGGCGATTCGCGCTATAATCCCACTAGCGTGCAGGGGGAGGTGAGCGATGGCCGCGAATGCCTTGGGTGAGTATCTTCTGGGGCTCTGCCGGGAACGGCGCGTCTCTCGCCGGGCCGCGTCCCTCGCGGCCGGCCTCAACAACGCGGCGCTCAGCGCCATCATCCGCGGGGCGGTGCGCCCGTCGGCCCAAACGCTGATCGCCATCGCCGATTTCTTCCAGGTCCCCGCCAACAACCTCTTTCAACTGGCGGGCTACCTGCCCGATTCCAATCCCGAGGATGCCGACCTGACCGAGGGGCTCCAGTTGCTGCGCCAGTTGCCCGAGTGGCGGCGCAAGGAGGCGCTGGCCCAGTTGCGCCTGCAAGTGGAGCTGGCCGAGCGGCGGGGCGAGCTGCGGGTGATCGGGGGGGCCGAGCCAGGGGGTGGACATGACCAAGCCTGAACCGCGCAACGAGCAAGAGGCCGAGTTCCTGGCGCTGCTCAGCCGCCTGAGCCCTCAGGAGCGCCGGGCCTTTGCCCGCCAGGAGCTGACCCGCCACCGGCTGCGGCGGCGCTGGTGGATCATCCGCGAGGGCGGCGAGGCGCGGCTCCTCAAATAAACGCCGAACGTCAGCGGGTTAGCCGGGGGCTCGCCCCAGCTAACCCGCCTTTCATCGCTTAGCCCTTCTTGGTCTTGGCGGAAAGCAGCGAGGCCGAGCCCTGGTCCAGGTACATGTGCACGTCGGCATGGCGGCGCAGCACCGAGCCGGGGCACATCCGGGAGAGCCGGCCGTCCAGCGAGCAGCGCACCGCCTCGGCCTTGCGGGCGTCCGGCACCACGCAGCTAACCGTCTTGGCCCGCAGGATCGCGGGGATGCTCTGGGAGAGCGCCTGGGTGGGCACGTCGGCCAGGGTGGGGAAGTGCCCCTCGCCCACCTGCTGCATCCGGCACTTGTGGTCCAGGTTCACCACGTTCACCAGGTTCGGCGACTGGAAATCCGCCGGCGGGTCGTTGAAGGCCAGGTGGCCGTTCTCGCCGATGCCGATGCAGGCGATGTCGATGGGGCCCGCCTCCAGCAGCGCCGAATAGCGGCGACATTCGGCCTTGGCGTCCGTGGCGGTGCCGTTGAGCAGGTTCACCTCCGCGAAGGGGAGCTTGCTAAAGAGGCGCTCGCGCAGGTAGCGGCGAAAGCTGGCGGGGTGCTGGTCGTCCATGCCCAGGTACTCGTCCAGGTGAAAGGCCGTCACGCGCTTCCAGTCCACTTCCTGGTGCTTGATCAGCGCGTCGAGGAACTCGTACTGCGAGGCGCCGGTGGCGAAAATGACCCGGGCGGCGCCCTGCGCCTTGATCGCGGCGGCCACGCGCCCGGCCACCAGCTCGGCCGCGGCCTTGCCCAGCTCGACCTTGCTGTCATAGACCTCGCACATGATGCCGAGGCGGTTGAAGACGAGAGTCGGTTTCTGTGCTTTCATCATATCCCCTCACTTCTGTATTTCCGGCGCCGTTCGCCGGGCGGTCATCGGCAGCACTATAGCACCAACCCCCGCGACTGTCAAAGCGACAGGAGGCTTGCATGGGCGAGATCGAGATCGTGCCGTTGGAGGAGGCCCGGCGCCGGCTGGGCGACGAGCAGCTCGCCCCGCGGCTAGCCGAGCTCAAGGGGCTCTGTTTTTCCACCTTTGAGGGCGTCGCCTGGCCCACGCTGGCCGCCACCCGCTGGTACCTGGCGCGTCCCGGCCTGGACCCCGCGCTGGGGCGGGTGGCCCTGCTGGGCGACCGGCTCATCGGCAACGCCTACGTCACCCGGCTCACCTTCCCCGTGGGCGGGCGCGCCCTGCGCGTGGGCATGTTCGACACGGTGATGACCCACCCCGCCCACCGCCAGCAGGGCATCGCTCGCCGGATGCTCTCCGCGGCGCTGGCCGATCTGGCGGCCCGCGGATGGGACGCCGCCGCGCTCTATACCGCGCCCGGCTCGCTCCCCTATGGCCTCTATGCCCGGCTGGGCTTTCAGCCCCACCGCGCCTCGGTGATCTGGCGGCGGGAGAGGGCGGGCGGGGAGGCGCCCGAGGGGTGGGCCGTCCGCGCGCTGGCGCCGGAGGAGCAAGAGCCCGCCCGCGCGCTGGCCAACCGCGCCCACGCCGGGGAGGACGGCTTCGTGCCGGTGGACGAGGCGCTCTGGCGCTGGCGCAAGTGGGAGCGCCCCGCCGAGCGGCCCGCCCGCGTCCTGGGGGCCTGGCAAGGCGAGCGCCTGGCCGGGACCGTCACCCTCTGCCCGCTGGAGGTGGTGACCTCCCACGGCCCCGAGCGGAGCACCTACTGGGTGGACCTGGCGCTGGAGCCGGGGGACGAGGGCCCCGCGCTGCGGGCGCTCCTGGCCGCCGAGGCCGCGCCGCCGCTCCTGGCGCTGGCCGGGGAGGACGACGCCCGACTGGCTGGGCTCTTGGCTGGGGAGGGGTTCTCTCCCGCGCCGGGCGAGGTGTGCATGCTCTATCCCCTCGCCGACGCCGCCCGCGCCGCGCTGGAAGCGCCCCGCCGCCCCTGGCACGCCCTCATCGAGTCGGTGGTGGGGATTTAGGCCGGGGCGGAACCACGAAAGACACGAATCACACGAAATACGGACGGAGGCCGCGCATGGACTTGGAGCAGATCAAGCAGTTGACCCGCGAGCTGGGCCAGGGGTGGGGGTACGCCCACGCCGCCCGCGTGGAAGCGCTCATCGGGCTCATCGGCGAGGGGCTGGACTATGACCGGGAGGCGCTGGCCTACGCGGCCTACCTTCACGACTGGGGCGCCTATCCGCGCTACGCCCAGCCGGGGGTGGACCACGCCCTGCGCTCCTGCCAGGTGGCCGAGTCCGAGATCCTCCCCGCCACGGGCCTCTCGGCGGCGGCCCAGGCCCTGGCCGCCGAGGCCATCGCGCTCCACGACTATCGCGACCAGCGCCCGCACACCTCGGTGGAGAGCCTGCTGCTCCGCGAGGCCGATTGGCTGGACATGCTGGGGGTGATCGGCGCGCTGCGGGCCTTTGCCTCGGGGCCCAACGACCTGCCCACGTGCCGCGATCTCGCCCTGAAGCGGTGCGCCGCCATCCAGGGCCGGCTGACGCTCCCCCGTGCCCGCGCGCTGGCGGAGCCGCGCCTCGCGCGGATGGCGCGATTGTGGGAGGAGCTGGAGGAGGAGAGCCTGGGGGCGTTGTAGGGCTCGAGCCCTAACCCCCCACCATCTTGACCTTGTAGCCCAGCTCGGCCAGCTTGGCGGCGACCTTGTCCCGCAGGTCGCCCTGCACCTCGATCTCGCCGTCCTTGACGGTGCCGCCGGTCCCGCAATAGGTCTTGAGCGCCTTGGCCAGCGCGGCCAGCTCCTCCTCGCGCAAATTCAGCCCGCTCACCACCGTCACCACCTTGCCCTTTTGCCGTTTCTCCCGGCGCAACCGCGCGGTCTGCTTGTTCGGCGGCGGCGAGGCGGCCTCCGGCGGGCAGACGCAGGGGTACTCGCCGCATCTGGGGCAGCGGCGCCCGAAATCCGGGTCGGTGGAATAAACGACTCGGCCCTTGTTCCGTCCTGTGGTCATGTGCGTTTCTCCAACCTTTCCCAGCCAGACCCTAAAGGTCTTCCTAGACCTTTAGGGTCTCGTCGTACCCGCCATCACCCTCGGCAAATACTGCCGCCGGAGGCCGTCCGGGGCCAGGAGCTGCGCCCCCTGCAAGGTGATCGCCCGCGCCGCCTGGACCGCCCGCCCCCCCGCCGCGCCCGCGACGAACAGGTCGAGCTGCACTGTGTCGGCGGCCTCGGGCTCGTCCCAGGGGATGAACGCCCACTGCTCCGCGATGATCGAGACGTCCAGGTTGGGGTGGTCGGCGTTCAGCCGCATGGGGTCGTAGACGTAGGCCAGCCGCCCGCCCTCCGCCGCCAGCGTCCCCTGCTCCAGGATGGCCCCCGAGAGCGAGAGGGTGTACCGCGCCTCCAGCCCCTCCCACCCCGCCGGCGGGATGATCTCGACCTCGAGCGGCTGCGCGGCGCGCGCCAGGCTCCGCTGCGGGATCGCCACCTCCAGCGGCGGCGCGGCGGGCGCCACCACATAGACGTCGAACCATCCCCGCGCCGCGCCCAGCACGCTCCCCTGGGGGTAGGGCGGCGCCACCGGCCCGGCGGAGGTCGCCCCGTCGTGCCAGCCGCGCACCTGCACCCGATAGACCCCCGCCTCCGTGGCGACGAAATCCTGCGCGGGGTCGTAGAAATAGCCGATCTTGTTGGCCTGTCCGGAGATGTGACGCGTCGCGCCGCTGGGCAGCGTGACGGTGACGGCCAGCCGCGACGCCAGCGTGGGCACGAACTGCCCGGCGAAAGAGAACGTCTCCCCCACCTGCAGGATCGTCCCCGGCCGCGCGGCGGTGGGCTGGATGAACAGGTCGATGGCCTCGCCCTCCAGCGTCAGCAGCGGGCCGCCGTCGGGGCCGCCCGCCGCGCCCTGGAACGGCGGCATGGTGCGGTTGCTCTGCGCTTCCCCCGGGGCGATATAGACGTCGGCGGAGGCATAGATGGCGTATTGGTTGATCCCGCTGGCCGCGTCGCGGAAAACGGCGCCGCCGAAATTGATCTTGAAATCCGGCGCGATGTCGCCGTTGACCCCCTGGCCGTATTGCAGGTTATAGTTGTCGTCGGCGAACCAGTAGGCGTTGCCCAGCCCCGACTCGGCCACCAGGTGCGCCACGCTCAAATCCGCGCGCACGCAACTGGCGTAAAAGTAGCCGGCCTGGTCCACCAGCGCGGGGAACTGCCCCACCGGCCAGCCCGTGGTCGCGCCCTCCCGCCGCCCCGCCGTGGTGGTGCTGACCAGCGGCAGCTCGCCGATGGCCCGGCGGTCCAGGGGCAGCAGTTGCCGGGGGAACTGGCCATAGTACCAGGCCCCCTCCGCCAGCGCGGGGAGCCGCGCCTGGATCAGGTCGGCGATCTCGCCGCGGGTGTCGTCCAGCGTGAGGGTGGGAAAGACCGAGTTCTCCCCCTCGCGGTCCACCATCCAGACCACGTCGCCGCTCATGTAGGGGTAGGGGAGGTGCAGCGCGCCGCCCAGGTCGCGCTCGCGATAGAGCCCGTCGGTCTGGCCGGGGACCACGTTGCCGCTGCGCCCCTCGGCGAACCAGAGCGGCCGCTTGACCGCGACGAAGGAGCGGATGCCGCGCTCGCCGTGGGCCACCAGGGGGGTCTGCGGCGTCTCCACCACGCCCGCCCCGCGCACCGCGCCCATCCAGAGCGCCCCTTCCGCGTCCCAATAGCGCGCCGTCACCAGGGCGTCGTACTCGCCCGGCGCCTCGAAGCGAAAGGCCGCCGCGCCCGCGCCGGGGTGATAGGCGCCGTAGGGGTTGGCGCGGCCCTTGGCGTGGTAGCGGCGCGCGTCGGCGGGGCTTGAATTGACATAAAGCGTGACGTCGACGGCGATCTCGGCGGGGACGCCGGGCTGCACCCGGACGGCGGGGCTGTAGGCGTCGCCCACCTCAAAGGGGGTTCCCGGCAGCGTCCCCAGCTCCAGGTCCAGCGGCCGGGCGATCCACACCTCGTAGGTCCCCCCGGCGGGGTAGGCGCGGCCCCAGATATCGCGCATCTCGCCGCTGAGGGTGATGGTATAGCGCCCGTACTGGGTAAAGACGTAGCGCAGCGCCGGGTTGCCGGTCCAGCCGCGGTAGGTGTCCGCCGGGCCGGGGTTGCCAAAGCCCTGGATCAGCGTGCGATGGGCCTGCTTGGGGTCGGCCTGGTCCGGGCGGTACATCATCAGCGGGTTCAGCCCCGCCAGGAAGGGCGACGCGCCCAGGTCGGTGGTCTGGCCGTCCGGCGCGACCACCCGCGCGCGCACCTCGCCGGCGGGGTAGGCCAGCGGCAGCGCCGGCGGGCAGAGCGCCACCCGCTCGTAGGTGGGCCGGATCCCCCAGGAGGTCAGCGGCAGCGACGGCTCCAGCGTATAGGCCACCGGCTGGCCGTAAATGTCCTCCCGCGGCAGGATGGTGACGCCGCTGGAGAAGGCGGTGCGCGGCGCCAGCGCGTAATGCCCGTCCTCCGCCGCGCGGACGCCCCGCTCGCTATTGGAGCTGTAATCCGCCAGCAGCGACCAGGCCAGCCGCGGGGCGGCGGGCTCGCCGACGGTGACCGGCGGCAAGAGCGGCCAGGGGTATTCCCGCGTGGGGTCCTGCCGCTCGGCCATATAGCTGTCGTCGTTCCACCCCAGCGACGGCGCCGCCGCCCACCCCGCCCCGGCGGGCTCCAGGAAGCGCAGCCGCAGCCGCGGGCGATAGACCCCCGCCGGTAGGTCGGCGGGGAGCGCCAGGGTGATGGGCAGCGTGGCGCTGAGCGCGCGCCCCTGCAGCTCCAGCGCGCTCCCCGGCCAGCCCAGCGTCGCCAGCCAGGGGTCGGCGGCCTCCTGCTCCGCCTCCACCGGCAGCCCCGAGGGGGTCAGGTAGGCCGAGACAAAGACGCGCGCGAGCGGCAACTGCTGCCCCGCCTCGTCGAAAATCCGCTGCAAGCCCAGGTCCAGCTCCAACCGCAGCGCCCCCGGATCCAGCCAGGCCAGGGCGGCGGCGCGGCCGCGCAGTTGCAGCGTGGCGGTGAGCACATCGCCGGGGGCCGCCTCGGCGGGGAAGCCCTCGCCCCGCGCCACCCAATGCCCGTCGCCCAGCCGCCCGCCCACGGCGTAGGCCGTCGGCGAGGGGAGCGGGGCGCTGAGCAAGAGCGCCGGCGAGCCCTCCAGCCCGATGCTCTCGAAAATGGGCAGCGCGCCGGGGTAGCCCCAATTCACCTGCACGGTGGCCCCGGGCGGGGCAAAGAGCCGCGCCTGGAAGCTGCCCTCCGCCGTGGCCGTCGCCGTCGCGAAATCCAGCGTCTCCAGGTTGAGCGCATAGACCGTGGCGCCCGCGGGCACGGCGCCCGCCTGCCCGACCACCGGGGCGAATCCGTCCGCGTCGGCCCCGCCGACGTCGTCGGCCCCGCCGACTTGGACGCGGGCCGCGTCCGGCGGCTCGTCCGGCAGCGGCAAGAGCCCGGTGATCCACAGGTCATCGACGCTGGCGCGGTCACCGGCCGCCAGCTCGAGCGCCAGCGCCCCCTGCCGCAGCGGCGCCAGGTCCAAACAATCGAGCAGCTCCGCGCCGTCCAGCGCCGCCATCAGGTGGTCCTCGTGCAGCGTCACCAACAGGGTGTGCCACCCCGGCCCCAGCGCCAGCTCGGCGCGGCCCAGCGGCTCGCGCGCGCCCGTCGCCCCCTCCCGCGCCAGCGTCAGCCCCGCCGGGTCCAGGCGCAGCCAGTAGCGCCCCGCCGCGCCCTCGCGCAGGCGCAGCGTCAGCCCGCCCTGGGCCAGGGAGAAGCGGAGCATCAGCCGGTGGTTGCGCCAGGGGGCGGGGAAGGCGAGCCGCGCCGCGGCGGGCCCGGTCCCCGCCAGCGCGCCGCCCTCCGCGCCCCAGCCGGGGTCCAGCTCCCAGCGCGAGAGCGCGTCGAACGGCTCATAGAGCAGCTCGCGCCAGGTGAAATCGTCGGCGCGGGCCGCCGGCGCCCAGGCGGCGCAGGCGACCAGCGCCAATAACGCCGCGAGCCAGCGCGCCAGCGCCAGCCGCGGGCTTGTGCCAAGTCGCTCGGCGATCAATGCGGCATGGAATGCCGGTGCGGCATGGAATGCCGACGCCGAGCTAAGGCGGCATGGAATGCCGGTGCGGCGCCTGATAGAATCAGGCGTTGGCGTTCCGCGCCGCGGAGGCTCCGGAAGCCCGATTTCATCGGGCGCCGCCTGGTAGCGCGGCGATTGATCGCCGTGCGGGCTGGCGCGCCAAGGCGACTGACGACTTGGCGCGAGCCCTGCCGCCAGCCCCCGAGATTTGCGCGTTTCGGCCATTGGTGGTAACATCCCTCTAAACCCTGCTGTGTTTGTGATGCAGCGACACGTTTTGAGCCAACATTTACACTAACGGGGATCGATCTCCTCTTTAAGAGGGACTGGAACGGTCGCAAGGCCGGGCCGACACCTCTGGGTAGATTCCCACCTGCGCAAGCAGGTTCAAAACCCTCTTGCACACGGCACAGCGGGGCGCTAATCCCAGCCGCCAGGATACTGGCGGCTTTTTTCGTCCCCCCGGCTACCTCAGCCGCGCCGCCACCTCGTCGCGCAGCGCCTCGTCCCCCGCCGCCACGATCACCGCCGCGTCCTCCAGCGCCGCCAGCCGGCAGGTGAGCACCCGCGCCTCGACGGACCACTCCAGCTCGGCCACCCCGTCGGGCGTGACCAGGAAGACGTCCTCTGCTTGCAGCCAGGCGGGCAGCGTCGCCTGCACCGCCACCCCCTCCCGCGCCCGGAAGGCATAGGCGGGCGAGGGCTCCGGCGCGGGCTGCCCGGCGGCCCAAGCCCGCCGCTCCCAGGCGTAATCGAGGTTCACCACCGGGATGACCGCGGCGCGCTCGCCGACGATGGGACGGGCCAGCGCCTTGCCCCCCTCCACCCACGCCGGGGCGGCGGGCTCGCCATAGAGCAGCAGCTCGCCCAGCGCCGCCAGCACCCCGTTCTGCCGCCCGATCTCGGCCCAGAGCTCGGGCGCCGCGGCGGCCAGCGCCGGGGAGTAGGCGGACCAAAAGACGCCCTTGGCCCCGGCGGCCACTTGCAGCCAAAGCTGCGCCCGCAGCTCGGCGGCGGTGGGCAGGCGGCCCCAAGTGTCGGCCTCCGCCGCGCCCCACGGCGCCAACCCCAGCCCTTGCGCCCAGGTCCAGACCGGCCCCGGCCCGGCCAGCGCGCGCAGCGCCAGCGTGTCCGTATAAACCTCCTCCAGCGCGTGGGAGCCCGCCCAGCGCGGCCCCGGCGCGTCGATGGCATAGCGCGCCAGCCCCGCCGCGTCGGCCAGCGGGGCGAGGTCCGCTGAGAGCTCGGCGGCGCCCAGGTCCAGGTAGGTGAGGTGCGCCGTGGCCTGTTGATAGGCCCGCTCGGCGGCCTCCAGCTCGGCGGCGGGGCGGCCCAGCGCCTCCACCACCAGCGCCAGGATGGCGGGGTCGTCGGCAAAGGCCGCCAACTGGGCCGGATCGGCGGGATAGCGCGGGATCGCCGCCGCGCGGAGCCCCTCCTCGTCGCGCAGGAGCGTCCAGAAGGGGTCGCCCTGCGCCTCGGGCAGCGGGACGATCACCGTGTTAAAGCCCTGCCCCCGCAGCGCCCGCAGCGCCTCCTCCCCCAGCTCGGCGGGATCGGGCCGCGCGCCGATGGGAAAGAACGCCGCGCGCGGCCGGATATCGCCCCACGCCGAGACCGCCGCGCCGTCTTGGGTGCGCCCGCGCACCTCCACGGCGGCCCGGCCCAATAGCGGAGGCGGGACCGGCGGCGTCAGCGCCAGCAGCGCCACCTCGCCGGGGGCCAGGTCGCGCTGCCGGAACTCGGCGGGGACCGGGTCGCCGCCCAGCCGCGCCTCCTCCAGGTGGATGAGCGCCGTCGGCGAGTCGTTGCGCGCGAAAACCAGCAATCGCCGCCCATCCGCCGCCGCGGTCAGGTAGCTGATGGCGAGCGGCGACTCGGCCAGGGGGATGGTCGCGGGCTCGGCGCGGGGCATGGCCGGCCGCCAGTCCAGCGTCGCCGCGCGCGCCGCCCCGTCCAGCCGGATCGTCCAGGCCGCCACGCCCCCCGCCGGAAGCGGGTCCGGAGAGACGCGCGACCAACTCGCCGCCTGGCCCGCGGGCGCGGCCAATCCGCTCAGCCGCACCGGCAGCGGTCCCTCGTTGCGCAGGTAGGCCCGCAAGAGCCCGCCCTCCGGCGACCAGTCCCACCCCAACAGCGCCAGCTTGGGCTCCCGCGGCGAGGCGGTCGGCGTGGGGGACGGCGCGGCCAGCGTGGTGGGGGGCGGGGTCGGCGGCGGCGTGGGCGAGGCGGCGGGCTCGCAAGCCGCCAGCCACAGCGCGCACAAGAGGACGAGGAGCCATCTGATGTCGTGCATGGTCGTTCCGCGCATGGAATCCCTCCGCGAGGGTCCCGCCCATTATAGCGGAGCCCGCGCGAAATGGCAACCGGGCCCCGCGCGTATCCCGCGTCCCACCTTTCCCGTCTGAATGAGCAGATGCGGCGAATCCGCGGGGCGCTGTGGCTGCCCCGCGCGCCGGCGAGGGGACCGATGCCAACCCACCACAGGATGCCCATATCATGCTTGATGCCTTGCGCCTGAGCGATCTGCTGGGCCAGCCCCGCTGGCAAGCGTGCCTCGACCGGCTGGCGGCCCTGGCCCCGGCCGCCGAGCTCTGGCTGCTGGACCCCGAGGGCGCCCCCATCGCCGCCTCCCCCGCCGCCGACCTGCCCGGCCCACTGGGCGACCTCTGCGCCGCGCCGGTGTGCGTGCAGGGGCGGGCGCTGGGCGCGCTGGCGGCCCGCTCGGTGGATGCCGACACGCTCTCCGCCTGGGCCGGGCTGTTGAGCGCCCTCGCCGAGGCGGCCCACGAGCAACAGGCCGCCGCCGCTGGCTTTGTCTCCACCGTCGCCCACCAGCTCAAGGCGCCGATGACCGCCATCAAGGGCTTTGCCGCCCTGCTGGCCGGGCAGTTCGCCGGGCCGCTTTCCCCCACCCAGCGCGAGTACCTGCGCATCACCGCCGCCAACATCGACCGGCTCGCCGCGCTGCTGGACGACCTGCGCGACCTGGCCGAGCTGGACGCCGGCGGCCCGCCGCTGCATCTCCAGCCCGTGGCCGTGGCGCCCCTGGCCGAGGGGCTCCTCGAATCGCGCGCCGCCACCGCCCGCGCCCGCGACCTGCGGCTGGCCTGCCGCGCCGAGGGGGAGCCGCGCCCCGCCTGGGCTGATCCCGACGCCCTCCGGCGCATCCTGAGCGAGTTGGTGGCCAACGCCTGCCAATACACCCCCGACGGCGGCCGGATCGAGGTCTCTATCGCGAACGGCCCCGCCGCCCCGGGCGAGCCGCCCCGCCTGTGGGTCCGCGTGGCCGACTCGGGGATCGGCATCGCCGCCGAGGACCAGCCCCGCGTCTTTGACCTCTTTTTCCGGGCCGATGACCCCCTGATGCGCGACACCGAGGGCTCCGGCCTGGGCCTCGCCATCGCCCAGCGGCTGGCCGCGCGCCTCGGCGGCGAGATCGCCTTGCAGAGCGCCCCAGGCGCGGGCAGCGCCTTCACCCTCCGCCTCCCCGCCGCCTGACCCCGCCTATTTGGCGCGGCGCCGCGATGATGCTATAATACGCTGGTCAACCTGGAGCCCCTTGAGCCTTCGAGGGGCTCTGTTGTCGCCATAGGTCTCAGCAGAGGGAACATAAGGTATGGAAGATAGCCTGGCGCTGATCGAGCGCAGATACGAAGAACTGAACGAGCTCCTGGCCAGCCCCGAGGTGGTGGTGGACCCGGACCGGGTCCGCGAGTACGCCCAGGAGCAGGCGGGGATCGCCCCCACCGTGGACAAGTACCGCCAGCTCGTGCGCGTCCGCGCCGAGCTCGCCTCCGCCCACGAGATGCTCGCCGAGGCCGACGACGACGAGATGCGCGCGCTGGCCCAAGAGGAGGCCCATCACCTGGCCGCCCAACAGGCCGCGCTGGAGGACGAGCTGCGCCTGCTGCTCGTCCCCACCGACCCCAACGACAAGCGCAACGTCATCGTCGAGATTCGCGCCGGCGCCGGCGGCGACGAGGCCGGGCTCTTTGCCGGCGACCTCTATCGCATGTACAACCGCTACGCCGAGCTGCGCAACTGGAAGACCGAGCTGATCAGCGAGAGCACCACCGGCGTCGGCGGCTTTAAGGAAGTGATCTTTCAGCTTCGCGGCGCGGGGGCCTATTCCCGGCTCAAATACGAGAGCGGCGTCCACCGCGTGCAACGCGTCCCCACCACCGAGTCCGCCGGGCGCATCCATACCTCCACCGCCACCGTCGCCGTCCTCCCCGAGGTGGGCGAGGTGGAGATCAACATCAACCCCGAGGACATCCGCATGGACGTCTATCGCTCCTCCGGCGCCGGCGGCCAGCACATGCAAAAGAACTCGACCGCCATCCGCCTGACCCACCTGCCCACGGGGATGGTCGTCTCGTGCGAGAACGAGCGCTCGCAACTGCAGAACCGCATCCGGGCCATGGCCGTGTTGCGCGCCCGGCTCTATGCCATGGAGCAGGAAAAGCAGCACGCCGCCGTGGAGAGCGCCCGGCGCTCCCAGGTCGGCAGCGGCGACCGCAGCGAAAAGATCCGCACCTACAACTTTCCCCAAAACCGCGTCACCGACCACCGCATCAACCTGTCGGTCTATCAGCTCGAGACGGTGCTGCAAGGCGATCTGGACGAGTTCATCGAGGCGCTGACCAGCGCGGACCAGGCGGAGCGACTCCAGGCCGCGGGCCTGGAGCGCGGCTAAGCCGTCCACCCCGGCGGAGCGATGCCCATGCCCCAGCCCCCCCGCGCCGATGCGCCCGACCTGGCCCCCCCGCCCGGGCTGACCGTGGCCGCGGCGGCGCGCTGGGCCGCCGGGCTGCTGGCCGAGCGGGGCGTGCCGGAGAGCCGCCTGGATGCCGAGCTCTTGCTGGCCCGCCTCCTGGGCTGGGACCGCGCCGCGCTCCACGCCCACCCCGACCGCCCGCTGGGCGAGTCGGAGGCGCGCGAGTACGCCCATTGGGTGGCCCGCCGCCGCGCGCGGGAGCCGCTGCCCTATATCACCGGCGTGGCCGCCTTTTACGGCCTCGAGCTTGCCGTGACGCCCGACGTGCTCATCCCCCGCCCCGAGACCGAGCTGCTGGTGGAGCTGGCCCTGGGCCATCTTCGCCGGGCTGGCCTGGCGCGGCCCCTCGTCGCCGACGTGGGGACCGGCAGCGGCGCCATCGCCATCGCCCTGGCCCGCGCGCTCCCCGGCGCCCGCGTGCTGGCCGTGGACCTCTCCGCCGCGGCGCTGCGGGTGGCCGCCGCCAACGCCCGCCGCCACGGCGTCGGCGCGCGGATCGGCTTTTGGCAGGGCGACCTGCTGGCCGCCTGCGCCGGGCCGCTGGACCTGCTGCTGGCGAACCTGCCCTACATCCGCCCGGACGAGCGGCCGGGGCTGGAGCCCGAGGTGGGCGTCCACGAGCCGTGGCTGGCGCTGGATGGCGGGCCCGACGGGCTGGCCCTGGTGCGCCGGCTGCTCCGGCAGGCGGCGACGCGCCTCGCCCCCGGCGGGCTGGCGCTGTTCGAGATCGGCGCCGCGCAGGGGCCCGCCGCCCTGGCCGCGGCCCGCGAGGCTTGCCCCGCGGCGGCGGTCTCGCTGCGGCAGGACTACGCCGGATTGGATCGCGTGGTCGAGATTCACGCGGGAGGAGCCTAGATGGCACAGACGTTGCGCGATTGGCAGGCCGAGGTGGACCGCTGGGTGGCGCAGGCCGGCGGCGGCTATTGGGCGCCCCTGGCCAACCTCGCCCGGGTCACGGAGGAGGTCGGCGAGCTGGCCAGGCTGGTGAACCACCTCTATGGCGAAAAGCCCAAGAAATCCAGCGAGGCCGCCCAGGAGCTGGGCATCGAGATCTGCGACGTCATTTTCGCGCTGATCTGCCTGGCCAACCGCGAGGGGCTGGATTTGGAGCGCGAATGGGAGCGCATGATGGAGAAATACCGCGCCCGCGACCAGGGGCGCTTTGCCAACCAAGAAAGGACGGCGCCATGAAAAAGCTCTTGCTGGAAACCGGCATCCATCGCGACGGGCTGAGCCTGCTGGCCGGGCAGGTGGAGGTCATCGGCCCCATCCCCGACCACGCCAAGGTGCGGGAGATCCTGCGCGGCGGGGTGCACGGGCTCATCACCTCGTCGGCGCTCCCCGTCACCGAGGAGCTGATGGCCAGCGCGCCGCTGTTGGAGGCCGTGGGCCGCCCCGGCGTCGGCGTGGACAATGTGGACCTGGCCGGGGCCACCAACCAGGGCGTGCTGGTGGTCTATACCCCCGACGCCCCCACCGAGTCCACCGCCGAGCACGCCGTGGCGCTGATGCTGGCGCTGGCCAAGCAGGTGCGCCCCGGCGATATCACCATCCGCGCGGCGGGGTTCAAGCACCGCCGCGAGTACGTCGGCGTGGAGCTGCTGGGCAAGACGCTGGGCGTGGTGGGGCTGGGCCGGATCGGCCGCCGCGTGGCCGAGATTTGCGGCAAGGGGCTGGGGATGCGCGTGCTGGCGTTTGACCCCTACCTCACCGCCGCGCAGGCCCAGGCGCTGGGCGTGGAGCCGCGCGCCGAGCTGGAGAGCGTCGTCCGCGAGGCCGACTTTCTCACCGTCCACACCCCGCTCACCGAAGGGACCCGCGGGCTGATCGGCGCGCGCGAGCTGGCGCTGATGAAGCCCACCGCCTACCTGATCAACGTGGCGCGCGGGCCCATCGTGGACGAGGGGGCGCTCCTGGAGACCTTGCGCGCCAGGCGCATCGCCGGCGCGGGGCTGGACGTCTTTGACGTCGAGCCGATCCCCTTCCCGCACCCGCTGCTCGAGCTGGATAACGTGGTGCTGACGCCGCACCTGGCCAGCTTTACCGAGGACGGCAACCGCAAGATGGGCGTCGGCGTCGCCGAGCAGATGCTCAAGGCGCTGGCCGGCGAGCGCCCCGATTTCCTGGCCAACCCGCCGGTCTGGGCCCGCGGGACGCGGGTCAAGGCCCCATGAGCGAGCCGGGGGGCCCGTCCCCCGCTCCCGCGTTGGGGCGCGGCCTGCGCGCGGTCCTCTTCGACCTGGACGGCACGCTCATCGCCGTGGACCGCCAGGCCGCCGCGGCGCGCTCCGGCCTGCTGCGGCGCGCGGTCAAGCGCGCCTGGCTGTGGGCCGAGACGCCCGTCAATTACCTGCTGGCCTGGTCCGAGCGGCTGGGCGTGGATACCGACGTGGTTTTTCAGGCGGACCGCTTCCGCCGGCTGCGGGGCATCGGCACCAGCCGCCAGTCGCGGCTGGCCCCCGGCGCGGCGGAGCTGCTGCTCTCGCTGCGGGGGCGTTACCGGCTCGCCGTGGTGACCTCCCGCGCGCGGCGGGCCGCCGCGGGGCTCTTGGCGGCGCACGGGCTGGCGGACCTCTTCGAGGTGGTGACCACGCGCCAGGACACCTGGCTGCTCAAGCCCACCGGGTCGCCGGTGCGGCGGACGGCGCGGCTCTTGGGGGTAGCCCCGGAGGCGTGCTTGATGGTGGGCGATACCGCCTGGGACATCCGCGCCGGACGGTCGGCGGGCGCGCGGACGGTAGGGGTGCTCTCGGGGCTCGGCTCGGAGGCGCAACTGCGCCGCGCCCGCGCCGATCTCGTGCTGCGCGACGTGTCCGAGCTGGGGGCGTGGCTGTAGGGGCGTATAACGGGCCGCGTATCGCGCCCCTCCCCCAACGCGTTGGGGGAGGGGGCAGGGGGAGAGGGTCTGCGCCTCGCGCCGACGGGGCAATTCTGGAATTGCCCCTACTCTTCTTCTTCCTCATCCTCGTGCGAGACCTGCCAGAGGTCGTCGTCGCTCTGCACGCGGTCCACGTACAGCACGCCGTCCAGGTGGTCCAGCTCGTGCTGCAGCGCCTGGGCGAGCAGCCCCTCGCCGTGCACGCGGACCTGGCGGCCCCGCGCGTCCTGCGCCTTGACCACCGCGTCCATCGCCCGCACCACCTTGCCCATATAGCCGGGCACGGAAAGGCAGGCCTCCTGCACCTCTTTTTCGTCGCTGGCCTGGATGATCTCGGGGTTGCAGAGGATGTAGGTCTTTTCGGGCTTGACCACGCGCCCTTCCTCGTCCTCCTCGGCGGGCATCCCGATCACCACCACCCGCAGGGGCACGCCGATCTGCGGCGCGGCCAGCCCCAGCCCGTTCGCCGCGTCCAGCGTCTCCAGCATGTCATCCACCAAAGCTTGCAGGCTGGCGTCGAAGCGATGGACCTTTTTCGCCTTGCCGCGCAGCCGCTCGTCGCCGATCACCAGGATATCTCGCGTGGTCATGGACACCTCTTGCTCATAATGCCCCCAGTTTATCCCATCCGGCCCGCGCGGTCAAATGGCCGCGATTTGTAGAAATCGCCCGATCCGCGTATAATAGCGGCCGAGACCCGGAGAGGTAGCATAGTTTGGTCGAATGCGCGCGCCTGGAGAGCGCGTGAGCAGCAATGCTCCGTGGGTTCAAATCCCACCCTCTCCGCCTTGATCCCTGGCCCCCGCCGCGAGCCCGCTCGCCGCGCGGGGCTTTTTTTATCAGGCGGCGCCTGGTTGCGCCCCGCCGGGGGCCGTGGTATAATGCGAGCCGTGCCAGTCATGCGGCGTCGCGCCGCTTGCGAAGGGAGTCGGCCATGAAACCGGAACACCCGCCCGAAGAGCATCCCCTGGTGCAACTGGCCCGCCGCACCATCGAGGCCTATGTGCGCGAGGGCCAGCGGATCTCCGCCCCGCGCGAGCTGACCCCCGAGATGAAGCTGCGCGCCGGGACCTTTGTCTCGCTGCACCGCCTCGGCCAGCTCCGGGGCTGCATCGGCACCTTTATGCCCACCCAGCCCAACGTCGCGGTCGAGGTCATCTCCAACGCCATCAGCGCCGCCACCCGCGACCCGCGCTTTACGCCGGTCCGCCCCGACGAGCTCGACGACCTGGTCATCTCGGTGGACGTCCTCAGCGCGCCCGAGGCGATCGAGTCGCCCGCCGAGCTGGACCCCGTCCGCTACGGCGTCATCGTGGAAGCGGGCGGGCGGCGGGGGCTGCTGCTCCCCAACCTGGAGGGCGTGGACACCGTGGAGGAGCAAATCGCCATCGCCCGCAGCAAGGCCTGGATCGCGCCGCGGGAGCCGATCAAGCTCTATCGCTTCGAGGTCGTGCGCTACGGACACCATTAGCTCGGCCAGCGGCCCGGAGGTCGGGCCGGAGCAGGCCAAACGCTGGTATTGCCTCTACACCAAGCCGCGCACGGAGCGGCGGGTGAGCCTGCTCTTGCAGAGCCAGGGGCTGGAATGTTACCTGCCCGAGCTGCCCCGCACCTCCCGCGACAAGCGGCTGGGCATCGGGCGGCCCTATTTCCCGCGCTATATCTTTGCGCGGCTGGCGCTGCCCGAGGACACGAGCTGGGTCCGTTGGACGCCGGGGCTGGTGCACATTGTGAACATGGATGGCGAGCCGATCCCCATCGAGGATGGCGTCGTCCAGGCGTTGCAGGAGCAGGTGCGGGCGCTCCTGGGCGCGGGGGAGGCCGGGCCCGCCTTCCGGGCCGGCGAGCGGGTCCGCATCACCGCGGGGCCGTTCCGGGGCTACGAGGGCATCTTTGACCGGCGGCTCTCCGGCGAGAACCGCGCCCGCATCCTGGTGCGCTTTTTGCGTCGCGAGACGCCTTACGAGGTGGAGACGGGCTGGATCGCCAGCGCCGGGAGCTGAGCTGGCGCCCCGGGCGGGGCGGCCAAAGGAGCGGGACTGGGATGTCGCGCAGGATATGGGGGAATACGCTCATCGCGCTGGGCATGCTCGTGCTCGCCGGCGCCGGGGCCTGGGGCCTGGCCGACCTGCGCCGCTCCACCCCGCCGCCGACCTGGCCCGCCCTCTCGCCGGTGGTCTTGGCGACGTGGTCCAGCCCGGCCGCGGCAGCCGAGGCCAGCGCCGCCCCTGCCGCCACGAGCGGTGTACCCACCGCGAGCGGTGTACCCACCGCCACCGTCCTCGGTGCGACGCCCACCGCCACCGTACTCGGTGCAAGCGGTGTACCCACCGCCACCGTACTCGGTGCAAGCGGTGTACCCACCGCCACCGTACTCGGTGC